>CACDPE010000001.1 GCA_902554655.1 uncultured Bacteroidota bacterium
TCTGAGCAAAATGGTTGTGCAATTATTGATGGTAGTGATAAATTTTTATTTCCAGGAATAATTGATGATCAGGTTCATTTTAGAGAACCGGGCTTGAGTCATAAAGGAACTATTTTTTCAGAATCTAGAGCGGCCGTTGCAGGTGGAGTAACCTCATATTTTGAGATGCCAAACACAAATCCTCAGACAACAACTATTGAAAATTTGAAAAGTAAGTTTCAGATAGCAGCTAATAACTCATTAGCTAATTTTTCATTTATGTTTGGCGGTACAAACTCTAATCTAAGCGAGGTTAAAAAATTAGATTTTAATGAGATACCTGGAATTAAACTATTCCTTGGTTCATCAACTGGAGATATGCTAGTAGATGATTATAATGCTATAGAGGATATATTGAGATTTTCAAAAGTTCCTGTAGTTGTACATAGTGAGGATGAAGTTATAATTAAAAAAAACTTAAATAAATACTTAGAAAAATATGGAGATAATATTCCTATTGAATATCATCCAAAAATAAGATCTGAGGAAGCATGTCTTAAATCTACATTAAGGATTATTGATCTTGCAAAAAAATGTAATTCAAGATTACATGTATTTCATCTTTCTACAAAATCAGAGTCTAAACTTTTTGAAATACTTCCTCTGGAAAATAAAAATATAACAAGCGAAGTATGCATTCATCATTTATCATTTAATGACTTAGACTATAAAGAAAAAGGAGCTCTTATTAAATGGAATCCTGCAGTCAAATCACAATTAGATCAAGATGCTCTTTGGGATGCTCTCAATTCAGGCAGAATTGATATTGTGGCAACTGACCATGCTCCACATACATTAAAAGAAAAACAAAATAATTATTTAAATTGTCCTAGTGGCGGTCCTTTGGTTCAACATTCTTTGATAGTTATGTATGAACATTATTTAAATAAAAAAATCACTTTGCAGAAAATTGTAGAAAAAATGTGTAATAACCCTGCTAAAATTTTTAAAATTAACAAAAGAGGTTATATCAAAGAGGGATATTATGCTGATCTTGTAATTCTAGATCCTAACAAAAAACAAATAATTGGTTCTAATAACATTTTGTATAAATGTGGATGGTCCCCGTTTGAGGGAAAAACTTTTAATTCTGTCATCACTCATACCTTTGTTAATGGACACCTTGCATTTAATAATGGTAATCTTGACGATTCTAAATTAGGTATGAAAATTAATTTTAATAATGAAAATTAAGTCAATAATTTTTGTGTTTATTATTTCAATTGGTTGTAATGAAAAATTACCTGAAAATATTATGGATCAAAAAAAAATGATTGATTTCTTGTTTGATGTAAATTTAATAAATTCAAGCAGGGGATTTACAAATAAATCTAATAGTAATTATTTTTCAGTTAGAGATTCTAGTTTGTTTAATAAACATAAAATTGATTGTTTAACTTTTGTAAGAAGCAACGACTATTACACAAAAAACCCAAAACTTTACTTAAAAATTTATTCAGGATTGGATCAAAAGTTAAAAACTTTAAAAGATTCATTAAATAATGCCATCAATTAAATAAATTTGGGTAAAATCTATGAATTTCATTGAAGAATTAAAATGGCGTGGTTTAGTACAAGATATTACTCCATCTTTTGAGGATGAAATAAGTAATAATATATGCGTTGGTTATATAGGATTTGATCCTACCTCTGATTCATTACATATTGGAAGTTTAGTACAATTAATAATTTTAAAGCATTTTCAAAATTATGGTCATAAACCAATTATATTAATAGGTGGTGCTACAGGAATGATAGGAGATCCCTCAGGAAAATCAAAAGAAAGAAATTTATTAAGTCAGGAAATTATAAATGAGAATATCAAATCACTGAAGGCTCAATTTTCTAAATTTTTAAATTTTGATGGTGTAAAAAATTCAGCTATAATTTTAAATAATTTTGATTGGTGTAACAAGTTAAACATTATTGAATTTTTTAGAGATTTTGGTAAAGCTCTTACCGTAAATTATATGATGTCTAAAGATTCTGTAAAAAAAAGACTTGGAATTGATAGCTCAGATGGAATGTCTTTCACAGAATTTACCTATCAATTATTTCAAGCATATGATTTTTATTATTTAAATGAAAAGCATGATTGTTCAATTCAAATGGGCGGTAGCGACCAATGGGGAAATATAACATCTGGTGTAGAATTAATAAGAAAAAAATCAGGAAAAAAGACTAATGCAATGACTTGCCCATTAATAACCAAAGTTGATGGTACAAAATTTGGCAAGACAGAAGAAGGAAATGTTTGGCTTGACAAAGACAAAACATCACCATATAAATTTTATCAATATTGGTTAAACTCTTCCGATGAAGATTCAAAAAAATACATTAAGATTTTTACTTTCGAATCTAGAGAATTTGTTGAGGAACTAATTGATCAACACCTCAAAGCTCCCCATGAAAGAATTCTTCAAAAATTTATTGCCTCTAAACTTACTAAAATGGTTCACTCTGAAAAAGATTTAGAAAAAGTCCTTAATGCTTCGAATATTTTATTTTCAAAAAATAAAGACTCAAGTTTTTCTGATATTGATGAAGAAACCTTTACTCAAGTTTTTGAAGGAGTTCCAACTAATTCAATTACTTATGATGAATATAATAAGTGTTCTTCTATTGATGAACTTTTAAAATTTTCTCCTTTGTTTAAATCTAAGTCTGATGTCTTTAGGAGCTTGAAAGAAAATTCTGTATCAATAAATAAAGAAAAAATTGATTCTAACAGAGATTTATCATCTATTGAATTAATTCACAGTAAATATTTAGTTGTTCAAAGAGGTAAAAAAAATTATTCTCTTTTAGTATTGGCTTAGCATTTGGTTACATCCTCTTAAGTCAGATTCTTCCAAGCGTCCTAACAATTCAAATCCATTTTGTTTAATCAAGCCATAATCATCAGTGGCAATAAATGAACATGAATAAATGTTTGATAAATCAATAATATTAATTGGACCTCTACCAAAATTTGATAATTTGAATGGATCGTTAATATCTCTTATTAATAGTTTTTTTGTTTTAGGTGTTTTAAAATTCAAATCTGAATGAGAATAACTTTGAGACAAGAGCTCAGTCATACCATATTCAGAATTTATTTTTTTTGTACCAAAACCTGATGCAAATAATTTGTGAAGTTCTTTTTTTGAAATTTCTTTTCTCTTACCCTTCATGCCACCAGTTTCAATAATAGTAGCCTTTTTAAATGAAAAACTAGATTTTTCTAAAAGATCTAGCAATGCGTAAGAAAGACCATATATGATGTATTTAATATTATTTTTTTCAAAAAATAAACTTTTATCATTTAGTTCATCAGCATTTTCACAGAAAGAACTTTCATTGTATACTGAGTTTTTTATTAAATAATCAATCATGTAAATAAGTGATGAATTTGGTTTTTCCATTGGTTTTGGGGTTACTCCTAAAAAAGCATAATTAGAAGAATTACCATAATGATTATTAAAACACAATTTTATACTTTTTTCATATAATTTAAGATCTGAAATATGATGATAACTTTCAGTTCCAGTTGTTCCACTACTTATAAATACTTTTTCTATTTCATTATTGGTAGATAATACTTTATTAGTCTTAAAAAAAGAAATTGGAAGAAATGGAATTTTATCTATCGAATTAATTGTTTCAACTTTTATATTTAATTGCTCACAATAGCTATTATATATTTTATTATTTTGAAATTGATACTTAAAAATTTCAAGAGCTATTGAGTCAAAATTTTTTGAATTTATTAAATCTATGTTGTCTAAATTTTTCAATATTAAGTTATTGTTAAGTTAACTACATTTTTATTTTTAATTTTTAACTTCACAAAATAATGAAAAAATTACCTACAAAGATTTTAATTGTTGACGATGAACCTGATATTATTGAAATATTAAAGTATAATCTAGATAAGGAAGGATATGATGTAAAGTCAGCAAATAATGGTAAAAAAGCTATTGAAAAGGCAAAAAAATACATTCCTGATATTATTATTCTAGATGTTATGATGCCTGAAATGGATGGAATAGAAGCTTGTGAAGAGCTAAAAAAAATAAGTAAACTTTCCAATACAAGAATTATTTTTTTATCAGCAAGAGGTGAAGATTTTACTCAAATTGCTGCATTCGATGCAGGTGCGGATGATTATGTAACCAAACCAGTAAAACCAAAAATTTTAATAAAAAAAATCTCATCAATTTCAAAAAGGATTAATAATAATTTATCAAATGTTCTTGATCTAGGTGATATTAAAGTAGATAAAGAATCTTATTTGATTACAATAAATAAAGAAGATATTTCTTTACCAAGAAAAGAATTTGAATTATTATATTTATTGGCATCTAAGCCAGGTAAAGTTTTTTCTCGTGATGAAATCATGGCTAAGGTTTGGGGTACACAAGTAATTGTTGGAGATAGAACAATTGATGTTCATATAAGAAAACTTAGGGAAAAAATTGGAGATAAATGTATCAAAACCGTAAAGGGTGTTGGATATAAATTCAAGCTAAATGTCAAGAAAAAATAAATTAAGAATACAAATTGCTCTGTTTTCTTTAATTGTTTCTTCTGTTTTTACCATTCTTATAAGTTTTTTTATTAAAGAATTTAATCTACTAAAACCTCTATTTTTATCTTTTACTCTTTTAGCTACTGTTATCATTTACTTATCGTTAAGTTTTTTTGTCAAGTATTTTTTAAATAGAAGGATAAAAGAAATTTCTAATCAACTTTTTTCTCAAGACTTAAATCTGAATAAAACTATTACTACAGACATGGATGATTTAATTGATCAAATAAAACAATTTGATGATAAAAGAAAAATTGAATTAAGTGAAATGCGAGAGCAAGAAACTTTTAGGAGAGAATTTATTGGAAATCTAGCACACGAATTAAAAACACCTCTTTTCACAAGTCAGAGTTATATCCTTACCCTACTTGATGGAGCACTTGATGATAAATCTGTAAATAAGAAATATTTAAAAATTGCTGGAAAATCTATTGAAAGACTAAACCTAATTGTTAAAGATTTAGATTTTATTACCAAATTAGAAACAGGCGATAGCAACTTAAGAAAATCTAATTTTGATGTTGTTGATTTAATAAATAACTCAATTGAAATGCTTGAAATAAGTGCAAAAAAAAAGAATATTAAATTGATGATTGAACATGAAAATAATCCTCCCATTAATGTTCATGCCGACAAAGAAAAAATAGAGCAAGTAATAATAAATTTGATAGAAAACTCAATTAAATATGGAAGAGAAAATGGAACAACAGAGATTGTTGTACAGGATTTAGTTGAAAATAAAATAATTGTTAGAGTTACAGATAATGGAATAGGAGTTAAAGAAAATCATATAGATAGATTGTTTGAAAGATTTTACAGGGTTGATCAAAGTGGAAGTAGATCTAGTGGCGGTTCTGGATTGGGTCTAGCTATAGTAAAACATATAGTTGATGCTCATGATGAAAAAATTTATGTTGAAAGCGATTTTGGAATTGGTTCTGAATTCTCATTTACAATTGATAAATCAAAATAATTAAATTTACCAAAAACAATTTTTTTGGGTAGTAAAAACAAATTAAAAAGATTTAAAGAAAATTTATCTTTCAGTAATCTTTTTCAACCTTCAAGATCAGAGTTATTAGCTAACTCCTTTAAGTATAAAGGTTTATGGAGTGATTATTTTAAGAACAATAATCCAATAGTATTAGAGCTTGGTTGTGGAAAAGGTGAATACACATGCTCACTAGCCGAAAAATATCCAAACAAGAATTTTATAGGGTTGGACATAAAAGGAGCAAGGATTTGGAGTGGAGCAAAATATGCTTTTGTTAATTCTATTAAAAATGCTTGCTTTATAAGAGCTCAAATTGAATTAATTGAATTTTTATTTTTTGAAAATGAAGTTTCAGAAGTATGGATTACATTTCCAGATCCACAAATTAAAATTCAAAGACAAAAACATAGATTGACGAATATAAATTTTTTAAATAGCTACAAAAAAATAATTAGACCTAAAGGAATTATCCATCTTAAAACTGATAGTGAGTTTTTACATGGATATACCCTTGGATTAATTGAAGCACTAAATCTTAAATTAATAAAATCAAATCATGATATATATTTAAATTATAATGCTCCTGAGGAAGTAACAAATATTAAAACTCACTATGAAAACATATTTTTGGAAAAAAATAAGAGAATAACCTATTTATCTTTTCAAATAAAATGAAAGAACAATCTTTTTTTGAAAGAGTTTATAAAGTAGTGAAAAAAATTCCCGCAGGAAAAGTAACAACCTATGGAGCAATTGCAAAGTTTTTGGGATCTCCGAGTTCATCAAGAACTGTAGGATGGGCAATGAATGCGTCACATGATAATAAAAATATTCCTGCTCACAGAGTAGTCAATAGAAATGGTGTATTAACAGGTAAACACCACTTTTACGGAACTGACTTAATGGAACAATTATTGAACAATGAAGGTATTGAAGTTAAAAACAATACAATTATTAATTTCAAAAATCATTTTTGGGATCCTAATAGTTAAATTTTTAATGATTCATTAAATTTGCTTTAGTTGTTTATGTCAAAACAAATTTTTAGTAAGGAGAAGATTAAAGAACTCATAAATGAGGTTAATACATCTTTTGAAATTGTTAATATCAATAAATTCTCAAATGATATTACTATTGACTTGTTAATTGAAAATTTCACTCACAAATCAAAATCTGAAGCAAGAAATAATATTACTGAAGTTTTGTCTAAAAATTTTGATTCAACCTTAAATTTTAAAATCAACTTCAAACCTAAGTTTGTCAACAAAGAGGATTCAAATAAATTAAATAATATAAAAAATATCATTGCCATTTCATCCGCAAAAGGAGGTGTAGGTAAATCTACTGTGACTGCCAATATTGCTGTGACTTTATCCAAAATGGGTTTTAAAGTAGGAATACTTGATGCTGATATTTATGGACCATCTATGCATATCATGTTCGATCTTGTTGGAAGAAAGCCTTTGGCTGTTGATGTTGATGGAAAATCTAAAATGAAACCTTTAGAAAGTTATGGAGTAAAAATTTTATCAATCGGTTTTTTTACATCAATGGATCAGGCAGTTATTTGGCGAGGTCCAATGGCAACAAAAGCTCTTGATCAATTAATTTTTGATTCTGATTGGAAAGAGTTAGATTTCCTATTAATTGATTTACCACCAGGCACTGGAGATATTCATTTAAGCATAGTCCAAAAACTTTCTGTAAATGGATCTATAGTTGTTAGTACACCACAAATAATTGCAATGGCTGATGCAAGAAAAGGAATTTCGATGTATAGACAACAAAATATAAATATTCCTGTTCTAGGTTTAATTGAAAACATGTCTTACTTTAATCCCCCAGATGATAAAAAGAAAAAGTATTATATCTTTGGAAAAGATGGAGTGAAGAATCTCTCTGAGGATTTTGATATACCATTTATTGGTGAAGTACCAATTATTCAAGGCCTAAGAGAATCTGGTGACATCGGTAGGCCAGGAGCATTGCAAGAAGATACTGAGCTGAGTAGAGTGTTTGAGGATATTACAAGGAAGTTGATAATTAATTTAACTGAAAGAAATACTAATTTGCCGCCAACAGAAATTGTTAAAATTAAAACTATGGCTGGTTGTTCATAATTATGAATAAGAAATTGACTGAAATTGAAAGAGCATTAGATGAAATAAGACCATTTCTGCAAGGCGATGGAGGAAATATTGAGCTTGTCTCATTTGAAAATGACACTGTAAAAGTTAGGTTATTAGGTAATTGTATTGGATGCTCAGTCAACCAAATGACATTGAAAAATGGTGTGGAGATGACAATAAAGAAATATGTTCCTACTATTAAGGAAGTGATTAACGTTGAATGATAAATACTGATATTTTAATAATTGGCGCTGGCCCAACTGGACTTTTTACGGTATTTGAGGCAGGATTACTCGGAATGAAGTGTCATATTATTGACTCTCTTGGAAAACCTGGTGGACAATGTTCAGAAATATATCCCAAAAAACCTATATATGATATTCCTGCTCATCCTGAAATTTTAGCTGGTGATCTGATTAATAATTTGTTAAAACAAATAAAGCCTTTCAATCCAACTTATTCTCTTGGTCAAACTGCTGAAAAATTAGAAAAAGTTGATGATGGCTTTATTGTAACAACTAACAAGGGTATTGTAATAAAAGGAAAAGTTTTAGCAATTGCAGGTGGATTAGGTAATTTTGAGCCTAGAAAACCTTCCATTGATAACATTCTAAAATTTGAAGATAAAGGCTTACAATACAAAATAATTGAAAAAAAAATCTTCAAGGGTAAAAAAGTTGTCATTTCCGGAGGTGGAGATTCAGCTCTTGACTGGACTATTGAGTTATCGAAAATTGCAAAGAAAGTTACACTCATTCACAGAAGAAACCAATTTAGAGGTGCTGTTGATTCAGCAAATCAAATTCAAAAACTAAAGGATGAAGGAGTTATTGATGTTATAACTCCTGCTACTTTATTAAAAATTAATGGTGATGATCATGTTAAAAATGTTGAATTAAATCATAATGAATCTAAGTTGAAAATTGATACAGATTTTATTATTCCACTTTATGGTCTTGTTCCAAAAATGGATGTGTTTAAAGAGTGGGGCTTGAATATTGATAAAAATGCTATAGTTGTTAATAATTCTAAGGATTACAGTACAAATATTAAAGGTATTTATGCTATAGGAGATATAAATACATATCCAGGTAAATTAAAACTCATATTATCAGGCTTTCACGAAGCTGCAGTTATGTGTCATAGTGCTTACAGTTTAATTAATCCTGAAAAAAAGAATACATTAAAGTATACAACAATTTCTGGTGTAAAAGGTTTTGATGGATCTGTTAAAAAAGCAAAAAAAATTGAAATTAATTCAATAAGGTAGACTAATAATGACTCTAAACAAATCAGAAGTCTCATGGAAATCGCCATCAAATATTGCTTTAATTAAGTATTGGGGAAAAAAAGAAAATCAGATAGCTTTAAACCCTTCTATTAGCTTTACATTAAAAAATTGTTATACTTCTACATCAATAAGTTTTATTAAGTCTAATAATTTTCAATATGAATTCAAGTTTCATGGTAATCATAAACCTGAATTCATTCCTAAACTAGATGTCTTTTTTTTAAGAATTAAAAAATATTTACCCTCTTTATCTAAACTGAGCTTAAAGATTAATTCGTTCAATTCTTTTCCCCATAGTAGCGGAATTGCATCCTCGGCATCAGCATTTAGCTCTTTAGCTTTATGTTTGATTGAGATTGAAAGTATGTTTTCCAACATAATAAATGAAGATAATTTTTTTGAAAAAGCATCATTTATTTCTCGACTTGGATCAGGAAGTGCTTCAAGAAGTATATATGGGCCTCTAACTTGCTGGGGAAAGACTGATTTGTTCACTGGGAGTTCGGACCAATATGCTATACCAATAAATATTAAAAATAATAATTTTCCCACATTTTGTGATTCAATTTTAATAGTTGATAGTGGAATAAAAAAAGTATCGAGTACACTTGGACATCAGTTAATGGATAATCATATTTTCAAAAATGAAAGAATATCTCAGTCTCATTTAAACTCTTCCAAACTAAAAAAATCTATAGAATCCAACGATATTAATTTATTTTTAGAGGTCGTGGAAAATGAGGCACTCACACTACATGCATTAATGATGACTTCAAATCCAAATTTTATCTTATTTAAACCAAACACTATTAATATTATTGAACATGTTTTGAAATTTAGAGATGAAACAAATACTAAAATTTGTTTTACACTAGACGCGGGTGCAAATGTTCACTTATTATACCCTAAAAGCTCTTTCCAAATAGTTCAAGATTTTATTAAAAAAAGTCTAATTGTTTTTTGTGATGAAGAAAGATTCATAAATGATGAAGTTGGTTTGGGTCCTGAAAAAAATTAATTCTATGGATTCCTCAGTTTTTTATTCAAAAATTTTACTTTTTGGTGAGTATGGAATCTTGAAAAATTCTAATGGCTTGTCTATCCCTTATGATCAGTACAGTGGAAGATTAAAAATTGGCGATTTAAATATTCAAAAAGTGGTAGATTCAAATTCTAATTTGTTAGAATTTTATAATTATTTATCTAAAAAATCAGAGATTAAAAGTTTAATTAAACTAGATAGGTTATTTGATGATTTAAAATCTGGTTTATTTTTTGAAAGCTCGATACCATCTGGATATGGTGTTGGAAGTAGTGGAGCTATTGTTGCTGCAATTTACGAACACTATATTAGAGATGAATACGAAATTTTAAATAAAACCAAGAAAAATAGAATTTCAGACTTGATAAAGAACTTCTCTTTAATGGAATCTTTTTTCCACGGTAAATCCTCAGGATTAGATCCTTTAAATAGTTTCTTAAAATTACCTATTCTCATAAATTTTAGTCACGGAATTCAAACAACAAGCCTTCCAATTGAATACACTAGTGGTAATGGTGGTATTTTTATAATAGACAGTGACTTAAATAGAAATACAGAATCACTTGTCAACTTATTTTTTGAGTTGATGACAGATAAAGATGTGAGCAATGCTTTTGACAAAGAATTCATTCGTTATACTAATAAATGTGTTGAAAATTTCTTGAATAGTGAATTCAACGAACTTTTTATGAATACAAAAAAAATATCAAAATTTATTCTTGAAAATTTTGAATTTATGATACCAAAAGGATTTAAAAATCTTTGGGAAAAAGGGATTAATTCAGAAGATTTTGTTCTTAAACCATGTGGTTCTGGAGGAGGAGGTTTTATATTGGGCTTATCCATGGATTTAAATAAAGCTAAAAGCTATTTTTCTAAATTCAGTTTTAAAGTAGTTTTTTCTTTTTAGTTTTTTTCTCAATTTTAGATTAACAATACTAATTTTAAGATAATTTAATTGTGATGAAATTAAATAAATACATTTCAGTACATAAGACAAGCTCTAAAAAAATTGCTGAAGATTATATATCTAAAAAAAAAGTTAAAGTTAACGGCTTGGTGATTACTGACATTTTTTTTCCAACTACAAAAAATGACAAGGTGTATTTGAATAATAAGTTAATTAAGAAAAAAAAATCAGGCTATATACTGTATAACAAGCCTGCTGATATTGATTCTAATTCTATTCCATTACACCTCAAAAAATTTTTGAAAAGTTTTTACAATGATGATGATTATAATTGGATTGGTCTTGAAATAGGTGTTTGCGGATTAGTATTGTTTTATGATGACAATAAACTCAATCAATTAGTCGATAACATTTGGTTACTATTTGACTTAAAGTTTAAAAATCAATTAAATAAAAATCAAAAAAAAGATTTAAATGATTTTATCTCGTCGATAGATGAATTTAGCGAAATTAATTTTATCGATAATAAAAATGTTGCTGTTAAGATTCAAAAAAAAAATCAAGAGAAATTATTTTTGAAACTCAAAGAATTTAATGTATTGTTGATTGATAGGGTACTAATTCAGAATTTAGATAAATTTGATATTCCCAGAGGAAAATTTAGAAAATTGAATAACTTAGAAATATTTAATCTAAAATCTCTATCTACAAGCCCATATAAATCCTCTGGTCATTAGTTTCCATGCATCAAAATGTGTTTTTTTAATTCCATTGGATAATGACCAATTGAAAAGTAATAAACTACAACTTCACTATCATTTTTTATATACTGGTGATATTAAATTTTCTTTCGTATGATATTTCCCTTCAGATGCCCAACGAAATCCTCTCATCTGAATTGTAAGTGCTTCAGGAATTTCAAATTCTCTTTTGTAATGTCCAATAGAATTGTAGAAAACTCTTCCCCTACCATAATTCTTTTTCCAAATCATAGGCATAAAACTACCCTTAATTTCATTTTCATTTGGTTGCCAATTATTTAATTTAAATTCTGATACAGCTAGTACTTTAACATTTGGATCTATCATCATGTAGTATTGCTCAGAATTAGTAATCTTGAAATTTGAAACTCCATTAGTTATATAATCCAGCGAATCATATATTTTTATTTCATATTCAGCTGTCTTCATATCCTCCAGTTCACCTGGATGTGAAACAAAATCCCCACCAACAATAAAATGATAAAGTGGATATGGGCTTGAATCTGCAAGGCCCCCATGCCAACCAGCAAATCCAGTTCCATTAATTATAGCATTACGTAAACCTTCAAATTGTTTATCATTCATCCTAGGGTCAGATGAGTAAGCATCAGTGAAAACCTGAATAATGAGATCTGCTTCTTTCATTAATTGTTTATCCTCATAAATGCTGAAATTATTGAAAACCTTCACGATTGCTCCTTCTTTTTCAAGTAGAGGAACAAAAAAATCAACACTTTCTTTAGGCCAGTGACCATCCATGCCACCATAAACATAAATTACTTTTTTACCGTTTAATGATTGTGAAAACTGTTGATATGGAAATAAAAAGAGTGTTAAAATTAGAATTCTGAAGATTTTCATTGTTTTTTTTAATAATTATGTTTTAAATTTATTAATTCACATTGTCATTCCAAAGAAATCAATATGAAAAATAGAAGAAGTTTTTTAAAAAAATCGGCAATTTTTGGCTCAGGTTTATTTATTGTGCCTAGAAATGTTCTAGGTGGACCAGGATTTATTGCACCCAGTGACCAATTAAATATTGCTTCGATTGGTACTGGTGGAAAGGGTTATGATATTACTCACGATTGGGCATCGAGCGAAAGAGTAATTGCTCTTTGCGATGTTCATCCAGACAAATCGGATGTCGTTAATGCTAGAAAAAAATATCCAAATGCAAATGTTTATGTTGATTTTAGAGAAATGTTGGATAATGAAAAAGATTTAGATGCAGTTACTGTTAGTACACCTGACCATACACATGGGATTATTGCAAGTAATGCAATGAATAGAGGTTTACACGTATATGTTCAAAAACCTCTGACTCACAACATCGAAGAGGCTAGAAAACTAACCCAAATTGCAAAAAATAATAAGGTCGTAACTCAAATGGGTAACCAGGGTGGATCAAGTGCTGGGGTTATGAAAATTCAGGAATGGGTTGATAAAAAAATGATTGGAAAAATTAAAAAGATTTATGCATGGACAAATCGACCAGTTTGGCCTCAGGGATTTCCAATGAAAGAAAATAATGAGGAGAAACCAAAAAATTTAAATTGGGATTTATGGCTAGGACCAGCCACTTATACAAAATATACCTCCCAACTCCATCCATTTAACTGGAGAGGATGGTGGGATTATGGAACTGGTGCACTTGGTGACATGGGTTGTCATATATTAGATGCTCCTTATAAAACACTTGGTTTACATTATCCAACGGATGTCGAGTGTAGTGTGGGATCTGTATATCAACAAGCTTGGAGTCAAAATTTTATACCTGAAGGTTGTCCACCATCGTCTATTGTCACATTACATTTTAATAAGACAGATAAAAATGATTCAAAGATTGAATTGGTTTGGATGGATGGAGGTCTTAGACCAAGTCACCCAGAGGATATTCCTGCCGATGACTTTTTAGGAGAAAAAAATAGCACAAATGGAGTTCTAATGATCGGTGAAAAAGGAGTTATTTCTTGTGGTGTTTATGCACTTACTCCAAAACTTTACAGAAAAGGTGAAAAAACAATTGAATTTGATACGGGCGGAGAATCAAGCCTTGATCATATTCACCACATGGAATGGATTAATGGAATCAAAGCAGGATACATGTCTGATACATACAAAAAAATAACAGCTCCTTTTGAATATGCAGGACCTTTTACGGAAACTGTTTTAATGGGTAATCTTGCAATTAGATCCTATATGAGTATGGGTAAAGAAAAGCCTAAATATTTTGAAGACAAGTATCATACTTCAGAGTTTGGAAAGTTTGTAGGTAGAAAAAAACTTCTTTGGGATGGAGATAATATGAAGATCACCAATTTTGATGAAGCAAATAAATTTGTTGGTAGAGTTAGAAGACCTGGTTGGAACTTTTAAATTTAATGAAATATAAAAAAGTACTTTTGTTTTTATGCCTAATTATCTTGCAATCATGTGTTGATAAAAAAGTGAATACAGTTGATACTAAAAATTCTGTCAAGACTTACTCAAATAGTTGGAAACCTCTATTCAAAAAAAATTCATTGGAAGGCTGGCATTATTTTCAAGATGACGGAAATAAATCAGGATGGACAGTTAAGGACGGAGTGTTTACTTTTACGTCAGAAAATGCTAGTGGTGAAGGAGATAAAAGCTTGTTAAGTGATAAAGATTATACAAGCTTTGTAATTTATTTTGAATGGAAAGTGTCTCCAGGATCGAACAGTGGTTTTTTTTGGGGAGTTAAAGAAGATTCTAAATATGAGTTTCCTTATGTTACTGGACCTGAAATCCAAATTTTAGACTTAGGTTTAAACGATGAAACTCTCGATAAAACCACAATTGCTGGTGGATTATATGGCTTAGCTGCTCCAAAAAAAATTGTTACTAAACCAGCAAATGAGTGGAATAATTATCTAATCACAATTGATCAAGAAAAAAATTATGGTAATGTTGTTCACAATGGCGTGGATATTGTTACATTTCCGTTGAGAGGAAATGCTTGGGAAAAAATGCTTGAAGGAACAAAGTTTGTTAATTGTGTTGATGAATGGAAGTATTGTGAATTTGGGAAATTTAAAACTGGAAAAATTTCTATTCAAGATCACCCTGGAATAATCTCTTTTCGAAATATGAAAATAAAAGAGTTGTATGCAAATTAAAAATAATTCAAAAGAGTACGATGTAATTGTTGTTGGTTCAGGTGCGGGTGGTGGAATGGCCACAAAAGTTCTATCGGAAGCTGGTCTTTCTATTGCTGTAGTTGAGGCAGGTCCATATTATGATCCTGCAAACCCGGAACAAATGACACAATTAAGACCTGCATACCACTCACCCAGAAGAGGAGCTGGAACAACTAGATTTTTTGGAGACTATGATCAAGCTTATGGTGGTTGGGATATTGATGGTGAACCTTACAGTCAAAAAGATAGTACGGATTTTAGGTGGTTTAGATCAAGAATGCTTGGCGGTAGAACTAATCATTGGGGAAGAATTTCGCTCAGATTTGGGCCTGATGATTTTAAGAAAAAATCAATTGATGGTTTAGGGGAAGATTGGCCTATTTCATATGATGATATTAAACCTTATTATGATAAAGTTGATAAATTAATTGGTGTTTTTGGTACTAAAGAAAATATATATAATGAGCCTGACGGGTTTTTTCTTCCTCCTCCAAAACCTAGATTACATGAACTTTTCTACATAGATGCTGCCAGAAAAAGTAATGTCAAAGTTATACCTTCCCGTTTATCTGTCTTAACTAAAAGACTAAATAATGAAAGGGGGATATGTTACTATTGTAATGGTTGTGCAAGGAGTTGTAATGTTTATGGTGATTTTTCCTCAGGATCTTGTTTAATTTTTCCTGCCCAAAAGTCTGGTGGTCAAATTGATCTGTATGTCAATTCTATGGTAAGAACTGTAACAACGGACAATGAAGGCAAGGCAACTGGAGTTTCATTTATAGACAAAGAAGAAAATAAAGAATATAAACTAAAAGGGAAAGTTGTAGTATTAGCTGCATCAGCCTGTAGCTCAGCAAGAATCTTACTTAATTCAAAATCAAAGCAACATCCAAATGGATTAGGAAATAGTTCAGATTTAGTTGGTAAATATTTACATGATTCAACAGGTGGTGATATGATGGCTTTTATCCCTAAATTAATAAATAGGAAAACTTATAATGAGGATGGTGTTGGTGGCATGCATGTTTATTCACCTTGGTGGTTGGACAATAAAGATTTAGATTTTGCAAGAGGATATCATATCGAGCAATGGGGAGGATTAGGAGCTCCAACATATGGAACTGGTTTTGATGTAAACAGGTTTAACAAATTTTTTGGGATTAATAAAGCAGGTGGATATGGAAATGTTTTACGTGAAGATATGAAAAAATACTACGGTTCAACTATAGGTCTTTCCGGCCGAGGAGAGTCTATTGCTCAAAAGACAAATTATTGTGAGATTGATCCAAATAAGGTTGATAAATTTGGTGTTCCTGTGCTAAGGTTTAATTATCAATGGACTGATAATGAAATAAAACAAGCAAAGCATATGCAGGATACATTTGAGGAAATAATTCATAATATGGGAGGGATATCGCTCTGGGACAAACCAGGAAAAGATAGTAATTATGGTTTGACAAAACCAGGACAAATTATACATGAGGTTGGTACAACAAGAATGGGTTCAAACCCTAAAGACTCCGTTGTTAATGAATTTGAGAAATTACATGATACTAATAATGTGTATGTAGTAGATGCTGGTCCTTTTGTTTCCCAAGCGGATAAAAATCCTACATGGACTATTCTTGCTTTGGCCATGAGATCTTCTGAAAAAATCGTAGATGAATTTAAAAAACAAAACTTTTAAAGATGAATAGAAGAGATTCAATCAAGAACTTAACCTTTTTGTCAATTGGAGCTGGGCTTCTGCTTGAAGGGTGTTATGGTATTTCAAGAGAAAAAATAAAAAGATCTTTAACAAGATATGAGTATGGAAGAACTCCTGAAGAAAAGCTATATGATGATAAGTTATTTGCTGAAAAGTTTTTTACAAACCAAGAACTATTTACTCTTGATAAAATATGTAATTTAATTTTACCACCAAACGAATTTGGGTCAATCAGAGATGCTGAGGTTGTTCAATTGATTGAATTTATGGCTAAAGATATCCCAACTTATAAAGAGCCATTAAGAAACGGTTTAATATGGATTGATAACGAATCTAAAAAAAGATTTAATAATCTTTTTGTGGATTGTGAGATTGCACAACAAAAAAATATTTTTGATGAAATTGCATACTATGATCCAAATAAAAGTATTTCAGATTACTCTGAACCTGTTCAATGGTTTAATTTAGTTAGAAACCTTACAATGACTGGATATTTTACTTCTGAAGTTGGAATTAATGAACTTGGCTACAAGGGAAATATACCAAACATCTGGGATGGTGTTCCCCAAGACGTTCTTGATCAATACGGTTTAGAGTACGATAAAGATTGGTTGGAAAAGTTTGTTGATCAGTCTAAAAGAAATATCATAGCTGAATGGGATGACGAGGGTAACCTATTAACATAAAAAAACCGCTACTAAGCGGCTTTTTTAATTTAAACAAATTTTTCAATTTATTTTTTTTGCTGATAATCATAATATCCCTCAACAGGAATCATCAAGTGAGCGTATTCTGTTCCAGCAAACATTACATATGGAGCACCTGAATTAAAATCAGTTGTTTGACCATCAAGTGTACTAGGATCAGCAGGAAATAACATTAAGTGAGCACCTGATTCAATCCATTGCCCATCAGCTTTTGCTTTTGCTATTCCTTCTTCATCTGTAACCAAGTACATTCTATTATCTTCGCCCATATCGCCATGTAACATCCAAGCCCAACCATCAACATCATTTTTTGGAACAGTTCCAGTCATAAAGCCTTGTGCCCAAGCAAATGCAGCTGCATCTCCAACCATTGGCATTGCCTCATGTGGATCTTTCCAACCATTTTCAGGGTCAGAAGGTCCTCCATTTGGATTAGCAGCCATCGCTGTCCAACCATTTGTACCTTCTCTAAGTACAGTGCCGTCTACATCAACAACAGTACATTCAGCTGCAATAAATGAAGGGGCTGCTGTACTATATGCCCAAATTTTCCATTCAGCAGATGTATGAGGACCCTCAGGCTCACCATTAGTTTCAACTTTTTCAACGACCGCAGTTTCACAAGAAATTAAAAAGATAGCAACTAGTAATAATATAATTTTTTTCATATCGATTAGTTTTACGTAAATATAACAAAAAAGCCCCAGAAATGGGGCTTTTGTGGTACCTCGCAGAATCGAACTGCGGACACAAGGATTTTCAGTCCTTTGCTCTACCAACTGAGCTAAGGTACCATACAATTTTTTGCAGTGGCAAATATAATCCTTTTCAATAATAAATGAAAAATACTCAAACTTATTTACTTTTGCTTTAATAATGAATTTACTTGTAGATATTGGAAATACATTAACTAAAATTGCTGTCTCTGATGGTAAATCTATAGTCACAGAATTAAAGTTAAGGTCAATTGATTTGGACTTTATCAAAGATATTATAGAGGATAATAACATAAAAAATATTGCAATTTCAAATGTGAGAAAACCAAATCAAAAATTATTTGATTTGTGTAATTCAAAATCAAATCTCTACACCTTCAATAAAGAAATTAGATTACCGTTTAATAACCCATATGATGACGGTTTAGTAGGTGAAGATAGATTATCATTAATATTGGGAGCATACTCGTTGTACCCACAAGATAATGTTTTAGTAGTTGATCTAGGAACTTGTATCACATATGATATCAAAACCTCTAAAAACGATTATCAAGCAGGTGGAATTTCACCAGGTTTAGCATTGAGAAAGAAATCTTTATCCTCAGGCACAGTCAATCTAAATGAAATAGATCCTGTATATCCAAAATCAATGATAGCTTCAGATACTCACAGTTCTATAAGCATTGGACTACTAATAGGAATTCAATCAGAAATTGAAGGAATGATAAACAGGTATGAAAAAACATATAAAAATTTGAAAGTAATTGTTACTGGGGGTGACTCAATTTTTTTGTCTGGTAAGTTAAAAAACACCATATTTACAAATTCAAATTTTATATATAGAGGTTTGAATTATCTAATTGAATACAACCAAGTAAATGAATAGATTTTTTTTAATAATCTTTTTTTTCTCACTTTCACTTTCCTCTCAAAAACTAAGTTATTCACCTTATTCATACTTTGGAGCTGGTGATAAAGGTTTTACATCAACTGCTGAAAACCAAATGATGGGAGGTTTATTGGTATATTATGATAGTACTCATGTAAACCTTAACAATGCAGCATCGCTTTCCAAATTAAAATTTGTCAATTATAACCTAGGAATTGATATTAAATCTAATTCATTTAAAAATAATTCAATTAACCAAAAATCTACAGCTGCAGGTTTAAAATATATATCTGTTTCAATACCAACAAAAGTTTTTTCTTTTTCATTTGGATTAAAACCAGACACATCAGTGGGTTATTTTCTTGAAAGTAATGATGATACTAAAACGATAGCTGAATTAAATAGGTTTGAGGGTGATGGTGGTATTAATAATGCATTTCTTTCTGTCGGATTTGAAATTTTAAAAAACTGGGGCCTAGGAATATCTTCATCATATTCATTTGGAAATATAAATCATTACCACTCTAAATTTCTTGAAGATATTGAATTATATACTAAAGTTTCTAACGAATCATCTCTAAGCGGTTTAAACGTTAGTTTTTCATCTGTTTTTCAAACTAAAATTTCTGAAAAACTTACACTCAAAACCTCATTAAATTATTCTCAAGATTCAAAGTTAAAATCAAAAAATAATCAATCTATTTCTACTCTTACGCAGGATGGATCATATGGTGGAGATATTGAACAAAGTGACCTTGATGTTTTAGGTTTAAAACAAACAACATTTTTAATACCAAGTTCAATTAGTTATGGCTTAGGTATAGGTCAAGATAAAAAATGGTTTGTTGGTATGAGTTTGAAAAATCAAAATGGTGGAGGTTTTGAAAATCAAATAATGAACTTGGATAATGTTGAATTTAAGAGCTCTAAGCTTTATTCTTTTGGAGGTTTTTATTTACCAAAGTATGATTCATTTACTAGCTATTTAAATACCATAACTTACAGATTTGGAGTGAGATATGAATCTGGAGGACTTTATGTAAATGGTCATCAGATTAATGATTTTGGTATAAATTTTGGTTTAAGTTTACCGCTAGCTAATTTATCAAGTGCCAATTTAGGCTTTGAAATTGGTCAGCGCGGAACTAATAATTCTGGACTCATTAAGGAAAATTATTTTAGTTTAAAGCTTGGATTTTCGCTAAATGACTTATGGTTTATTAAAAGTCTTTATAATTAAAAAATGTTTATGAAATATTTTGTTTTAATTTTTTCGATTTTTTCAATTAGTTATATTAATGCTCAATCAAGCGATGATTGTATAAGTAATCTATCAATTTTTGCTGAATATTATAAAGTAAAAAATTATGAATCGGCTTATGAACCTTGGATGAAAGTTAGAAAACAATGTCCAAAAATAAATGCAGCAATATACTCATACGGGAAAAGGATGTTAGAACACTTTATTAAGTCCAGCGATGGTGATATCAAAATTGCTTATCAAAATGATCTTTTAAGTCTTTACGATGAGTGGTTAATTAATTTTCCAAGTTTGAAGGGAAGAAATATAATTGGTGAAATTATATCTAACAAAGCCCAAGCAATGCTTGATAATAATCTAGCCTCTAATTCTGAAATATACAATACATTCAATAGTGCCTACGTTCAGGACAGATCTAGTTTTGATGACCCTAAACCTCTTTACAATTATTTTAAAACTTATTACGAATTATATAAGTCTGGTGAGGGTGATGTAACTCTTTCACTTGTTTTTAATAAGTATGAAGACATATCTGAAAGATTTGAAGAAGTTATTGATGGCTATTCTAAGCAGCTGGATATACTACTCAAAAAAGAAGAGTCCGGACAACCTTTATCCTCAAGAGAAAAATCAAATAAAAGAGCCTTTGGTATCAACTCAAATGCCTCCTCAATTTATCTAAAAAATTTAAATGCAATAATTGCCAAAGAGTCAACATGTGAAAATTTAATTCCATTGTACAGAAAGAATTTGGAGGAAAACAAGCAAAATCCAATATGGCTAAACAGAGCGGCAAGTAGAATGGATAGTAAGGATTGCTCTGATGATCCTCTTTTTGTTGAATTAGTTGAACTACTACATAACTTAAATCCCTCAGCAAACTCAGCATATTATTTAGGTTTGTTAAATGATAAAAAAGGTAATGAGTCTGAGGCATTAAAATTTTATAATGAATCTATTGATTTAGAAACAGACAATATCAAAAAGGCAAGAATATTATATAAGATTGCTTCAAAATATAAAAAAACCAATCAGTATTCTAAATCTCGAAATTATGCAAGGAGAGCTCTAGAATATCAACCCTCTTTGGGAAGTGCTTATCTGCTTATATCAAATTTATACGCATTAAGTGCAAATAATTGTGGCAATACTCAATTTGAAAAAAGAGCTGTTTACTGGTTAGCGGCAAAAGAAGCTCGCAAAGCTGCTAATATCGATGCTAGTGTAAGAAAAACTGCTATCAGAACTGCAGAAAGTTATGAAGGAAGAGCTCCATCAAAAACTGATATATTTACTGAAGGAAATGCTGGAAAAATCATAAAATTTAATTGTTGGATAGGCCTTTCAGTTACTGTACCAAGTTTATAATGAATTATAAAATATTTTTATTTATAATTTGTTCTTTATTTATTTTTTCTTGCGAAAATTATTTTGATGATGTAAAAAAAATAAATTCTAGCGAACTAATCCCAGCAGGCAAAACAAAAAATTTTATTTTAAAATATACTGACTCAGCAAAACTTAAAGCTGTACTGAAATCACCTTTAAATATTGATTACACTAATCAAAATTTTCCATACTCTGAATTTCCCGAAGGTTTAAATATAGAATTCTTTGATTTAAAAGAAGGATCTACTAAAGTCTCCTCCAATTATGGTATAGTGTACTACACGACAAAAATTGTAAGTTTAGAGGGTAATGTTATTATTCAGTCTCCTGATAGTTCTTTTATCAAATCGAATCAAATTTTTTGGGATCCTGAACAGGAATGGCTGTTCACTGAAGAAAAAATTGTTTTCTCAAGTGACGATTACAATATAAGAGCTCAAAAAATGGATGCTGATCGTTCATTTAAATTGTTAAAAACAGGTAAATTAGATGGTAGTTTTATATTTGAAGATAAAGAATAGCTTATGAAATATCCACCAATTTTTGATTATTTATATTTATTTATTGCTGTTTTTATTTTTTGTGACATTGTATTATTTAAAGAATCATTTTCAGGAAATGAAATTTTAATTTTTTTCGGTTCTATGTCTTTATTTATGTTCTTTTTTAGAAGATATTTTAGAAATAAGTTTGATAAGAGAAATAAATGATTTTAAAATATTTTTTTTATGATAATTATCACCTGCTTTAGTTTTAAATACCTATTTGAGCTAATTATTCTTTGAGTTAATATTTATCTAATTTCCGTGATTATTTGTATTTTCGTCTACTAAATTTTTAACAATGGCAGTATTAGGTAGTTTAAGAAGAAACTCTTTTGTTTTAATCGCAGTGATTGGTATGGCTTTATTCGCCTTTGTAATCGCTGGAGTTTTTGATGGTAATTCTTTCCAATCTCAAGATCCTATCGGAAAAGTTAATGGTGAAGTTTTATCACTAAATGACTTTAGATCCAAAGTTGATTTATTTCAAAAATCTTATAATTTTAATGACCTACAATCAATTAATACTGCTTGGGATCAAACAGTAAGAAATGAATTACTTAATCAGGAAATTAGTGATTTAGGTTTAAGTTCAGGAAAAGATCACTTGGAGTACTTCATTTCATCAAACCCTAATTTTTATGAAAATGAAAGGTTTCTAAATGATGCTGGAATATTTGATATGAGTTTGTTTAGTAATTTTATTTCTGAATTGAAAGACTTTGATCCCCAAGGTTATGCACAATGGAGCTCACAAGAAAATGATTTTAAAAATCAAATCAATATTGATTTATATTTAAATATGGTTTCCTCTGGAATTAATTCTAATGTTTTTGAGGGTGAAAAAGAGTTTTTAAAATCTAGTGAATTGGTTGATATTTCATTTGTTAAAATTCCTTATCAATCAATTGATGATAGCTTGGTTTCTGTTTCAAATTCTGAAATTTCAAAATATATAAAAGATAACCCTAAAGACTTTAAACAAGAAGAATCTAGAGATATAAAGTACGTTCTTTTTGATGAAAAACCATCTTCTAAAGATGAAAGAGAGTTAAGAGCAAGACTTTCTGAAATGTTAGTTGAAAAAGAGGAGTATAATCAAGTTTCAAAGCTAAATGAAGTTATTCCAAGTTTTTTAACAACTAAAGAGATAGACTTATATCTAGAGGATAATTCTGATATTCCATTTGATACAATCTACAGACCCAAAGGATTTTTCTCGTCCAATCACGGAGAATTAATTTTTAATCTAGATAAAAATAAAACTTATGGACCATATGTAGATGGAGAATATTTTAAAGTTACAAAGCTACTTGACAAAAAAAATAACGGTAATGTTAGAGCAAGTCATATATTAATTTCATACGCCGGCGCACAGGGCTCAACTTCTCAGATTTCTAGAACCAAAGATGAAGCTAAATTAGAAGCTAATAGAATCTTAAGATTAGTAAGGGCAGATTCTAATAATTTTTCTACTCTCGCACTTGAAAATTCTGATGGACCGTCAAAAACAAATGGTGGAGATCTTGGGTTTTTTCAGGAAGGTGTTATGACAAAAGCCTTTAATGATTTTGTTTTTAAAAACAGAGTAGGTAGAATAGGTGTGGTTGAAACTGAGTTTGGTTTTCATGTAATTAAAATTACTGCTAAAGAAGATTTAGTTAAAGTCGCAACTCTTGCACTGAGAAATATCCCATCTGAAAAAACAAGTGATTCTATATTCAACATCGCTTCAAAGTTCGAGATTGAACTTTCTAGTAATGGAAATATTGACGAAGTTGCTGAAAAGTTGAAGTTGGAAATTAAAACTCAAAATAATATTAGTAGGCTTGACCACGACTTACCTAGTTTACCTAACCAAAGAAGACTGGTTCAGTGGTTGTATAATGATGAAACAAGCATAAACGATTACCAAAGATTTGATATTTCTAGAGGAGGTTATGTCATTGTTCAGTTGGTAGATAGTAAAGATGAAGGTTTACAAAGCAATGATATGGCTTTGTTAAACGTACTACCAAAGCTTCAAAACGAAAAAAAGGCAGAGATTATATTCAAAAGAAATAAAGAAAATAATACACTTGAAGATTTAGCAAAATCTAATAATGCTCAGATAATCAATGTTGATGCAATTAATAAAAATACGCCTGTAGTATCCCAAGCAGGATATGAACCTGGTTTAATTGGTAAAGCTTTTTCATTAGAGCTAGGTGAAGAATCTAAATTATTTAGTGGAGAGACTGGTGTATACATGATAAGATTAGATAAAAAAGATATCAGTACTAAAAAACCAAACTCATTTATATCATTTCAAAACCAACTATCATCTTTATATAGATCTAACATTGATTTTCAAATTGTTGAATCATTAAAAGAATCTGCTAAAATTGAGGATAATAGATCTTCTTATTATTAAAAATTTGATATAAAAGAGTACAGGAAATAGAATAAAAAAATTATAGTAATTATAGTTTTAAATACTGTACCTACTAAAACTCCAATTAAAGACCCTAATGCAGGTAAAAATGATTTTGTAATATTTTTATTTGATATTATTTCGCCAGTAAATGCACCTATGAAAGGTCCAAAAATTAAACCTAGTGGACCAATTAAAAATAAACCAAAAATAAGACCAATTGTAGCCCCTAATTGACCTCCTTTAGTTCCTCCAAGTTTTTGAACC
Organism: uncultured Bacteroidota bacterium; assembly: GCA_902554655.1. GTDB lineage: Bacteria > Bacteroidota > Bacteroidia > Flavobacteriales > Flavobacteriaceae > Eutrophosalina. The sequence continues at coordinate 24,796 of CACDPE010000001.1, forward strand.
CCGACAATTGGAATAATATAATCTAGAACTGAAATTGTAATTGCAATTAAAAATGTGGTAAATAGAAACCAAAATGAAAAACTAACATAATTTGTAAAGTTTAGTGCCAATAAACCAAACCATGATGCAATCGGTCCAGGTAAGATTGGAAGAAAGCTGCCTAGCAATCCTATTAAACATAAAATTAATCCTATAACCGAAAGTAAAATATCCATAGTAATTATTAATACAAATTTTGTAATTTCATATGGGATGAACAATATAAAATTAATTTATATTTTTTTTATTTTAATTAGTGGGTGTCAATATAATTCAAATAATCAACCTGATTTAATAATAAATCAAGAAACAAAATGGGCAATTACTGATGAACACCCATCAACAGTAGAATGTGATAAAATAATCGATAAAAAGAATCGTATTCAATGCTTCAACTCTTATATTTCTGATTTATTTGTGCAAAATATAATGAAGGATTTAGTTCTAGAAAATTCAAATAATAATGATACAATTTTTTTTGATTTAACTTTTGATAGTAATGGAAAAATTATTGTTGAAGGTATGACTGGAAATAATGAAATCATTAGTTTAATAGATGATATTAAAAAAAAAGTTGAAACTTTTCCAAATATTCTTCCTGCTACTAAAACTAATTTAGGAATTGCAGTAAAATCGAAAATTAAATTACCAATAATATTTAAGTCAGATTAATGGAATCAAAAATAATTTTAGGAATTGATCCCGGAACTAATGTAATGGGATATGGAATTATTTCAATTACTGGAGAAAAAGTAAAGCTGATTGATTTTAGTGATTTTAGTTTAAAAAAATTAGATAATCATTATTTAAAACTTAAAAATATTTTTTCTTCATTAACTAAAATTATAGATAAATATAATCCAGATGAAATTGCTATTGAAGCTCCTTTTTTTGGAAAAAATGTTCAATCTATGCTAAAACTGGGAAGAGCTCAAGGTGTAGCAATGGCTGCTGGACTAATGAAAGAAATTCCAATAACTGAATACTCACCAAAAAAAATTAAAATGGCTATAACTGGAAATGGAAATGCATCAAAGGAGCAAGTTGCTAAGATGTTACAAAGTATTTTAAAATTTAAGGAAATACCTAAAAATTTAGATTCAACAGATGGACTAGCTGTTGCGATGTGTCATTTTTATAATTCAAAAAAAATAAGTTCTCTGGGAACAAAATTTTCCAGTTGGGATTCTTATGTAAAAAATAATCCTGAAAAAATTACCTAATTGGCTGGTATATATATTCATATTCCTTTTTGTAAGCAAGCTTGTCACTACTGTAATTTTCATTTTTCTACTAATCTCAAATCAAAAAAAACAATTATTGATTCCATAATAAAAGAAATTAAGCTTAAGTCAAAATTTGAAAATGAGGAAATTGAAACAATTTATTTTGGTGGAGGAACCCCAACTCTTTTATCATCATTAGAAACTGAAGCTATCTTAAATTGTATTTATAAATACTATAAAGTAAAATCAGAATCTGAGATTACGATCGAAGCTAACCCTGATGATATAACAATTGATAGATTAAAATTTTTAAAAAAATTATCATTTAATAGGTTGAGTATTGGAGTGCAATCATTTATTGATAGTGAGCTTAAATTGATGAACAGAGCTCACAATTCTAACAAAGCCATTAGATCAGTTGAAGTTTCTAAATCAGTATTCAATAATATTTCTGTTGATTTATTATATGGTTTGCCTGACTCTAATATTGAGACATTGGATCACAACATTAATATTTTACTAAATTTTGATATTAAACACATTTCATCATATGCTTTAACGTTAGAGCCTAAAACTGCTTTAGAAAAATTTATTAAAAAAGGTCTTGTCGAACTTCCAAATGATGATATTGTTTTTGAACAATTCAAGCATGTAAATAAAGAATTAATTAGTAATGATTATATAAATTATGAATTATCAAGTTTTGCAAAAAAAAATTTTTTTTCAAAAAATAATACTGGTTACTGGTTAAGAAAAAAATATATTGGAATTGGTCCTTCAGCGCACAGTTACAATGGACTTTATAGAAGCTGGAACATCTCAAATAACAAAAAATATATTGATCAGATTCAATCTGGAAAGTTATTTTATAAAAAGGAAATTCTTACGAAGGTAGATCAATATAATGAATATGTTATGACTGGTTTAAGAACAATGTGGGGAATCTCTATATATTTTATTGAAAATAAATTTGGTAAAAATTTCAAAAACCATTTTTTAAAATCCATCAAGAAATATATTGAACAAAAGCTCATACATATTTCAAATGGTATGTATATAACAACTGACTCTGCTAGATTTCTTGCAGATGGAATTGCTGCAGATTTATTTATAATTGATTTATCAGAATAAATTAATTTTTATTTTGTAAAAAATTTATAAAAATTTGAAATTGTTTCAATTCCGTTGTAATAGTTTGATAATCCGAAGTGTTCATTGGGCGAATGAATAGCATCACTATCTAAACCAAATCCCATAAGTATAGTTTTTACACCTAATTCTCTTTCAAATTGAGCGATGATTGGAATAGAACCTCCATCTTTAACAGAAAATGGTTTTTTATTATACACAGAATTATAGGCTTCACTTGCAGCTAAATATGCTTTAGAATCAGTATCAGTTATGTAGGGTTCTCCACCATGATGTTCACTAACTTTAAGTTTCATTCCAGTTGGGGTCATTTTTTTCATGTAATCTTTGAAAAGTTTACTAATTTTCTTCCAATTTTGGTTGCTAACTAACCTCATTGAAATCTTTGCAAATGCTTTACTAGGTATTACAGTTTTTGAACCTTCGTCAGTATATCCCCCCCAAATTCCATTAACATCAAGACATGGCCTAATCGATTTTCTTTCTAATGTAGTGTATGATTTTTCACCAAGTACATCATTGATTTCCAATGAATTTTTAAATTCATTGATATCAAATGGTACTAAGCCGTCTTTTTTTCTTTCTTCATCCGAATATTCAATTACGTCATCATAAAAGCCGGGAATAGTAATTCTATTATTTTCATCGTGCAAATTAGAAATCATCCTAGCTAACGAATTAATTGGGTTTGCAACACTTCCTCCGTAAAGACCTGAGTGTAGATCTCGGTTTGGTCCAGTAAGCTCAACTTCTAAGTATGCAAGTCCCCTCAGTCCAGTTGTTATAGAGGGAATTTCTTTATCAATCATTCCAGTATCTGAGACAAGAATAATATCACATTTAAGTTTTTCTTTATTTTCTTTCACAAAAACTTCTAAATTATCACTTCCAATTTCCTCCTCACCTTCAATCATAAACTTTATATTACATGGAACTCCACTAGTATTATTTAAAACCTCAATTGCTTTTAAATGCATATACATTTGACCTTTATCGTCACAAGATCCTCTTGCAAAGATTGCTCCCTCAGGATGAATATTAGTTTTCTTAATAATTGGTTCGAATGGATCAGAATTCCACAGTTCAATTGGATCAACTGGTTGTACATCGTAATGGCCGTAAATTAAAACTGTTGGAAGGTTAGGGTCCTTAATTTTTTCAGCATAAACTATAGGATAACCATCAGTTTCACAAATTTCACAATTGTCCAAACCCAAGTTTTTTAATTTATTCATTAAAAAACTTGCAGCATCTCGTATGCTATTTTCATATTCTTTAATTGCACTTATGGAAGGTATTCTTAATAAATCAAAAAGTTCTTCTAATAATCTTTCTTTATTGTTTTCTATATACGTTTTTACGTCCATAACAAATCTTAAACAAATTTAACTAAATACAATTTTTATACATTAATAAAACATCTATTTATTTTAATAATCTTGCTTATATTTGCTTCCGTTTTGCGGGTGTGGTGAAATTGGTAGACACGCTAGATTTAGGATCTAGTGCTTCACGGCGTGGGGGTTCGAGTCCCTTCACCCGCACATTAAAAACCTCAACTTAATTGAGGTTTTTTTAATTTACTTATTATGATAAAAAAAATATTCATAAAAATATTTATTTTAATTTCAATCCCTATGAATAGTCAAAGTATAGATTTAGTCAACCCTAAAGATAATATTGGTATTGAAAATTGGATTATTGTGAACGATGATGTAATGGGAGGTATATCAAAATCAAAACTTTACATTGATAACTATAATAATTTAGTATTTAATGGTTATTTATCTCTGGAAAATAATGGTGGGTTTGCTTCTTGTAGGTTAAACCTAAATGAAGTAAACCTTGCTGGTATCAAATCATTTTCAATTAAATATCGGGGTGATGGTAATATTTATAAATTAAGACTTCAACAATCTAATAGAAGGGCTTCATACTCAGTTGACTTTAAATCTAAAAAAGATAATTGGCAGGAAGTTAATTTATCAATCAAAGATTTCACAGCTACTTGGAGAGGATTTACCTACTCAGATTATCCTGAGATTGAACTCGATAAAATAAATTCATTAGGTATTCAAATTTCAAATAAACAAGAGGGAAATTTTAAATTAGAAATTAAGAATATAAAAGTAAATTATTGATAATTAAATTTAGTTTGTTAATTTTTTCTTTTAACCCATATTTCGTGTAATGGATCACCTTTACTGCTAAATCCTCTATGGTTCCATTCACCATTAATTAGTTCATAATCAAATTTCAATTTACTACCTACTTTTGAATTATCTCTTGAAAAAAATTCAATAATCTCAGAATATTTCCCATCTTTTGTTGTGTAAATCCCACCTCCAGTTCCCATGAATTGCTTAGTTTCAGTATTATATGCAATCCATTGAAATCTTTTTCCAGAAAGTAATTTCATAGTTTTTCTAGGGCCATCAATTTTTCTCATTTGTTTTTTACCATTTCTATATCTACCACCCATTAGCCATGCACCTTCTAAATTACCCTCTGATCCATTATCAAATCTATTCCATGTTCTTTGCATTGAGGGAATTGAAATTGAATTTTTATTAATTTTTATTTTAAAAGTAGTTTCTGAACCAACTCTTTCAGGATTTCTTGTATCAAATTCTACCATCTCAGTCAAATTATCACCTTCAAGCTTCCAGGTACCACCATTTGTATATATGAACTCACCTGTTTCAGCATTAAAAATACTTATAGACTGATATCCTTGTGAGGTAAATATAACTATCTGCTTTTCTTTGAAACCATTATAATTTTCATGAACTCTTTCCCAAGATCCAACCAGACTTTGGCAATTTATTTCCAATGAAATAAGGAAAATAATAATAATGGAAAATATTTTTTTCATAATGATATACTTTTTATAATTCGGTCACTTGCTCCAGTCCTAATTTTTAAATATTTAGAAATTATTTTAGTTAGTTTTTGTCTGTAATTTTCATCAGTAATCAATTTATCAAATTGATTATTAAATTCAATTTGATTTTTAATAGAAATAACTCCACCCTTACTAACTAAATCAATAGATTCTAAAAATTTTTTGTAGTTTTTACCAATTACAACAGGAATATCAAAAACACAAGCTTCTAAGATATTATGTAAACCTGTATTGCCCATTCCTCCCCCGATGTAAGCAATTTTACAATAACTATATAATTTTTTTAGGTCGCCAATAGTATCTACTAATAAAATATTAGATTGAATTTTTTCATCTGAAAAATAGGAAACTGGAACTGAAAAATTATGTTTAATTCTTTTTAAATTATCATTTGAAGTATTATGTGGTGCAATTATCCAAAATAAATCTTCATGATTATTTTTTTTAATATATTCTATAATAATTTCTTCATCTTCTTTCCAAGTACTTCCACAAACAATTATTTTTTTATTTTTCGATAACTCCTCAAATTTATCAATCCTATTGTTAAGATTTAACTGAAGTTTTACTCTTTCAATTTTTAAACTTCCAACAATTTCAACATTATTTATTTCATTTTCATTAAGTATATTTTTAGAATTTTGATCTTGTACAAAAATTTTATCAAATGTTTTTATTTTATTTCTTATCCATGAATTAAAAAAAATAAAATACCAGTCTTTTTTTTTGAAGTCAGCTTCAATCAAATATTTTTTCGATCCATGATGATTTAATTCATCAATATAATTAGGCCATATTTCTGACTTTACGAAAATTGAAATACATGGATTAATTATTTTAATAAATTTTTGAGAATTTGCTTTAGTGTCTAATGGTAAATAAAAAGTGTAATCAATTTCACTTATTCTTTTTTTTAATTTAAAACCTGATTCAGAAAAAAAAGTTAAAATAATTTTGTAATTAAATTTTTTTTTTAATTTAATTATCAACGGTACTGCTAGTTCATATTCACCGAGTGATGCAGCATGAACCCAAATATGATTATCTCCAAAATTAATTGATGAAGATATTTTATTAAAAGTATCTTTTCTAAATTCTAAAAACCTTTTAACCCTTTTATTAAAAATACCTATTGCAGGAAGAACTGATGCTACTAGATTTATTAATATTCTGTATAATAAATTCATCAATACTAAAGTAATACATTTAGAAATAGTAAATTTGGATTAAATTTTTTTTATGAAAAAAATTCAAATGGTAGACCTTCAAAGTCAGTATAATAAGATTAAGGATGTTGTTGATAGTTCTATCATTAATGTAATGGAAAATGCCTCATTTATAAATGGTCCGACTGTAAAAAGTTTTCAAAAAAATCTTGAAGATTACCTTGGAGTTAAGCATGTAATTCCTTGTGCCAACGGAACTGATGCCTTGCAGATAGCTATGATGTCCTTAGATTTGAAACCTGGAGATGAAGTAATTACCACAAACTTTACTTTTGCAGCTACCGTAGAGGTCATATCTCTTCTGAATTTAAAACCTGTTTTAGTTGATGTAGAAATAGATAGCTTTAATATTGATTGTAACAAGATAAAAAAAGCCATTACTTCAAAAACAAAAGCAATTGTTCCAGTTCATTTGTTTGGACAGTCTGCCGATATGGAAAAAGTTATGCAAATAGCTAAAGAATATAATCTTTATGTTATTGAAGATAATGCTCAAGCTATAGGTGCTTCGTTTCAGTTCAGCTCGGGAATTAAAAGAAAAACTGGGACTATTGGAGATATAGGCACTACATCTTTTTTTCCTTCAAAAAATCTAGGTTGTTTTGGTGATGGTGGAGCTTTATTCACAAACAACGACGACTTAGCTTATAAGATTAGAGGAATCGTGAATCACGGCATGTATGAAAGATATCATCACGATGTTGTTGGTGTTAATTCAAGATTAGATTCAGTTCAGGCTGCAGTCTTGGATGCAAAATTACCACACTTAAATTCTTACAATAAATCACGACAAACATCAGCAAAAAAATATACTGAGCTATTAAAAGGTTGTGACAAAATAAAAACCCCTATGTTTTCTAATGGATGTATAGATGTATGTTCAAATTGTCATTGTCATGTTTTTCATCAATACACAATTAGAATTCTAGACGATAAAAGAGATGATCTTTCAAAATATTTATCTGATTTGAAAATACCTTTTGGTATATATTACCCAATACCTTTACATAAACAGAAGGCATATAAAAATAAAGATTATGATAATGAAGATTTTTTAAATACAAACCTTTTATCAAGCCAAGTTATCTCCTTACCAATGCATTCCGAATTGACTGATGAACAGATTGAATATATTTCAGGAAAAATAACTAAATTTTTAAGCTAAAGCTGATCTAGTTGAGCAGTCCCTATTAATTTTTCTGATTAGCCCTTGTAAAACTTTACCTGGACCAACCTCAATAAAATCATTAATACCATCATTAATCATATTATTTACAGTTTGTGTCCAAAGTACAGGGTTTGTTAACTGGTTGATTAAATTATTTTTTATTTCACTAATTACTACAGTCTTATTAGAATTAAAATTTTGATAGATTGGACATGATGGTTCGCTAAAATTAGTATTGTCAATTGCTTCTTTAAGTTCAGACTTTGCATCATTCATCAATGATGAATGAAATGCCCCGCTAACAGGAAGAATTAGGCTTCTTCTTGCACCTAATGAATTAAATTTTTCACAAATATCTTTTACAGAATTAATTTCACCTGAAATAACAACCTGTCCTGGACAATTAAAGTTTGCGGCAATTACATTTCCGTTATAATTTCTACATATTTCTTTAATTTTTTCATCATCTAATCCTAGAATTGCTGCCATTGTTCCATTAGTATTTTCACAAGATTTTTGCATAGCTTTTGCTCTGAGAAAAACTAATTTAAGACCATCTTCAAATGATATTGTATTATTAGCAACTAATGCAGAAAACTCTCCAAGTGAGTGACCAGCAACAGCTGCAGGTGATTGGGTTTCCCTTAGAATTGTTAGCTCTGCAATTGAATGTAAAAAAATAGCCGGTTGAGTTACCTTAGTTTGCTTTAATTCATCATCACTACCTCTAAACATAATTTTTGATAATGAAAATCCTAAAACTTCATCACTTTGATCAAACAAAAGTTTTACTTTTTTATTTGACTTATATAACTCATGACCCATTCCTGAGAATTGAGATCCTTGTCCGGGAAATACAAATGCACTCATTTTATCTATTGTTTTTTATCATATCTAATAAAAGTAAAGTCGTAATTATGTTTTAAATCTTTTTTTCTTTGATCTCTTTGAACTTCAATCCATTTTTCAGGATCAATTTGAGGAAAATATGTATCTCCATCAAATTCATGATGAACTCTTGTTAATTCAATTCTATCAGCAATTTCCATTGCTAATTTATAGATCTCTCCTCCTCCAATTATGAAAGGCTGTTTATCGTTTTTTGATTTTTCAAGAGCTTCATTTAGAGATGAAACTACGGTTATATTATCAGCAACATAATCAGAATTTCGAGTAATAACAATATTAGTCCGATTTGGAAGAGCCTTGGGCATAGACTCAAATGTTTTTCTTCCCATTATAACATGATGATTTTTTGTTAAGTTTTTAAAGTGTTTTAAATCATCGCTTAAATGCCAAATAAGCTTATTTTCTTTACCAATAACATTATTTTCATCAGCTGCAGCGATTATTGTTATTAAATTTGATTTACTGTAAAATGTTTCAGATTTAGAAATTACTTCTGCTTCACTATAGTGTTCTTTTTTAAGTTCTAAAATTTTATTTCTTTGTAATTCCATCAATAATCTAGTTTGCTTTTTTTGCCATTTTTTTCCTAAAAATCTATTAGTTACATAAACATCAAAAGCGTGAAATAAAATTAAAAAACACCAAACAAGAAAAATCCATACAGACCAGGAGTATTTTAAAAATATTAATTCATTCCCAATCTTTAAAAGAAAGTTCAGGACAAATAAAAATGAAGAAAAAAATAAAAAAATTATAAAATGATAGTAGAGTAATTTTTTTTGACGAATTCTTTTTTGTGCATTTTCAAGAAATTCTATTTGTTCTTGATCAATTTTGGAACTACTTTTATCCATTGTGATGCTAAATTAAAACAATATATTATTAAATGAGATTTATAAAACAAAAAAACGAGATCTATTTTGATAATGCCAAAATGGGGCCAATTTATGAGGAACTCTATAATTGGAGACTTTCATATGAAAGCAATCTTTTTAATAATAAAAGTAGTGTTAGAGATGGTCACGAAATATTTTTCAAAAAATTAAAGTCTCATGTTAAGTCATTCTTTAATGCACAAAATGATGATGTTTTATTTTCAAATAGTTTTACAAGTGGTTTTAATAAATTACTAAGTAATATCGATAAAAAAGCAAAGTTTTTGTGTATAAAAAGGGATTATCCATCAATTAGTAAATCAATTAAAAATTTCAATTTTAAGTTAGTTGAATTAGGATATATGGAAAATATTGAGGAGTTAATTTTGCGTGGTGTCATAAAACATAAGCCAAACGTTTTAGTTGTATCCATTGTTCAATATATAGATGGGCTAAAATTAAATTTGGATTTCATTAAAAAATTAAAACAACAATTCAGTGATTTAATAATTATTGGTGATGGAACTCAGTACTTGGGATCTGAAAAATTCAGTTTCACGGATTCAGGTTTTGACATTGTTATTTCAAGTGGATATAAATGGTTGTTTTCTGGATATGGAAATGCAATAATGTTATTTAAAAAAGATTTTTACAAAAATAAGTTTGTAAATAAAAGTCGATTAAGAATACATAAAATTATTGAATCTGGCCATTTGGATTTATTTTCTTTTGGAAGTTTAAATATTTCATTATCTATAATGGAAAAAGAAATCGATTTAATTTCCAACAAAATAAAATCATTATCTAAAAAAATGACTTTAGGTTTAAAAAAAAGAAACTTATTAGGAATAGTTCACAAAAAAAGAGCCGAACATTCTTCAATTTTTAACATAGTAGATAATAATGGGGAATTACATAAATATTTGTCTGAACGTAATATAAAAACATCGATACGTGGAAAAGGATGTAGAATAAGCTTAGCTAGTTATAACTCTTTTGATGAAATTGAAAAATTTCTGAATCTTTTAGATAATTTTTATCATTCCACTTTAAACATTGATATACCCGAATCAGAATTACTTCCTTGATTATCTTTTGTGATAATCTTCCAATAGTAAGTTCCACTTTCAGAAATAGTATGATTTAATGATGATGAAGTGTGATTAGATTTTATACTTGTTGTCGGTGGATTTGATTTCCCTAAATAAATATCATAAGTCAAATTATCACTTGCATTAGCATCAGAACCTGACCACTCTAATTTAACTACACCTTTGCTTACAGTCGATTCAGACTTCGGTGAAACAATATCAGCAGGAAAAGGGGCATAATTAGATGTTTGTTCTCCTTTTAAATAAAATTTCCATGTTGCACTTGTCGCTGTTTGGGTACTATCACTATTCGACGAAACTACATACCATGAATAGGGCTGACCAACCTCAAGTTTAATAGTAGCTTTAGTTGAAGTAGTGGTCAAATTAGCACTCTCAGTGTTTGTTAGTAAATTTTTAACAATAACTGTATAGCTATCTGTGTTGTCCGATGCATTCCATGAAAACTCAACATCTTCACCATCTAGACATTCAGTTTGATTTGCTGGCGCAATCAATGTAGTTAGTTTTGGAGGTTCAGGGGGTGGAGGTGGAGGTGGAGTATCTCCTCCTTCACCGCTTTCACCGCTACATGACATTAATAATATAAAAATTGGTAAGATTAATAATTTTTTCATAAAATTTACTTCTTTATAAGTTTTGCAGTTTTTCTTACTGTTTTTGATTCTACTTTAAGATAATAAGTTCCTGATTTAAGGTTACTTACTATTACATCTAATGATCTGGAGCTGTTTACTTTTTTGTTTTTTACCCATAGTAGCCTTCCAGCATTATCAAACATAGATAATGAAACATCATTATCTTCACCACCGACATATAGAGTTGATTTACTTGTAGTTGGGTTTGGACTTAGAACAATATTTTCTGAGTTGAAGACAGTTTTTTCATAGGATCCTTGACAAGTTTTATCACCTGTGACTTTTATAAAGTTTAAACCTTTTCTAAGCTTAAGTCTATAGTCTGATTGGTCAGTAGTTATAATATCATTGTTAAGATTTATGTAATATTGATCACTACCACCAAATTTAAAATTAACATAATCGTCATCGTCGTCAACACTTGCAGTAACAGACAGGTCTTGTGGTTCAGTAATAACTACATTAAAGCATTGTTTATAGTTATCCAAGTTTTCTGTTGTTAGGCAAACAGTATAATCTGCTGCTTGTAAATTACTAAGTGACCAAGTTGTTCCTTCAATAGTTTCTGGTGTATGACTAAATCCAGATGGTCCACCAGTAACAGCAACTATAAATTTAGGATCACTGATTGATATAGTTAGACTCATCGATCCATCATTGGCACTCCTGCAGGTTTCATCTTTTAATAGTAATGAGAATATATTTTGTCCAAAAGGAGTAGTATCACAGACATCACCAATATCATCATTATCTGAGTCTTTCTGGTCAGTATTTGGCGTATCAGGACAATTATCTACATCATTCTTAACACCATCATTATCATTATCATTTGAAACTACAATGAGTTCTATAGATGTTGTTTTTGTAAGATTCTCACTTTCAGCTTTAATGGTAAGTGGATAAGATTTAGCTGTGGTTTTTTCGTCTATTTTTAGAACAATTTCAATTGAACCATTAGAATTTATTTTTAAAGAATTAGATGGTTTGTATGATATGTTAGTATCACTTGGTAAACCTTCAATTGAAAACGTTGTTTGTTCATCAAAACCTCCATAAACTTTGTAATTAACATTAAAACTACCTTCTTCACCTTGATTTATTTTTATTGATTTTACATCAGTATTTACATTGATCAATGGCTCATCAGAGGCAAAAAATGATGAATAAACACCCAATCCATATGTTGCAGCAAATACTTTAAAATCATCACCTTTTCTTAAATCTAAATCTGTAACTCTAACATCACTCATTCCTGTATTTGCTTGTAACCATGATGGTTTATCGGAAGAAAAATTTTTAGTATACCAAACACCTAATTCAGTACCAATTATAACTTCATCTTCAACCATTGGATTTTGTAATATACACCTAACCGGAATATCTGGAAGGTCACCGTCTTTTTCAATCCAACTAACTCCTCCATCATCACTAAAAAATATGTTATTCACTCCGAAATTGTGAAATGTAACAAATATTTCATTTTCACTACTTCCAAACTCAATATCAGAAATACTCCCTAAAAAGTTATTACCAGTTAATGAAGACCACTCTGCTTCAGATTCTGGATTATCTCCTTCACTATATTTATGTGCATTTTCAACTTTTAAAAGTTGACCACCTTCTGTACCGACGTATAATGTGGATTTTTCTGAACTTGGATAGACACTTAATGCACTTGCATTTGAATAAAATAAATTGCTATCGAAAAGTAAAACCTTTTTTGCATTGAAGTTTCTATCATCGGGATCGAAATCATCCCATTCGACATAGGCTGCGATTTCAGTAAGCGGAAATGTTCCCCCAGAGGATGAATAGTTCGAATAAATTATGCCAAATTCGGAATCCAAGGCCTGAACATTAATAAAATCACCTTTACTTTCACTTTCATTATTAATAACAAAATTTTGACCAGAACTTTCATTTAAGTTCCAAACTTCTACAGATCTATTATATACATAGTTTTGAACAAAATATTTATTTGATTCTTTCTGAGAAAACATCGTTGCTGCACCATCTCCACCACTCACATCGTAAGCTTTTGAGCCAGAACTTTCATTATCCACTTGGAACATAGTTCCATTATCCTGTAATCCTCCAACAAATACATCATAATCGCCTTGAGGAATAGGCCGTGAAGCATTTTCATATTTAGATCTGTCATTTCCGCGCACTGTTGAACTATGATTAGAAAACATATTTTTTGGTGCAACTGCAATAGTATAATATTGACTGGTGTGAAAATTTAAATTTCTTGTACTTATGGATGAACCACCTGAATTGGTAAATGATATACCTCCATCATTTCCAAACAAAACTAAATTAGGATTAGATTCATTTATAGTAGCTCCGTGTTGATCTGCGTGTGAGTATGGTCCATATCGATTATACCAGTGGCTTATTTGATTCCATGGATTGGAATTAGCTGATCCTGAAATACCACCGCTTGAAGTCTTAAACAAATCTATACCACCAACATATACTTGATTTGGATCTTGCGGATTTGCTTCAATCATTAAATCATAAAATGACTGACCTCTAGTGAAATCATTTGAAGGAATTCCAGGGTCATCATCATCAGGTAATATTATGTCATCAAGTGTATTACCAGCTGTTAATCCTTTTTTAATCGTCACTGGATTTGCTGCATCACCAGTAGCAGCTAAAACAAATATTTCATTATTTGAGGTTAGTTCAATTTCTGTTCTTCTTCCGCCGTCAATTTGGAATTTTAAATTAAAAGCAGAACCACTTGAATCAGATTCATATATTAAACCTGCCCCTAAACCTCTGTTGTCTCTTGTAGTAGACATCCATATTGTATTTTCTGAGGATATTTCAAGGTCAATGGGTTGAACTATTCTCCCCTCGAACTCAACATTTATTTTATTCCAATTATTTCCACCGTCATTAGATTTATAAATTCCATATTCCTCTCCATTGAAAAAAGTTTGGGAAGCATCTCTGTAGGAAGATGTTCCAGCTGCTAAGTAAATTTCAGATTTACCTTCATAGTTTCTAACTACAACATCATTAATATAAAATGTACCAGGAACAATTGTTACACCTTGTACTGAATTAGAAGATTTTTTTAAAGATAAAACTGTTTCACCATTTGTAATCAAGTTTTTAAGTCTAACTCCATTACTTTGTGTAATGAATAATGCAGGTATATTAATAGAGTTCGGATTAGTAGCACCAACCCCCATTGAGACTAAATTATCACCATCATTGTTGTAAATAATTGCAGCAATTGCACCAGCGTTTTGAGCATTTAGAACTTTGACTCCAAATTCACAACCTCCTCTTTGTATTAAAGCAATTTTTCCCGAAACGGAGCTAATAGTTCCACATCCATCTTCAGGGCTTGTAATTACAGCTTCAGCTTCAATTGGGTCTGAAGTGAGTGATTTACCAAAACTGGCTGCTAAATAACCAATTTTGTTCTGACCTGAAGGTTTTTTAATTTCAATTGTATTCCCCTCACTGATGTAACTTGTGGGATTTTCAGTATTTCCGCCGAAGACTTTAAACCAACTATTTCCACCATCCTCAGATTTCCAAAGGCCATTCCCAAGAGCATCTCCAGCCGTATAAGATTCACCAGTACCAACATAAAAAACATTTTTATCATTAGGATCGTAGGTTATTGAGGAAACTGCTAGATTTTGCGGAATATTTTTAGTTACAAGAACCCATGGTGAGTTGGGGTCAGATATTTTAGTGTTTTTAAATAAACCTCCTGAGATTCCACCAGAAAAAACAGTTTCATTTGTGCTATCGTTTGGATCAAACATCATAGCTTTCGTTCTTCCTCCGACATTAATGGGTCCTCTTTGAATCCACTTCATCTCTTCATTTTCACCAGGTACAGCTGATCGTCTTGCTATAAGCCTGGATTTTCTTAAATCATCTTGTAATTTTAAAATTTTTTCAGGTTCTGTTCTACCAGTGATTGGATTGATTGATAATTCCCAAATTTTTTCATAATAAGGATTTGGTGGAAGTTGAAGACTTTTTCTTGTAGATTTTGAAAGGTATTTGCTGTCTGAAAATGGGGAATTTGCTAAATTTTTTTGATGTATACTTCTCTTTTGATCAATGCTTAAACCAGTATTGTTTGTATTTATAAGTAATCCAAATATTAGAATTACAAACACATAAATTGATGGGCTATATTTTTTTAAATAATTCAAAAATAAATTGTGCAATTTAAATTACAACAACTATACCAAATTATACTGAAACTAAACCTTTTATGTGTGGATGCGGATCGTAATTTACTATTTCAAAATCTTCAAATTTAAAATCAAAAATTGATTCTACTTTTCGTTTAATTTTTAAAGCTGGTAATTTTCTAGGTTTTCTACTCAATTGAAGATTAATTTGATCTATGTGATTGTTGTAAATGTGAGCATCTCCAAATGTGTGAACAAAGTCACCAACTTCAAGATTACAAACATGAGCAATCATGTGCGTAAGTAATGCGTAAGAGGCTATATTAAAAGGAACACCTAAAAAAATATCAGCACTTCTTTGATAGAGTTGACAACTTAGTTTATTATCAGAAACATAAAATTGGAAAAAGGCATGACAGGGCGGAAGAGCTGCTTTTCCATTTTTTACGTTTTCACTAAAAGATTTCGATGTATCAGGCAAAACACTTGGGTTCCATGCAGAGATTAGCATTCTTCTACTATCTGGATTATTTTTTATAGATTCGATTAATTCTGAAATTTGATCTATGTTATCATTATTCCAGTTTCTCCACTGAAAACCATAAACAGGACCTAAATCGCCATTTTCATCAGCCCAATCATCCCAAATTTTTACACCATTGTTTTTTAAATAATCAATATTTGTATCACCATTTAAAAACCATAGCAATTCATAAATAATTGATTTTGTATGAAGTTTTTTTGTTGTTACCATGGGAAAGCCTTCAGAAAGGTCGAATCTCATTTGATATCCAAATACGCTTTTCGTTCCAGTTCCAGTTCTGTCCGATTTCTCAACACCATTTTTTACAACATGATGAATTAAATCAAGGTATTGCTTCATGCTTCTAAATTATGAAATGTGAGAATTTTTATTCACTAATAATTTAAAAAAAAATTAAAAGATATTAACCGATTAGCATCCCGGCAATAGCAGCCGATAAGAGTGATGCTAGTGCTCCTCCAATTAAAGCTTTAATACCAAATTTCGCCAAATTTTTTCTTTGATTTGGAGCCAAAGCACCAATTCCTCCAATTTGAATACCTATTGATGAAAAATTAGCAAAACCACACAACATGTAAGTAGCCATTATTAGTGATTTTTCATAATTCAAAACAACTTCAGCACCTCCTAATTTAAAATCAGCTAGTTGCATATATGCAATAAATTCATTTACTGAAAGTTTAATTCCAAGTAATTGACCCATTGGAATAATATCCGCTGAGGCAACACCAATTAACCACATTAAAGGAGAAAATATGATTCCCATGATGGCTTCCAGTGAAAGATTGCTGTAAATTGTGTTAGCCTCAATTATTGAGTTTAAGCCACTAATGTTTCCAGTCAAAAATAGCAAATGATTTACCATTGCAATAAGAGCGATAAAGACTAGTACCATAGCCCCTATGTTAACAGCTAATTTTATTCCCTCTATTGTTCCATTTGAAATCGCATCTAAAATATTTGATCCAGCATCATAGTCAGATATATTTACATCACTATCTATTTTCTCAGTTTGAGGAATAATGATTTTGGAAATTAATATAGCACCAGGTGCAGCCATTACAGATGCAGTCAATAGATGTTTTGCAAACTCGATTTGCTTATCAGGGTCATCGCCACCAAGAAATGCGATATATGCAGCTAAAACACCACCTGCAACTGTCGCCATTCCTCCAATCATAACAAGTAAAACTTCGGATTTATTCATCTTACTTAAGTATGCTTTGATTAGTAAAGGAGATTCCGTTTGTCCTAAAAAAATATTTCCAATTACTGAAAGACTTTCCGAACCTGAAATTTTTAAAAACTTAGTATATAGTTTTGCAAAAAAACTTACCACTTTTTGAATAATTCCAAAGTAAAACAAAATTGAGGTAATCGCAGAAAAGAAAATTACTGTTGGTAAAATTTCAAATGCCCAAATGTAGCTAGTTGTTTTTGGTTTCAATAGATCACCAAAAACAAATATAGTTCCCTCTCTGGTAAAGTCAATTAATTTAACAAAAATAGCTCCAGCCTTTTCGAACATTGACTGAATAAAAGGTACTTTTAAAATCAAAATTCCAATCAATAACTGACTAAGCAGAGCCAAAATCACAGTTTTCCATGCTATTTTATTTTTTTGATTACTAAAAATATAAGCTATGACTAGTACGGTGATAATCCCTAACAATCCTCTAGAAAAACCTTCAAATGTGAAACCCTGGGAAGGAATCATTTGATTTTCTGTAAATAAAAGCACAAAGTTTAAATTCAAAATTATTTTCTTTGATTAATTTCATCTCTTAATTTAGCAGCTAATTCATAGTTCTCAATTTCAATAGCATCGCTAATTTTTTTGTTTAGATCTTTTACTGAAAAATTTTTATAGTCCTCATCAAATTTTTTTTTAGTTTCTTTTTCTGCAATTTCTTTATTCAAAATTATTCCTGCTTGATCTAATATCTTGGTATATGTAAAAATTGGTGATTCAAACCTTAAGGCGAGAGCTACAGCATCAGATGTTCGAGCATCAATAATTTCTTCAATTTTGTCTCTTTCAAATATAATACTTGAATAAAAAATACCGTCGATAAGCTTATGAATGATGACTTGCTTTAAGTTTACGTCAAAACTATTTGAGAAAGTTTTAAAAAGATCATGTGTAAGTGGTCTGGGAGGATCGATATTCTTATCAAGTGCAATTGCAATTGATTGTGCTTCAAACCCACCAATTACAATTGGTAATTTTCTTTCACCTTTTGCTTCTTCTAAAATTAGAGCATATGCTCCATTTTGAGACTGGCTGTAAGATATTCTGTTAACTTTTAATTCAACTAAATTCATTCAATGAAAAACTAATTCAAAAATAGAAAATTAGTTGCTACTAGCCTTAAAGGCTTTAAGTTTTTCGTTTAGTCTTGGAATAATATCAAAAGCATCACCAACAATTCCATAGTCAGCAGCTTTAAAAAAAGGAGCTTCCGGATCTGAATTAATTACAACTTTAACTTTAGATGAACTCACACCTGCTAAATGTTGAATTGCTCCAGAAATGCCAATTGCTATGTAAAGGTTAGTTGCAACTGGTTTACCCGTTTGACCGACATGTTCACCATGAGGTCTCCAACCCATATCTGAGACTGGTTTTGAACATGCAGTTGCAGCCCCTAAAGTTTTTGCTAAATCTTCAATTATATTCCAGTTTTCAGGTCCTTTGAGGCCTCTACCAGCTGATACAACAATATCAGCATCAGCAATAGAAATATTACCAGAACCATATTCTACAGAGTCTGTCTGTAATGATGAATCTGGGACTTTAACATCCAAAAATATAAGCTCTGGATCAGATTTTTTTTCAACTATACCAAAAGAGTTGTTATAAATTCCAATTAACTTTTTAGAATTATTTATTATTACATCACTAAATGCCTTATTTGAATAGGTTGACCTTTTTAGTTTAAAAGGATCTAGTGTTGTGGGGAGCCCGACTACATTTGATATGTATGATGAATCTGTTTTCACGGATAATGAAGGTGCTAAATATTTACTATCTGCACTTCCACCAACAATAATGTGATTAATAGACAAACTGACACAAACTTGAGCAATTACATCTGTATATTTTTGAACATTAAATTTAATCAGATCATTGTTTTTTATATTTAAAATTTTGTCAGGACCATAATTGGAAAGAGCATCAATATTTTCAATATTAAACGAGAGAATAATCAATTCAGATGACAACATATCAGCTAGTCCTCTTCCGTAGGAAATAATTTCAGCTGAATTTTTCTTAGGCTTTGAGTTTTTTGATTCTATGTAAACTAATACTGACATTTTAAATAACTTTTGCTTCATTGTGAAGTAAATTGATTAATTCATCTAAGTTTTCCGAGGATATCATTTTAATTTCTCCTTTTTCCTTAGGTTTATAAAACTTTACAGTTTCTGTTTTAAGACTATTTTCATCAACTTCAACAACTTCAAGAGGTTTCTGTCTAGCTTGCATTATTCCCCTCATATTTGGAATTTTAAGATCACTTTCCTCAACCAAACCTTTTTGACCGCCAATTATTACTGGTAAAGTACAAGACAATGTTTCAATACCACCTTCAATTTCTCTACTGGCTTTTATTTTTTTACTATCGATTTCAAGTCCAACACAATTTGTAATAAAATTTATTCCAAGTAATTCTGAAATAATTCCCGGAACCATATTGCCATTGAAATCAATTGATTCACGACCTGCTATAATTAAATCATAATTATTTTTTGAAATATAATCTGCTATTAGTTTTGCTACTTGAAAGCTATCTATAGGATTACTATTAATTCTAATTGCTTTATCAGCACCAATAGCTAATGTTTTTCTCAAGATAGGATCTGAATCTTCTAATCCAACATTAATCACATCGATTGATGAATTATCTTTTTCTTTAATCCATATTGCTCTTGTTAATCCAAATTCATCATTAGGATTGATAACGAATTTGATACCATTCTTATCAAATTGTGTGTCGTTTTCAACAAAATTAATTTTCGAAGTTGTTTCAGGGACACAACTTATACAAACTAAAATTTTCATAAATTATTATAATTACAAATATAATAAAATTCAATTTATTATGCACGCATAGTATTTTATAAATTTAATAAATAATTATACTTTTTATTTATATTTTTGCACAAACATAATTATGAGACAAATTCAATTTCGAGAAGCTGTTTGTGAAGCTATGTCAGAAGAAATGAGAAAAGACGAAAGTATTTATCTAATGGGTGAGGAAGTTGCAGAGTATAATGGTGCGTATAAGGCATCCAAGGGAATGCTTGATGAATTTGGTGAAAAGAGAGTTATTGATACTCCGATCTCTGAGCTAGGATTTGCTGGAATTGGAGTAGGTTCAACAATGACGGGTAATAGACCAATTATTGAATTTATGACTTTTAATTTTGCTCTGGTTGGAATTGATCAAATAATTAATAATGCAGCAAAGATAAGACAGATGTCAGGTGGTCAATTTCCCTGTCCAATTGTCTTCAGAGGACCGACTGGATCAGCTGGTCAACTTGCAGCTACTCATTCACAAGCATTTGAAAGTTGGTATGCGAACTGTCCAGGTCTTAAAGTTATAGTCCCATCAAATCCATATGATGCAAAAGGACTATTAAAGTCAGCTATCAGAGATGATGATCCTGTAATATTTATGGAATCTGAACAAATGTATGGTGATAAAGGAGAAGTTCCTGAAGAAGAGTATTTGATACCTATTGGGAAAGCCGAGGTTACAAAACAAGGGAATGATGTGACGATCGTTTCATTTGGAAAAATCATGAAAGAAGTTAACAAAGCTGCTGAAAAGCTTCAAGAAGAAAATATTAATGTTGAGATTATTGATTTAAGAACTGTTAGACCTCTTGATTATGAAACTATTTATCAATCCGTAAAAAAAACTAATAGACTTGTAATTGTTGAAGAAGCTTGGCCATTTGGAAATGTTTCAACAGAGATTACCTACCAAGTTCAAAACACGGCATTTGATTATTTAGATGCTCCAATAATTAAAATAAATACTGCTGATACACCAGCTCCTTACAGTCCAACTTTATTAAAAGAATGGTTGCCTAATTACAATGACATAATTAAAGCTGTAAATAAAGTTATGTATAAGCAATAAATTTCTATTTTTGAATCCTCAAAAAAATATATTATGAATTTCGATCCGATATTTATTCCAGTAGCCCTTTCAATTTTAGGTTTAATTTATATGTTTTTTAAAGCTAAATGGGTTAAAAAACAAGATCCAGGAAATGAAAAAATGGTTTCAATAAGTGCTGCTATAAAAAATGGTGCTTTAGCATTTCTCAATGCTGAGTATAAGTTGCTTCTATTTTTTGTTTTTGGAGCATCAATTGCACTATTTGTTATTTCAACAATGGTTGAAACTACAAGTTGGTTAATAATTCCAGCTTTTATTGTAGGTGCAATTTTTTCTGGATTAGCGGGCAATATTGGTATGCGAATAGCTACTGATGCCAATTCAAGAACTACTCAAGCCGCAAGAACTAGTTTACCGAAAGCTTTAAATGTAGCTTTCGGCGGAGGTACAGTCATGGGTCTAGGTGTAGCTGGTTTGGCTGTTTTTGGTTTGAGTTTATTCTTTATATTTTTTATTAATTACTTCATTACCGATGGAGGAGACTTTTATAATGAAATGACTATTGTGCTTGAAGCCTTAGCAGGTTTTTCACTCGGTGCTGAATCAATTGCTCTTTTTGCAAGAGTAGGTGGAGGTATTTACACCAAAGCAGCTGATGTTGGGGCAGATCTTGTTGGAAAAGTTGAAGCAGGAATTCCTGAAGATGACCCAAGAAATCCAGCCACTATAGCTGATAATGTTGGGGATAATGTTGGTGATGTTGCTGGGATGGGAGCTGACCTTTTTGGTAGTTATGTAGCTACTGTTCTTGCATCAATGGTTCTAGGAAATTACATTATTAAGGATATGTCTGATGCTACTTCTCAACAATTTAATGATGCTTTTAATGGGATGGGCCCAATACTTCTTCCTCTTTTTATAGCAGGTATAGGAATAATTGCATCAATTATTGGGACATTATTTATTAAAATTAAAAATAATGATGCAAAGGAAGCTCAAGTACAATCATCTTTAAATACTGGCAACTTAATGTCTATTATAATCACTTTAGTTTCATGTTGGTTCTTAATTGATTGGTTATTGCCAGAAACAATAACTGGAATGAAATTCTTTGGAGAGGGAACAAAAGATATTCCTAGTTTAAATATATTCTATTCAACAATTGTAGGCTTAGCAGTTGGTTATTTAATATCTCTATTTACTGAATATTACACTGCATTGGGAAAAAAACCAGTTTTAAATATTGTAAGAAATTCATCTACAGGTGCAGCAACTAACATAATAGCAGGTTTAGCTACTGGAATGAAATCAACTTTCTCTTCTGTTATTTTATTTGCATTAGCAATATGGGGTTCTTACGTTTTAGGTGGATTTTATGGTGTCGCAATTGCAGCCTCTGCTATGATGGCAACTACTGCGATGCAACTTGCAATTGATGCATTTGGTCCAATTTCTGACAATGCTGGTGGAGTTGCTGAAATGAGTGAGCTACCCAAAGAAGTTAGAGAAAGAACTGATATCTTAGATTCCGTTGGTAATACGACTGCCGCTACTGGAAAAGGTTTTGCAATTGCTTCTGCAGCACTAACAGCACTCGCTTTATTTGCTGCTTATGTTACTTTTACAGGTATTGATGGTATTAATATTTTTAAGGCCGATGTATTGGCTGCTCTATTTATTGGAGGAATGATTCCGGTAATTTTTTCTGCATTAGCAATGGAATCAGTTGGTAAAGCTGCAATGAAAATGGTTGAGGAAGTTAGAAGACAATTTAAAGAAATTCCTGGTATCCTTGAAGGAAAAGCTAAGCCAGATTACGAAAAATGTGTAGAGATATCTACGAACGCTGCACTGAAGGAAATGCTTTTGCCAGGTTTAATTACAATTATTACCCCTGTTATTATTGGATTTTTAATAGGACCTGAGGCTCTTGGAAGCTATATGGCTGGAGTTGCTGTTTCAGGTGTCTTATGGGCAATTTTCCAGAACAATGCAGGCGGAGCGTGGGATAATGCAAAAAAATCATTTGAGGCTGGTGTTGAAATTAATGGAAAAATTGAAAAGAAAGGTTCTGATGCGCATAAAGCTGCTGTTACTGGAGACACTGTTGGAGATCCTTTTAAAGATACCTCTGGTCCATCAATGAATATTCTAATAAAATTAACTTGTTTAGTAGGATTGGTTATTGCTCCAATTCTTGGTGATCATGGATCAACTGTGGTTGATAAATTTGAAACAGAAAAAGAACTCATTGAAAAGAAGATGTTTATTGAAGTTAATGATGAAAATCCTGATGAAAGCTCTTTAACAATATACTCCAGAGTTGAAGAGAATGGACTTGTTACTGAGAACACTGAAAAATGTTATGGATCTAAAGCCGAGTTACTACTTAAAGCTGCTGAAATTACAGGCGATCAACATTCCAGTTCAGTATTAGAAATGATTTCTCAAAATGAGTAAATTGATTCTTTATGAGAGTTTAGAATCTATTTTTTTAGTTATCAGGGAAAAATCTTTATTATTTTCAACAAAATCTATATTATCAACCTCAATTACAAGCAGGTTACTTTTATCATAGCTTTGAATCCAGGCTTCATATCTTTCATTTAGTCTACTTAGATACTCAATGCTAATTGAGTTTTCATAGTCTCTTCCTCTTTTGTGTATCTGATCAACTAAGTTAGGAATACCACTTCTTAGATATATTAATAAATCAGGATCCTTAACAAATGAGTTAAGTGTATTAAAAATTGATTGATAATTTTCAAAATCTCGATTAGTCATCAATCCCATTGATTGTAAGTTTGGAGCAAATATGTAGGCATCTTCATATATAGTTCTATCTTGAATTGTATTTTTTCCATTATTTGAGCATTCAAGCATCTGGTTAAATCTACTGTTCAAGAAATATATTTGAAGATTGAATGACCATCTTTCCATCCTTTCATAGAAATCATCTAAGTATGGGTTTTTTAAAACATCTTCATAATGTGGTTCCCATTTATAATGTTTAGCAAGCATCTCAGTGAGAGTAGTTTTTCCAGCTCCGATATTTCCTGCTATAGCTATGTGCATGGTTTTTGATACTCAAACTAAAGTATGATATTTTGAAAAATTTTTCAAAAAAAATTAAACTTTTTATAACTAACCAAGTCTAAAATTATAAGTAATCATTATGAAAAAATTATTTTTATTATTAATATTTATTTCTTCACTGAGTTTTTCTCAAGAATTTCAAGGAAAAGCTTTTTATATGTCAAAAATTAATGTAGACAAATCATGGATGGATAATCCTAGATTTGCTAGTCGAAGGGGATACATGGAGGAAATGATTAAGAAAAACACTGAAAAAAATTACATTCTTGAATTCACCTCAACTGAATCTACTTACTCTGAAAGAGATAAAATTGATCTTGGTGAGTCTGGTGGATATAATTGGATGGCAAACTACATAGGTGATAACATTGGAAAGTTATATAAGAATATTCAAGAAAAAATTGCTATAAATGAAACAGAAATGATGGGTAGATTTTTTCTCATTACAGATCCTCTTGAAACATCTAAGTGGAAAATGACTGGTGAATCAAAAAAAATTGGTCAATATACTTGTTTTAAAGCTGTATATGAAAAGGAAGTTCAGGAAAGAGTATTCAGTTTTGGATCTCAAAATCAAAATCAAAATCAAAATAATGTAAAAACTAAGATGGTGGAAGTTTCTGCCTGGTTTACACCTGATATTCCAGTTTCTACTGGACCATCATGGTATCAAGGATTACCAGGGTTAATTCTTGAAGTAAATGATGATAATACTACAATTTTGTGCACTAAAATTGTAATGAACCCTAGTGAAAAATCAAAAATCAAAAGACCTAAAAGAGGAAAAGTTATTAGTAATAATGATTTTCTTGTTTTACAAGACCAAAAAAGACAAGAAGCAAGAGAGATGTGGCAAAAAATGAGAAGATCTGGAGGTAATCGATCATTTGCTAGAAACTAATATAACATTAATGAAAAGAGTATTTTTATTATTATTTCCACTATTTATATATTCACAATCCAGTATTAGTGGAAAAATAACAGACATTGATGGAAATTCAATTATGGGAGCTAATATCATTGCTGTTAATAACGAAACTAATGTATTAGATGGTTTTGGTATTTCCAATGAAAATGGTTTTTATAGCCTGAATCTAAAAAATGACACTGAATTTAATATTAAAGTTACATTTATTGGTTTTACACCTGTTGAGTTTAATTTAACTTTAAATCAAGATGTTACAAGAAATTTTGCTTTAGAGGAACAGGCCGAAGCTCTTGATGAAGTCGAAATTGTATACGAAATGCCTGTAACTATTAAAGGTGATACAATTGTTTACAGTGCAGATGCCTTCAATACTGGAACTGAAAAAAAACTTGCTGATGTTCTCAAAAATATGCCGGGTATAGAGGTTAATGATGATGGTGAGATTGAGGTAGAAGGACAGGTGGTTAGAAAAGTTCAAATTGAAGGAAAAGATTTTTTTGATGGTGACTCAAAATTGGCAACTCAAAATTTACCTGCTAAGGCCGTTGGTAAAGTAGAAGTTTTAAGAAATTTTACTGAAAACAATCAGCTAAGAGATGTAACAAATAATGAAGATAATTTTGCGCTAAATATTAGGTTAAAAGATGGTCAAGATAAATTTTGGTTTGGAGAGATAACCGCTGGTACAGGGCCAGATGATATTCATTTAATAGCGCCTAAAGTATTTTATTATTCAAAAAATTTTAACTTTTCTGTAATTGGAAATTCAAATGATATTGGACAACCACCACTTTCAAGAAGAGATTTTTACAGATTTGGAGGTGGATTTAATAATTTAAATGCTAGAACTGGGACATCTATTAATATTAGCTCAGATATAGGTGGAATTAGTAATTTACAAAATAATAGAGCTAAATCAATTGAATCTGAATTACTTGCTACTAATTTTTCTGTATCAAATGAAAAAGGATTAGAAATTAGTGGTTTTACTATTTTCTCTTCAAACATTAATGAGATTGAAGAGAATATTAGCAGAACATATTTTACTAATAATGTTGTTGAAAACACTGGTAGAAATGTTCTTCAAAAAAATGAACTAGAGTTGTATAAATTTTCACTCGAATATGAACCAAGTGATATTTTACAACTAGAATATAATATATTATTAAATCAGAGTAATCAAGATGAAAACACTGATCTTACTTCAATGTATGGAAGAGGATTGAATCGTGTTAATGAAACGCTTGATATTGGAAGAGTACAAACACCATACTCTTTAAATCAAGAGTTAAAATTATATTATACAGCTGGTGAAAAAAATATTTTTTCACTTGAAGCTCAACACTTAGATCAAGAAGAAGATCCTATTGGTAAATCTGTAAGGGAATTTAATCCTTTTTCGAGCTTGATAAATTTCGACTCAAATCAATCAAATTATAATACAACCCAAACTAGAAATATAAATACTAAGAAATTTGAGACAAAATTCGACTATTATTATTTGATTAATGATCAATCTAATATTAACATTACCCTTGGAATAACAGATGTGAATCAAATTTATGCTTCTGATTTTTTTTCAAACTTTGGATAATGGTCAAATCAAAAATTTTAGTGATCAAGCTTATGTTAATGATGTTGATTTTAATTTCACAGATACATATATTGCACTTAAGTACAGACTAAAAACCGGTATTTTCACATTTGATCCTGGTTTAACTTTGCACTCGTACAATACAAATAATAATCAATATGGTGATTATTTTGAATCAAAAATTAGTGATGTAAGACCAGATTTTAGATTGAATTTACAATTTAAAAAAACAGAAAGTTTAAGATTAACATATAGAGAAACAACTCAATTTACTGATGTGAATAATCTTGCTAAGGCTTATGTTTTTAACAGTTACAACAGTTTATTTCAGGGAGAGCCTGAATTAGAAACATCTAAGGTTATTAATTACAATCTTAATTACAGAAGCATTAATCAATTTACATTTACAAATGTTTTTGCTGGAGCTAATTATTCAAAAAGATCCAATTCAATTCAATCTCGAACAACTTTGGTTGGTGTAAACCAAGTTAGAAAGCCAGTTAACTCAAGTTTTCCGAGAGAATCATATTCTTTATATGGTCGTATTGATAAAAGAACTAAAAATCTAAAAGGTGAGATTGGTGTAAATTATAACTTTAGTGAATTCAATAATATTGTTAATAATCAAATAAGTAAGACTGAAAATTTAGGCCAAAATTATACAATTAGTTTAGCGACAAATTTTAGAGACAAACCAAACGTAGAAGTTGGATATAGATATAATATAAATAAATACAACAATAGTGTTAGTTCTGTAGAGAATATTTTCTACAGGGAAACACCTTATGTAAGGGTTGATGCTTACTTTGGGAAAGGTTTTGTTTTTAATTCAGAGTATAGTTACAACTACTATAAAAATCAAGATGAGGTATTAAATAACTTTAGATTTTGGGATGCAGATTTATCATTTGAAAAAGAAGGCTCGAAGTGGGAATATAGTATTGGAGTAACAAATATTTTGAATGATCAATCAATTAACAGAGACTCTGCTACAAACTTATCCTCTCAAACAAGGATGTATTTAATTCAGCCTAGATATATTTTATTTAAATTAAAATATGATTTGACTGCATTTGGAGGTGGAAAAAAATCTGATAACAAAAAATCAGATACTGGATCACTACCCAGAGGAAATAGAGGTGGAGGTAAGCTCAAATAAGTAAATTTATTTATAATTTTGAATGTGCTACTCAGGTTTTTCAAAATTATTTTTTTATTTTTTTCTCCTTTATTATTTTCTCAAAACGCACTTGAAAATTTTTTACTTGCATCAAAAGATGATACCCAAAAGTTGTTTGGAAACTATTTAAAACCTGCATTAAAGGGTTCATTATATTTAATGAATTCTGGTTGGTATTCTACTGCAAAAGTTCATAAGAAGCTGGGCTTTGATTTAACAATTTCCTTGAACTCTATTATAGTTCCTCAAGGGGATAAATCGTTTGATATTTCAAATTTTAAATTAATTAAATCTGAAGTAAATAAGTTGCCTTCAATATTTGGTGATTCAAAAAATGAGGAACTAAATGTTATAATTCCTAAAAGTGATTTACATCCGCAACTTAAAGCAACATTTTTTTCACCAGCCGGTATTAAAGATCAGCTTCCATTAGGAATTGTTTCATCACCATCAATTCAAGCCTCGATTGGTTTACCTTTTAAATCTGAAATTACATTAAGATATTTACCGGAGTACAACAGAAACAGAGTTTACTTCTCAAATTATGGTGTTGGATTTAAACATGATATTTTACAATATTTAACTTTTTTGAAAAAAACTCCTGCTCTAAACGTATCTGCTTTTGGTGCTTATTCATTTATGAAAATAAATTATGATATTCAATCATCAAACAAGTTTAGAGGCATTAATCAAATTGCAGAATTTGATATTAATAATTATAAATTTCAGATTTTAAGTTCCTTCGATCTAAAAATTTTTGAGTTTTATGGAGGCATTGGTATTTCAGGTGGAAAATCTTCTTTTTCAATTAGTGGGGAATACGAGTTAAACTATGTAGTGGATGGTGATTCTAATACTAAATTTCCAATTAATATTTCTGATCCAGTTGAAATTAATTATTCTATACATGAACTTATTAAGAATCTTGGACTTAAATTTAAATTTCTTTTTTTTCATGCCTTTATTGACTATACATTTCAAGAGTACGATGTAGTGACAATAGGAACATCAATAAATTTTAGATAAAATTTGTTTTTCAATTTTTTTTTCACAAAATTTGTTAAATATTCAATAGAGGATCGATTTGACTGATTGCAACCTCATAAAAAAAGTGCTAAAGCAGAAGCTTTTCACCCAGTTCAGTTTTGTCAAATCACCCTCTTATAAAATAAATTTTAATACTATGGGAAACCAAAAACTTTCAACTAAAGCTCTTCATGCAGGGCATGATACAAGCTTAACACAGGGAACAAGAGCTGTTCCTCTCTATCAATCAACATCATATGTTTTTAATAATGCCGAACATGCTGCAAACCTTTTTGCCTTGGCTGAACCTGGCTACATTTATACGAGGTTAAATAACCCAACAAATGATGTTTTAGAACAAAGACTAGCCTCGCTTGAGGGTGGAATTGGAGCAGTTGTTACAGCAGGTGGAACTGCAGCAATTTCAACTACACTTTTGACATTGCTTAGATCTGGTGATCATATTGTAGCTTCAAATAGTTTATATGGCGGAACGTATAATCTTTTGAATGTAACACTCCCTAGGCTAGGTATTACGACTACATTCGTCGATCCTTCAAATCCAGAAAATTTTGCTGAAGCTGTTCAAGAAAATACAAGAGCTTTCTTTGCAGAATCTTTGGGTAATCCTAAACTAGATGTTTTAGATTTATCTGAAATATCAAAGAGAGCTAAAGCTGCAAAAGTTCCTTTCATAGTTGATAATACAGTTGCCACTCCCGCTCTACTTAGACCTATTGAGCATGGTGCTGATATTGTCATACATTCTTTGACAAAATATATCAATGGTAATGGAACCGCTCTTGGTGGTGTAATAATTGATGCTGGAAAATTTGACTGGTCTAACGGAAAATTCCCTGAGTTTACAGAGCCTTCAGCAGGTTACCACGGGTTAGTCTATCATGATGTATTAGCTGAGGCTTCATTTATTGCAAAAGCAAGAATAGAAGGATTAAGAGATTTGGGTGCAGCCCTCAGTCCATTTAATGCTTTTCAAATTTTGCAAGGCTTAGAAACTTTGGATGTAAGAATGAAGAGGCACAGTGAAAATGCTTTAAGTTTATCCAAATGGTTAGAGTCAAAGGAAGAAGTAACCTGGGTTAATTATCCTGGATTAAAGAGCAGTAAATATAAAAGTCTTTCCGATAAATACTTACCAAATGGTCAAAGTGGAATTGTCACTTTTGGAGTAAAAGGTGGTTATGAAAGTGCTAAGACAGTTGCTGATAAAACCCAAATATTCTCTTTACTTGCAAATATTGGAGATTCTAAATCTTTGATTATTCACCCAGCTAGTACAACTCATCAACAATTGAATGATGAGCAACAAGAAACGACGGGAGTAACTAAAGATCTTATTAGGCTTTCAGTTGGGTTGGAAGACATAGATGATTTAAAAGGAGATTTAGAATTTGCATTTTCACAAATAGATTCTAAGGTTCTAACTTCATAAATGGAACATAACCTATCTTACATTAATGTAAGAGATGTAAAAATTTTTTCAGGTAGGAAGGTTGATTTTCAACTTTCCTACCAAATTTTTGGTAAAGATTATAAATCATACCCAGTTGTTGTAATAAATCACTCTCTCACAGGTAATTCAAATGTAACAGGAAAAGATGGATGGTGGAATAATCTAGTTGGGGATAACAAATTAATTGATACTAAGAAATATGCAGTATTGTCTTTTAATATTCCTGGTAATTGTTTTGGAAACGAATTAAATGATTTTATTGATGAATTAATCCTTGGTGATATTGCAAAAGTTTTTAATAAAGCAATTCAACAATTAGGTATTTTTAAGGTACACACATTGATAGGAGGTTCGATAGGTGGTGGTTTAGTTTGGGAAATGGGTGTTTTGGAACCTGATCTTTTTGAGAACCTCGTTCCAATTGCAGCGGATTATAAATCTTCAGACTGGTTGATAGCAAATACTCATCTTCAATCAAAATTATTAGAAAATTCATCTGATCCCATATTTGATGCAAGACTTCACGCAATGCTTACTTACAGAAATCCTATATCACTTAATAATAGATTTAAAAATCAATATGATGGTAAAGTTAGAAAGGTTAAAAATTGGTTGGATTTTCATGGAGAAACTCTAAAAAATAGATTTAATTTGGATGCATACAAAACCATGAATAGATTTCTTTCTTCAATAGATGTTGAGTCTTATTCTAATTCTAGTATTGATAAATTGATCAATAAGGTAAATAGTAATATATATATTCTATCTATTGACTCGGATTTACTTTTTACAGATAATGAACAGAGAAATATTTATAAAAAAATAAGTTTAATTAAACAAAATATTTACTACTTTCAAATTAAATCAGATCACGGTCACGACGCTTTTTTCATTGAATATGATCAAATTAATAATTTTTTAAAAGATTGCTTTTTGTAATTTATTTTGAAAATTAAATTATCTGATGTATTTTTGAAAAAATATGAACAAAACCTATAACAAAAAATTCTATTTCTACTTTTACTATTCAAGTTAAAGAAGGATTTTTTGTTATTATATAAATAAATAAATCAAAGAGTCCTGAATTTCAGGACTTTTTTTTTGGATTATGAAAATAGCAATTCAGGGAATATCAGGATCTTATCACGATCAAGTAGCTAAAATTTACTTTGGAAATGAATGTACAATATTAGACTGTATGACGTTTGATGAAGTAGTTTTATCTGTTAAAGATGGGGTGTCCGATTTTGGGGTAATGGCTATTGAAAATTCAATTGCTGGTTCATTGATACCAAATTATTCACTAATTGATGAAAATAATTTAAAAATTATTGGAGAGTCTTATATAAATATAAATCACCAATTGATGGTAGCACCTGGTGTCAAAATTGATGATATAAAAACTATTTCATCACATCCCATGGCTCTTCTCCAATGTAAAGATTTTTTAAAAAATTCAAATAAATTAATATTAGAAGATAAAGATACAGCTGAAGTTGCAAACAAGATTTCTAAAAATAATTTAACTGATATGGCTGCAATCGCAAGTAATAAAGCTGCAGAAATATATGGCTTGGATATAATTGAAAAGAATATTCAAACAATCAAAAATAATGAGACTAGATTTGTGATTTTATCAGCTGAAGATTCATTGAATTCAAATATAGAAAAAAACAAGGCTTCATTAAAGTTAATTTTAAATCATAGTAATGGAAGTTTAGCTAAGGTTTTAAATATTTTCCACAATTATAATATCAATCTAACAAAAATTCAATCTATTCCTGTAATCGAAACACCCTGGAAATACTCATTTTTTATTGATGTAACTTTTACAAATATCAATGATTATACTAATGCAATAAAAAATGTTAAACTAAATTCGGAGTTGCTTAAGGAATTTGGTTTATATAAAAGTGAAAAGTTATGATTAAAGTAGCTGAAAGATTAAATCATATTGAAGAATATTACTTTTCAAAAAAATTAAGGGAGGTAAAGAAACTTGAGAAGGATGGTAAACCAATAATCAATATGGGCATAGGAAGTCCTGATATTTTACCTCCAAAAAAAATATCTCAGTCTTTACAAAAATCATTAAATCATGAAAATGCTCATAGATACCAGAGTTACAAGGGGATAGATTTACTTAGAGAATCAATTAAAAATTTTTATAAATCTAATTATAATGTTGAATTAAACTCTGATAATAATATTCTTCCATTACTTGGATCAAAAGAAGGGATTATGCATATCTCACTAGCATTTTTAAATCCTGGTGATGAGGTATTAATCCCTGATCCTGGTTATCCAACTTATACATCAGTTACAAATATTGTTGGTGCAAAACCGATATATTTTGATTTAACTGAAGAAAATTCTTGGCTACCAGATATTGATAAATTAAATCAATTGAATTTATCTAAAGTTAAACTTATGTGGATTAATTATCCAAATATGCCAACTGGTTCTGACTTAGACACAGTCAAGTTTGAAGAACTTATTTCGTTTGCTAAACAAAATGAAATTTTATTGATTAATGATAATCCATATAGTTTTATACTAAATAAAAATCCAAAAAGTATATTATCAATTGAAAACTCAATTGATTATTGCATGGAATTAAACTCACTTAGCAAGTCATTTAATATGTCAGGTTGGAGAGTTGGAATGCTCTTAGGTTCAAAAAGAAATATCGATTGTGTTTTAAAAATAAAATCCAATATGGATTCCGGTATGTTTTATGGAGTTCAAATGGGTGCTGTAAAAGCTTTAAAATTAGATAGTAGTTGGTTTAATAAAATCAATGATATGTATTTAAAAAGAAAAAAAATTGTTTTAGAAATATGTGACATTTTAAACTTATCATATGATCCTAAATCAGTTGGAATGTTTGTTTGGGCAAAAATTAATTCAAATAAATCATCAAAAGAATTAACTGATTATTTATTGTATGAAAAAAATATTTTTGTTACACCAGGATTTATTTTTGGAAAAAATGGTGAAGGATATATTCGTTTTTCATTGTGTTTAGATGAGCAATTAATTACTAAAGCAAAAAGTAGATTATAATGAAAATTGGAATAATTGGACTAGGTTTAATGGGTGGGTCATTTTCTTATGATATTAGAGATTTATATCCTGATGCTGTAATTTCAGGATTTGATATTTCAAAGCAAAATACTACTACTGCTATTGAATTAGGAATAATTAGTTCATTACTTGATATTAGAAAAATATCTGATTTTAACATCATTATCGTTTCAGTCCCTGTTGACAAATCGATTGATGTTTTAAAAAGAGTTTTAAATAATGTTTCAAAAGAAACCCTCGTTATCGATGTAGGTTCAACTAAGCAAAAAATATGTAGTGAGTTAAAAAATCATATTAATAGAAAAAATTTTTTGGCAATGCACCCAATTTCAGGAACTGAGAATAGTGGACCATATTCTGCCAAGAAAAATTTATATTTTAATATTACTAATATTATTTGTGAGCCTGAATTAACAAGTCCTAATCTATTAGATTTTGCTAATTCCCTGTTTAAAAAGTTTAATATGAAAATTATTAATATGGATCCAGCATCTCACGATCAACATATTTCATATGTTTCTCATCTTTCACATATTACTTCATTTATCTTAGCTAAAACAGTGATTCTGAAGGAAAAGAATGAAAAAAATATTTTTGATCTAGCTGGAAGTGGATTTGAATCAACTGTTAGATTAGCAAAAAGTTCATCTGAAATGTGGACACCAATCTTTCTTCAGAACAAAGAAAATATTTTAGAGGCTTTAAATGGATATATTAATAATCTTGAGGAGTTAAAACAATTAATAATTAATAATGATAAAAAATCTATAATTAAAGATTTAAACAATATAAATAGAGTTAAAAAAATTCTTTTAGGGATAAACAATAAAAACTATGAAAAATAACAAAAAACTTAGAAAATGGCTTGATGATTTTAAATTAGATCATCCACTGGTAATTGCTGGGCCATGTAGTGCTGAAACTGAAGCTCAAATGATGAGTATTGCTAATGAACTTAAAGGCTCTGATGTTTCTATTTTCAGAGCTGGTATATGGAAACCTAGAACAAGGCCAGGTATGTTTGAAGGCGTTGGTTCAATTGGACTTAAGTGGTTACAAAAGGTAAAAAAAGAAACAGGATTACTTACTGCGACTGAAGTTGCAAATGCAAATCATGTAAAGCTTGCTATTGAACATGATGTAGACGTTTTATGGATTGGAGCTAGATCTACAGTTAGCCCATTTATTGTTCAAGAAATTGCTGATACCCTTAAAGGAACAGATAAAATAGTACTGATAAAAAATCCTGTTAACCCTGATTTAGCATTATGGTATGGCGGAATTGAAAGATTATATTCATCTGACATTAAAAAACTTGGTGTTATTCACAGAGGATTTTCTACATACTCAAAATCAAAATTTAGAAATAATCCTGAATGGCAAATCCCTATAGAACTTCAAAATAAATTTCCTGACTTGCCATTAATTTGTGATCCTTCACATATATGTGGAAGAAGAGATCTATTACATGATGTTTCCCAAATTTCTCTAGATTTAAACTTTGATGGATTAATGATTGAATCTCATATTGATCCAGATAATGCATGGAGTGATGCTGCTCAACAAATCACACCAAAGGTTTTAATACAGCTAATGAAAGAGCTAAAGATTAGAAAAGGAGCTTTCAATGAAGAGAGTTATGTAAATAAACTTGCGAAGTATAGAACAAAAATTGACATAGCTGATAATGATATTTTAGAAATTTTGTCCAAGAGAATGATTATATCAGATAAAATTGGTAAGCTAAAGAAAAAACAAAATGTTGCTGTTTTACAATCAAAAAGATGGAATGAAATTTTAGGTAAGATGATTTTAGTAGGGAAAGAAAAAGGATTGAGTGAGGATTTTGTTTTGAAAATTTTTAAAGCAATTCATCAAGAATCAATAAATCATCAAAATAAAATATTAAATAGTTAATGACAGGATTAGTTTACAAATCAACAGGCAGTTTCTATAAAATAAAATTAGAAAATGGATCTTTTGTTGATTGTAAACTTTCAGGAAAATTTAGAATTCAGGACATAAATTCTACTAATCCAATTTGTGTGGGTGATCAAGTACTTGTTGATTTAAATGAATCTTCAGGAAATGTAATAAAGGAATTGTTTGAAAGAAAGAATTATGTTGTTAGAAAGTCAGTCAAATTATCAAAACAATTTCACATTATAGCCTCAAATATTAATCTTTGTTTTTTAATTGTTACGCCAAAAAATCCTGAAACATCAACTATGTTTATTGATAGATTTTTAGCATCAACTGTTTCATATGGAATTGATACTTTAATTTTATTTAATAAGATTGATAATTATGATCTAAAGTCTAAAGAAATTGTAAAAAATCTTGAAGAAATATATACATCTGCTGGTTATAAAACAATTTCAGTTTCAGGAAAGAAAAAAATTAATATTGATATACTAAAAAGTATTATGATAGGTAATACATGTGTTTTCTCAGGACATAGTGGAGTTGGAAAATCAACATTGATAAATTCTCTTGATTCTGATCTAAATATTAAAACATCACCAATTTCTGATTCTAATTTAACTGGTCAACATACTACTACTTTTTCCCAAATGTATGATTTAGAATTTGGTTCTAAAATTATTGATACTCCAGGTATAAAAGGTTTCGGGTTATATAATGTCAATAAACATGAGTTAAAAGATTATTTTAAAGAGTTTTTAAATATCAATTCTTGTAAATTTAATAACTGTACACATAATCATGAACCTGACTGTGAGATTAAAAAAAGTGTCGATAATGGATTAATTTCAAGATCTAGGTATAATAATTACATTTCAATGTTATTAGAAATTGAAAATAGTTTTAGGTAAATGAAAGCTGTAATTCAAAGGGTTAATTATTCAAAACTTAAAATCCATGGTAAGGTTTATAGTGAAATTTCCAAAGGATTAATGGTTCTTTTAGGGATTACTCATGAAGATTCAATTGATGACATTAAATGGTTATCAAATAAAATTGTAAATCTCAGAATTTTTAATGATGATAATGGAATAATGAATAAATCTGTAAAAGAAATTGATGGAGATTTACAAGTTATAAGCCAATTTACTCTACACGCACTAACAAAAAAAGGAAACAGACCTTCCTATATTCATGCAGCAAAAGGTAAGTTTGCTGAAAGTAACTACAATTTATTTGTAGATGAAATCAGCATGATTTTTAATAAAAAAATAAAAACTGGTAAATTTGGTGCTGATATGCAGATAGATTTTGAAAATGATGGCCCCGTCACTATAATTATTGACTCTAAAAATAAAGTCTAATATGAAATTAAATATCTTACAAAAAAAAGTTGATGATTGGATTAAAAAGTATGGCGTAAGGTATTTTAATGAACTTACTAATATGGCTCAACTCACCGAAGAGGTTGGAGAAGTAGCTAGAATTATTTCCAGAGTATATGGTGAGCAATCCCCAAAAAAGAATGAAAAAATTAATGATTTAGGTGAAGAACTGGCTGATGTTTTATTTGTTTTAATATGTTTAGCTAATCAAACAGGTGTTGATTTGGAAAAGGCTTTTGAAGAAAAATTAAATAAGAAAACAAAAAGAGATAAAGAAAGACATTTCTCAAATGAAAAATTAAAATGAAAAAAGTTCAGATAATACCATCTGATTTATCTTCTGATTCAAGTGTTAAAATATCTGGTTCAAAAAGTGAGTCAAACAGAGTTTTAATCTTAAATTCAATTTTCAAAAACATTAAAATAAGCAATCTTTCAGATTCTGATGATTCGGTTGTTCTTAAAAATGCTCTTGAAAATCCTAATAAAAAAATTGATATACATCATGCTGGTACTGCAATGAGATTTTTAACTGCTTATCTCTCAACAATAGAGGAAGGTAAGTTTACGTTAACTGGATCTGAAAGAATGAAAGAAAGACCTATTGGTATTTTAGTTGATGCATTAAAAAATTTAGGATTTAATATTAATTATCTCAAAAAAAAGGGTTACCCACCTTTAGAAATTAATGGAACTAAAAATAAAAAGTCAATCATAAAACTTAAATCTGATATTAGTAGTCAATTTATCAGTGCTTTAATCTTAATTGGGCCAACTTTTAAAAATGGTTTAACCATTGAACTTGAAGGTGAAATTATATCTAAACCTTATATAAATTTGACATTGCATGTTTTGAAGAGATTAGGAATTGGTTACTCATACATAAAAAATATAATTAAAATTGATTATGCTAAAGAGATTAGCCCAAACGAATATTTAATCGAATCTGATTGGAGTTCTTCATCTTATTTTTATGCAGTTGTTGCTATTAACAAAAAAATAAATATTAAGCTGAATAATTTTTTTAAAGAATCTTACCAAGGCGACAGTTATGTAGAAAAAATTTTTTTGAAACTAGGTGTTAAAACTAAATTTTTAAATCAAAATGAAATACTATTATCTCCGATTTATGGTTATAAAAGGCCTAGTAGTTTGTTGTTTAATTTAATAGACAACCCTGACTTAGCCCAAACTGTTGCAGTAACTTGTTTGGCTTTAAAAATCCAAGTTAAAATAACTGGTCTTCAAACACTAAAAATTAAAGAAACTGATAGAATTCTAGCATTACATAACGAGCTGTCAAAGTTTGGTGCAAAAATTATTTTTGATGATGCTAGTATTGAAATTTTTCCGCCGGTTGAATTTAATAAAAATATTGAAATATTTACCTACGATGACCATAGAATGGCTTTGTCATTTGCACCACTTGGTTTGATTACTCCAATAATAATTAATGACCCAGATGTTGTAACAAAATCATTTCCAAATTATTGGAATGATTTATTACAATTAAATTTTAATCTAAAATTTAAAAATTAATTGTTGTTTTACTTGACAACCCCAGTATTCTAAATGTATATTAGCCGCTTTAATTTATTTTTATGAAGCTTTCAAATTTTAATTATGATTTGCCAAAAGATTTATTGGCCGAATATCCCTCTGATCAAAGAGATGAATCAAGGTTAATGGTATTAGACAGAAAATCGAATAAAATTGAGCACAAATTATTTAAAGATGTGATTGATTATTTTGAAGACGGTGATTCTTTTGTTTTAAATGACACTAAAGTTTTTCCTGCAAGATTAATAGGTAACAAAGAGAAGACAGGTGCTAGAATTGAAGTTTTTTTACTAAGAGAATTAAGTAGAGATCAAAGATTGTGGGATGTTTTAGTTGATCCAGCTAGAAAGATTAGAATTGGTAATAAATTATACTTTGGAGATGATGATAGCTTGGTTGCTGAAGTTATTGACAACACAACTTCTAGGGGTAGAACATTAAGATTTCTTTACGATGGTTCATATGATGAATTTAGAGAAAAATTATTGGAATTAGGTCAGACACCACTTCCAAAATATATCAAGAGAGAAGAAGAAGACTTTGATAAAGATAGATATCAAACTATTTATGCTAAAAATGAAGGTGCTGTAGCAGCTCCTACTGCTGGTTTACATTTTTCAAAACATTTACTAAAAAGATTACAAATTAAAGGAATAAGTCTTGCTGAATTAACATTACATGTTGGCTTAGGAACTTTTAACCCTGTTGAGGTAGAAGATCTATCAAAACATAAAATGGATTCTGAGGAATTATTTATAGGTCAAAAAGCTGTTGATATTATTAATCAAACAAAAAGCAATAAGAAAAAAGTTTGTGCTGTTGGAACAACTGTTATGAGAGGGTTGGAATCGTCAGTTTCATCATTCGGAACATTAAATCCATATGTAGGTTGGACACATAAATTCATTTTTCCACCATATCATTTTTGTATTGCTAATTCATTAATTACAAACTTTCACATGCCAAAATCTACTTTACTTATGATGGTTTCAGCATTCGCAGGTCATGATTTTATGATGGAAGCATATCAAAAAGCAATTAAGGAAAAATATAGATTTTATTCTTATGGGGATGCTATGTTAATTCTTTAGCATGTCTGTAAAATTTGATGATATTAGATCAATTAGCTTAGAAAAGCTAAATAAATTTGTAGAGAAGAATAACTTTCCATTATATAGATCAAATCAAATTTTTAACTGGATTAATAAATCCTCAGTTAAAAGTTTTGATGATATGACTAATTTACCAAAGAGTCTTATTGATTTATTGAAGGAAAATTTTAGATTAAATTTTAGTAGGATATCATCTAAGCAGATTAGTATTGATTCAACAATGAAGTTTGCAATTAAATTGCATGATAAATTGGTAGTGGAATCTGTATTAATACCCTCAGGTGACAGAGTTACAGCATGTGTCTCTAGCCAAGTCGGGTGCAGTTTAGACTGTGAATTTTGTGCTACTTCAAAGCTTTCAAGAATGAGAAATCTTGAATCGTATGAAATTTTTGATCAAATAATACTTTTGAATGAACAATCAATTGAAAATTATTCTCTTCCAATTTCAAACATTGTTTTTATGGGAATGGGAGAGCCCTTATTAAATTATAATAATGTCATTAATTCTATAAATTTAATTACTGGAAAGGAAGGAATTGAAATATCTAATAAAAAAATTACTTTATCAACCTCAGGGATTTCAAAAATGATACATAGGATGGCTGATGATAATGTCAAGTTTAATCTTGCCATTTCACTTCACTCAGCTATTGAATCAACAAGAAATGAAATTATGCCTTTTTCTAAATCTTTTCCTCTAAATCAATTAATTAAAAGTCTTGAATATTGGTATGAAAAAACTAAACGAAAAGTAACTTTTGAGTATTTAATTTGGAAGGGAATAAATGATGATTTTGAAC
The DNA here is from genome assembly GCA_902554655.1 of uncultured Bacteroidota bacterium. Lineage (GTDB taxonomy): Bacteria > Bacteroidota > Bacteroidia > Flavobacteriales > Flavobacteriaceae > Eutrophosalina. The sequence continues at coordinate 65,071 of CACDPE010000001.1, forward strand.
ATATAGATGCTCTAGTTAAAATCTGTAAAAGAGTTCCATCTAAAGTTAATTTGATTGAATATAATAGTATTGATGATCCTAGATTTTCAAAAGCTGATGAATTATGGGTTAATTATTACTTAAATATTCTCAAAGAAAATAAATTATCTGCTTCAATTAGAAGATCTAGAGGTAAAGATATACAAGCAGCCTGTGGTCAATTGGCAAATAAACATTAAATTAACTTAAAGTGAAAAAGGTATTTAAAATAAGAGAGCCAATATCAAAAGAAATGGAAGCTTTTGAAGAAAAGTTTTCGAATTTAATGCTTACTAAAGTTCCACTTTTGAACAGAATAACTCACTACATAATTAAAAGAAAAGGTAAGCAAATGCGACCAATGCTTATATTTTTATGTTCTAAGCTCTTATCAGGTGGAAAGGTAAATGAAAAGGTTTTTAGAGGAGCTTCTGTTATTGAATTAATTCACACCGCTACTTTAATTCATGATGATGTTGTTGATGATAGCAATAGAAGAAGAGGTTTTTTTTCAATTAATGCGATATGGAAAAATAAAATTGCTGTTCTGGTAGGTGATTTCCTGCTATCAAAGGGTATGCTTTTATGTATTGAAAATAAAGACTATGATTTGCTTGAAATTATTTCTGAGTCTGTCAGAAATATGAGTGAGGGAGAACTTTTACAAATTGAAAAGGCAAAAAATTTAGATATTCAAGAGGATGTTTACTTTGAAATAATTTCCAAGAAGACTGCTTCTTTAATAAGTTCATGTTGTAAAATTGCAGCTAGTGGTGTAGGAAGCTCAAAAAAAGAACAAAAGTTAATTGGAGATTTAGGTAACTCAATTGGAATTGCATTTCAAATCAAAGACGATTTATTTGACTATGGAAGAAAGAAGATAGGTAAGCCTAGAGGAATAGATATTAAAGAAAAAAAATTAACACTTCCTTTAATTTATTCTATTAATAATTCTGATAGATCGAAAAAAAAATGGTTAATTACTTCTATTAAAAAACATAGTAAAGATAAAAAAGTAGTAAAAGAAATAATTAACTATGTGAAGGAAACAGGTGGTTTAGAATATGCTGTTGAAAAAATGAATCTTTATCATAGAAGTGCTATTAAAATTTTAGAAAAATTTCCAAAATCTAAATACAGTGTTGCTCTAAAAGAAATGATTGATTATGTTATTGAAAGAGATAATTAAATTTATATAATGATATCAAAAATCACCATAGATAAAGTTTTTGAAACTGCAGTAGTAGAAGAAGTTATTGGTGATTTTATTCAACTCAAAAAATCAGGTTCGAATTACAAAGGGCTAAGTCCTTTTACTGACGAAAAGACACCAAGTTTTATGGTTTCTCCTGCTAAACAAATTTGGAAAGATTTTAGTAGTGGTAAGGGTGGAAATGTAATTGCTTTTCTCATGGAGCATGAACAATTATCATATCCAGAAGCAATAAAATATTTAGCAAAAAAATACAATATTGAAATTGAAGAAACTGAGTTAAGCGATAAGCAAAAAGAAAAAATAAATGAAAAAGAAAAGTTGTTTATAATTAATGATATTGTAACAAATTATTTTATTGAAACGTTTCATAAATCAGAATTTGGAAAAAATATTGCCAAATCTTACATGCTTGAAAGAAATTTTGACAATGAAATAATAGAAAAATTTGAGGTAGGTTGTTTAACTGAGTCTAGTGACGGGTTAAAAAAATTTTTATTAAATAAAAATTATAATGTTGATGATCTAATATCTTTAGGGTTAGTTTCTTCAAAAACTAATAATGATATTTATAGAGCTCGAATTATTTTTCCGATTAAAACTATTTCTGGGAGAACAGCTGGTTTTGGCGCTAGGACTTTAAACACTAATATTAAATCAGCTAAATATATTAATAGTCCTGAATCCATAATATACAATAAAAGTAAAATTCTTTATGGTCTTTATAATTCTAAAAGTGAGATTGTAAAAAAAGATAATTGTTATGTGGTTGAAGGCTATACTGATGTAATGAGATTTCATCAAAAGGGAATTAAAAATGTTGTTTCTTCATCTGGTACAGCTTTATCTATTGATCAAATTAATTTAATTAGGAGATTAACTAAAAACATAACAATGCTTTATGACTCAGATAAGGCTGGAGTTAGTGCTACTGTCCGCAGTATTGATATAATCTTAGAGCAAAACATGAATGTTAGTGTTGTCTTGTTTCCAAACAATGAAGATCCTGACAGTTTTGCTATGAATAAAGATACTAATGAGATTGTAAATTTTCTAGATAATAATTCAATTGATTTTATTGAATTTAAAGCAAAACTCTTAAATGATTCTTTAAAAAAATCACCAACTGAAAAAGCCAAGATTATAAATGAAATAGTATTAAGTATTTCAAAAATACCAGATAGGATTAAACAAGAAATTTATATCAAACATTGTTCAGAAATCATGAATATTTCTGAAAATACTTTATTTAATGTTTTAGCTCAAATAGTTGTTACAAAAAAACAATTTCCGAGGAGGACTCAGATACAAGAGAAAACAGTTATTGAACATAGAAAAGTTGATCAAATTTTTGAATTAGAAAAAAAAATAATCGAAATATTGATTTTATACGGTGAAAAAAAAGTCATTTTTGATGAAATTAAGTTAATAAAAAACGAAAAAGGTGATTTTACATACAAGCCTGTTAAAGTTGAGTCTTTAGTTTTTGAAAAAATATTTTTAGATCTTCAATCTGATGAGGTTGAGTTTGCAAATGATAATTTTAAAACTTTATATAAAATGTTAATTAGTGAATACCAAAAAAGTGAAAATTTTGATCCAAAAACTTTTTTAAATTCCTTAGATGATAAGCTTTCAAATCTAGTTACAACAATTCTTATTAATGAAGATATATATCAATTGCATAATTGGGAAACCAAAAATATATACGTAAAACAAAAATCAAAATCAATATCGCAGTTAGTTACTGAAACTATACTTACACTACGAACTTTATTGATAAATAAAAAGGTTAATGAATTAAGCAAACAAAAAAGTGAGACAGATAATTTAGATCAGGATCTATTAGACGAAATTGTTAATTATTATCAATTAAAATCTTTGTTATCGAAAAAGCTCAATAGGGTTATTTAGTTTTGAAATGCTCCGGAATTGTACAAATTGGTATGGGTTCCATTTTATGCTTATTTGCAGAGTTAAATTGATCTAAAATTTTGTAGACTTCAATTTCTCTTGAACTTAATGTTTCAATTTGAACTTTATTCTCTACTTGTTTCATAGCTTTTTCAAGTTCCTCATATGAAGCACCAAGTTGATCTTCATCAGTACGTGAATCATCCCAGAGCCCATCAGTTGGTGGGGCTTTTATGATTCTATCAATAATGCCAAGTTCTTTAGCAATTAGTCTTACATCTGTTTTCATAAGATCAGCTATAGGTGAAAGATCAACTCCGCCATCACCGTATTTTGTGTAAAACCCAACTCCAAAATCTTCAACTTTATTACCAGTACCAACAACTAAGTAATTATTAATTGCAGCATAATAATATAAAGTTGTCATTCTAAGTCTTGATCGAGAATTAGCTAATGCTAAAAGATTATTTTTTGATTCAATCTTTTGAACTTTTTGTGAAAATTTATCAAAAGATTCTGTTAAATCAATTACTTCAGAGCTTACATTAGAAAAATTATTTTTTAACCAATCAATATGGTTTCCTGATCTTTCAAGTTCTTGATTGGATTGGTAAATTGGCATCTCCAAACAAAGAGTTGGATGACCCGTATGAGCAGCAAGGGTTGATGTTACGGCTGAATCAATACCACCCGAAATCCCAACTACATATCCTTTTGTGTGTGAATCATTGGTGTAGGAATTTAGCCAATTAACAATGTGTTTGATTACCTTTGAATAATTCATGAATTATAAAATATATATTTATCAAATTTTTTGCCAAATTAATTTATTTAAGCATTATTATAAAATCATTTTCTCCTTTATTTTAATGTTTATTTCAGGTTGTGATAATAAAATTAATAATGTTTATGATTTAGTTAGTATTGATAGATTTGAAAAAAAATTTTTTAATGCTGATTCAGATTCATTGATTAAATTAATTAATGATTATCCTTTTCTATTTCCTTCAACTTTTAATAAAGAAGAATGGGTTAATGTAAAAAACGATTCTTTACGAAAATTTATTTTTAATGAATCAGTTAAAAAATATAATGACAAAAAATTAAATAGAGAAATTTCAGTACTATATTCAAATTTAAGTAATGAATTTTCAGATTTTAATTCACCTAAGATAATTACTCTAAATAATGGAATTGATTATCAATTTAAAATTATTACTACAGATTCATTAGTTTTATTGTCCTTAGATTGTTACCTAGACAACCAAGACTTATACAAAAACATTCCATCATATATTTCGCAAAGAATGAGTGAAGAATTTTTAGTAAGAGATTTAGCTGAAAAATTAATCTCGAGACATATTATATATCCAAGAAATCGTCAATTTATTAGTAAAATTATTTATCATGGAAAAATTTATAATCTAATGGTCAACAATTTCGAATTTGATGAAAAAAAAGCTCTTAGTTATAATGAAAAAGAAATTGTTTGGGCAAAAAATAATGAGAAAGAAGTTTGGAAATTTTTTATTGAAAATGAAATTTTGTTTAATACTTCAAATGACTTGGAAGAAAGATTTATAAACTTTGGTCCATATTCAAAGTTTGGTATATCAATTGACTATGAATCAGCACCAATGATTGGTAGATGGATTGGTTATAAAATTGTAAAATCATATTTAAAATCTAACAATAAAACTATTGAAGAAATTTTAAATATGAATGAGTATGAATTATATTTAAATTCTAATTATAAACCTGGATTATGATTTCTAAAAAAACTGATATAGTAATAAATGTTGAATTAGATGAAAATAAAATACCTGAAAAGATGAGCTGGTCAGCTAAAGATGGAGGTGTATCTGACCAACAAACAAAAGCTATTTTATTTTCCTCATGGGATCACATAAATAAAGAAACAATGAAAATTGATTTATGGACAAAGGACATGCCTGTTGATGAAATGAACGTATTTATTCATCAAACACTTGTTAGTTTATCTCAATCTTTTTTTAAAGCAACTAATAATGAAAAAATGACTGATGCTTTCAAACAGTTTTGTGATTATTTTTCAGAAAAGCTTAATCTAAAAAAAAATTAAACTAAACTTTTTTGTATATGTTTTCTGATTTCAGAAATTCCAATATTTCTTGTAGATGAACAAATAAAATATGTACTATTAATGTCTGGAATATTTAGTTGTTTGAAATAGTCATCACAATGTTTGTTTAGATTATTTTTTTTTAGTTTGTCAGCTTTAGTAAAAATTATATTAAATTTTTTCCCCTTAGAAATTAGAAACTCAATAAAATCGATATCTATTTCAAGAGGTTTATGTCTTATATCAATCAATACAAAGATTTGTAAAAGGTTTTCTCTATTTAAAATATAATCAAATGAAATATTTAGAATTTTTTCTGATTGTATTTTTGAAAGCTTGGAATATCCATATCCAGGAAGATCAACTATGTAAAAATTATTTTCTACTAAATAGTGATTAATTAATTGTGTTTTTCCTGGTGTCTTTGATGTTTTAGCTATATTTTTTTTATTTAATATAGAATTTATAAGACTAGATTTTCCAACATTTGACCTACCAATCATTGCAAACTCATGAAACCCGTCTTTTGGACATTCATTTTCAAGAGAGCTACTTTTTTTAAATGAAACTTTAGAAAAACTAGACACAACTATAAATTTTTCTTTGAAAGCCAACCGTCTAAAATATCATTGAAAATGTTTGGATGTTCCATCATAGGAGCATGACCACACTTGTCTATCCAAAACAGATCAGAGTTAGGTAGAAGTTTATCAAAATCTTTTGCAACATCTGGTGGTGTTACAGTGTCTTGTTTTCCCCAAATTATTGCAGTTTCTACATTTATTTTTGGTAAATCTTTTGCCATATTGTGTCTTATAGCACTTTTTGCCATTGCTAAAATTTTAATTAATTTTTTTCTATCATTGACTGTTTCAAAAATTTCATCTACGATTTCTTTTGTTGCAACTTTCGGGTTATAAAAAACACCTTCAGTTTTTTTTCTTATAAATTTATAGTCTTCTCTTTTTGGGTAACTATCACCCATGGAATTTTCATAGAGTCCAGAACTTCCGGTTAAAACTAACCCTTTTAATAAGATAGGAAAAAGTTTAGCATAAATTAATCCAACATGTCCACCTAAAGAATTTCCGACAATTACAAAATCTTTAAGTTTTTTAAATTTTACAAATTCGTTTACAAACTTTGCAAAAAACTTAACATTTGTATCTAATAGTTTAGAAGTATATACTGGTAACTCTGGAGCAATAACATTATAGTTTTTTTGTGGAAAGAAATTAAAGACATCTTCAAAGTTACTTAAGCCTCCCATAAGACCATGTAAAATTAATATTGGCCTCCCTTTACCAACAGACCTATAGTTAAAGCCGTTTTCTGTAATAAAACTTTCCAAAATCTATTATGTTTTATTAGTTGCAGACAAAGATATGTATTTCATTTTGAAACAATAACATAAAATGAAGATAGAAAACTAAATTATAAATCTTTTTAAATCAATGATAATCAGCATTTTATGCCCATATCTTAAAAATTATTAACAATGTGGTAAAAAGTGGTAAAAAGTGGTAAAATTTAAATATATTTGATATTAACGCTAATCTGATATGTATAATCTTATAGGCACATATGAATGCAAGATTGATAATAAGGGGAGAATTATGTTTCCTTCATCCTTTAAAAAACAGTTAGAAAAAGAACTTTCTAAAGGTTTTATTCTTAAAAGATCTGTATTCCAAAAATGTTTAGAACTCTTTCCTATTAATGAATGGGATGAAACAATGCTGGGAGTAAATAAGCTAAATCGATTCACAAAGAAAAATAATGATTTTATTAGAAGATATACTGCTGGACTAAAGCATATTGAATTAGATAATGCTGGAAGAATATTAATTCCAAAAGATTTAATCAATTTCTCGCACCTTAAAAAAAATATTGTAATGTCAACAGCTCTAAATATCATTGAAATATGGGATAAGGAAATGTATGAAAATGCGATTAATGATTCAAATGTTGACTTTGCAAAATTAACGGAGGAAGTAATGGGTAATGATGACAATAATGTTTCATAAACCTGTTATGTTGTCCGAGGCGATTGATAGTCTTGAAATAAAAGAGAATGGAATTTATGTTGATTTGACTTTTGGAGGAGGAGGTCATTCCAAAGAAATTTTAAAAAGAATAAATGATGATGGAAGATTAATAGCATTTGATCAGGATAAAAGTGCTATAAAAAATAAAATTGATGACAATAGAGTTATGTTATTAAAGCAGAATTTCATTTATCTAGAACAAAATTTGAAATATTTAAAAATATCAAAAGTTGATGGTATTCTTGCAGATCTAGGTGTAAGTTCTTTTCAGTTCGATTCAATCGACAGAGGATTTAGCTATGAAAATGATTCAATCCTTGACATGAGAATGAATCAAGAATCAAGCATTGATGCAATGGAGATTTTAAATAACTATTGTGAAGCCAATCTTGCAAATATATTTTTTAATTATTCTGATTTAACAAATTCTAGACAAATCGCAAAAAGTATAGTTGAAAAAAGAAAGACTAAAAAAATAAAATCTTCTAATAATTTAAACGAAATACTTTCCGAATTTATTAATCCTGGATATGAAAATAAATTTTTAGCTAGAGTATACCAGGCTATAAGAATTGAGGTTAATCAAGAGATAAAAAACCTAAAAAAACTACTAAATCAACTTCCAAATTTATTAAACCCAAATGGATTGGTTTCAATAATCACATACCATTCAGTTGAAGATAGGCTAGTTAAAAGATTTTTTAAAAATAATTGTTTTGAGAATGAACCAGTTAAGGATGATTTTGGAAATAAAATTTTATCAATTAAACCAAAACACAATTTTATTAAACCATCTGAATTAGAAATAAAAAATAATCCAAGAGCAAGAAGTGCTAAGCTAAGAACAGCCGTTAAACTATGACAAATAAAATTGTTGACATACTGCTAGGAAAATTCTTAATTGAAAAAATTAATATTTACAATATCCGTTTTATATTTTTTATTTTTTCTCTCGCTTTTCTACTGATATACTCTTCCCACAGTGTTGATAGTAAAGTGTACAAAATTAGTCAGTTAAACACTGAAGTTTCTGTTGCTGAATCAAACTTTATTGAGTTGAGAAAAAAACTTATGAATTTAAGAGTTGAGTCAACAGTAAGAAAAAAACTAATTGATAGAGAGATAAAACCTTCATTGAGTCCGCCAAGTAAAATAATAATATCCAGTATTAAATGAACAACAATAAATTTGTATTAAAACTTTATGGATTTGCAACAGCTTTTTTATTGTTTGGTTTATTTATTGGTTATAAGTTATTCCACATACAGTTTGTTGACGGTGATAAATATCGACAATTAGGAGAAGATAAAACATTAAAATATTCAACGGTAAATCCCCAAAGAGGAAATATATATTCATTCGACGGGAGTTTACTTGCTACATCGACAATAATGTATGATGTTTATTTTGATTCAAAAACTGTAAAGAAAAAACTTTTTGATAGTGAAGTTTATAATCTTTCTAAAAAAATAGCAGAATTAAAATCAGTAGATAAAAATATAGTTCACAATTCATTAATCAGTGCAAGAAATAGCGGAAATAGATATTATTCAATAATTAAAAATATAGGTAAAGAAGATGTTGATAGAGTTAAGAGTTTCCCAATTTTTAAACATGGATCCATAAAGGGCGGAATAATAGTAGAAAAGAAAATTAATAGAGAATTTCCATTAGGAAAAGTAGCTGAAAGAACTATTGGATATGAAAGAATTGACGAAAATGGTAATTATAGAGGAGTTGGTTTAGAACATGCTTTTGGAAAATATCTCAGAGGTCAGGATGGCTATATGTTAAAAAGAAAAATTTCAAATGGTCAATGGAAAACTTTGGATAATGAATTAAAAAAGGAACCAATCAATGGATTAGATATCATAACTACTATAGATAGTGAAATTCAAGATATTGTTCATGACTATTTACTTGAGCAAACAGAAAAATATGATGCTCATCATTCATCAGCTATAGTAATGGAAGTTCAAACTGGTGATATTAAAGCAATATCAAATTTTGGATTAACTGAAAATGGTAAGTATTATGAAAAATTAAATTATGCAATTGGTGAGGGAATTGAACCAGGTTCTACCTTTAAATTAATAGCTATTGCTGCAGCTTTAGAGGATCAAGTGATTGACACTTTAAGGAAAGTTGATACATCTGGCGGAATACTTGATTTTTATGGTTTTAAAGTTAGAGATAGTAGAAAAGGTGGATATGGAAAGATTAATGTTATGGATGCTATCAGGTTATCATCAAATACGGGAGTTGTTAAAATTATCGACTCTGTATATAATAAAAATTCAAAAAAATTTGTAGATCGTCTTTACAATTTTGGTATTGCTAATCCAGTAATAAGCTCAATTAAAGGTGAACCTAAACCAAAGATTCCTCATCCTAATGATGATAACTGGAATGGTTTATCATTACCATGGATGACTTATGGTTATGGTGTAAATATGACTCCACTACAGATTTTAACATTTTATAATGCCATCGCTAATGAAGGAGAAGTTGTTAAGCCAAAATTTATTCACAGTACAAGAAAGTTTGGAACTAATTATAATAAAATATATCCAAAACAAATTTTGAATAAGTCTATTTTTTCAATTAATACAAACAAATTATTAAAGAAGATGCTTTATGATGTAGTACATCATGAAAATGGAACAGCAAAGAACATAAAATCTAAGCACTTAAAGTTGTCTGGTAAAACAGGAACTGCACAGGTTGATTATGCAAAAGATAGTATAAATTATATTTCAAGTTTTGTTGGATATTTTCCATCAGATAAACCGAAATATTCTTGCATTATAGTTATAAATAAGCCTAATAAAACTAAAGGGTATTATGGTAACACAGTGGCAGCACCTGTATTTAAAAGAATAGCTGAAAAAATATTTTCAAAATATCCAAAAGTTGAAAAATATAATTTACATGAGCTAAATAAAAATATAAAGCTTTCAAAAATTCAAATTAAAAATAGTTCTAACCTTGATAAAATTGTAAGTAATGGAACTTAAAGAGCTCTTAAGAAATATTGAGTTTGTAAAATTTTTTGGTGTAAAAGATCGAATTATAAATGATGTTAAGAATAATTCAAGAGAAATAAAATTAAATGATTTATTCATAGCAATCGATGGAAATACAATTGATGGTCATATTTTTATAAATGATGCTATTGAAAATGGTTCAAAAACAATTATTTGTGAAACAATTCCTGATAAAATTCGCAATGATATAACATATGTTCTTGTTAATAATACAAGAAAGGTTTATTCCAAAATTTGCTCAAATTATTTTAAAAATCCGAGCAAAAAAATGTACTTAATTGGAATTACAGGAACAAACGGAAAAACAACTACAGCTACTCTTCTATTTAAAATTTTCAATTTGTATGGATATAAGGTTGGATTATTGTCAACTAATAAAATTTTAATTGATGGTAAAGAGTTTAAAACCGATTTAACAACACCTGACTCATATAAATTAAATTTTTATTTGAGTGAAATGGTTAATTCTAATGTCGAGTATTGTTTCATGGAGGTTTCCTCACATTCTATTGATCAAGAAAGAATTTCAAATTTAGATTATGACATAGGAGTTTACACTAATATTTCTCATGATCATCTTAATTATCATAAAACTTTTAAAAATTATATATATACAAAGAAGAAATTTTTTGATTCACTTTCTAAAGATTCATATTCATTAGTCAATATTGATGATAAAAATAGTAGTGTAATGGTTCAAAATACTAAATCAAAAATTAAAACATATTCTCTAAAAAAACTTTCAGATTACAACATAAAAATTATTGAAAATAACATTGAGGGATTAATTATTCAATTGAATAATAAATTAATTCATACTCAAATTACAGGAAAATTTAATGCATATAATCTAGTCGCAGTATATGCAGTCTGTGACATATTAGGATTAGATCAAAATAAATCAATTGAATTATTAAGTAAGATAAAACCTGTTGAAGGTAGATTTCAAGTTATTGCAAAGAATGGAATTACTGGAATAGTGGATTTTGCTCATACACCTGATGCAATAGAGAAAGTTTTAGTTTCAGTTAAAGATTATGTAAAAAGTGATGGAATAATAATAACTGTAGTTGGATGTGGAGGAGGAAGAGACAAAGAAAAAAGAAATAAGATGGGCTATGTTTCATCTGAGTTAAGTGATTTAACAATTTTTACATCTGATAACCCTAGAAATGAAGATCCAAATCAAATTATAGAAGATATGAAGATGGGTGTCGGTAATAAAAAAATAAAAAAAGTGAAAACTATAATTGATAGGAAAGATGCTATAAAATATGCTGTATCTAAATCTAAGGTTAATGATATTCTATTAGTTCTGGGAAAAGGTCATGAAAAATATCAAATTGTTGGTGATAAGAAAATTGAATTCAGCGACAGTGAGGTACTTAATAATTATTTAAAAATAGCTATATAATGTTTTATTATTTGTTCGATTTTCTTGAAAAAAATTATCAGTTTGCTGGAGCTAGTCTTTTTCAATATCTGTCATTCAGAGCAGGAATTACTTTTATACTAGCTTTATTTATTTCAACGGTTTTCGGAAAAAGAATAATTAATTATTTATCATTTAAGCAAATTGGTGAAAATATAAGAGAGTTAGATTTACCAGGTGAGAACTTAAAGAAAGGAACCCCAACTATGGGTGGAATAATTATAATTATTTCAACAATAATTCCAATTATATTATTCGCTGATTTTAAAAACATTTATATAATAATCTTATTAATCTCAACTTTTTGGCTAGGTATTATTGGTTTTATTGATGACTATATCAAAGTTTTTAGAAAAAATAAAAAAGGTTTAAAAGGCTCATTTAAAATTATTGGCCAGGTAATTCTTGGTCTTTATATTGGTTTCACAGTTTACTTTAATCCTGAAATAAAAACACAAAATATTTATGAAAAAAATCAAATAAATTTAGTTGATGAGCATAGTCTTAGTTCTAAGACTGGATCATTAAAAACTACAATTCCTTTTTTAAAAGATAACGAATTAGATTATGAAGAGATATTTGGAATTAAATCAACAAATTTTAATTGGATATTTTATATAGTTATAATTACTCTTGTAATAGTGTCAGTTTCAAATGGAGCAAATTTGACTGACGGTTTAGATGGATTAGCAGCTGGTTCCTCCTCAATAATAATTTTTACACTTGGAATTTTTGCGTGGATTTCAGGAAATATAATTTTCTCTGATTACTTAAACATAATGTATTTACCAGGAATAGGAGAAATAGTAGTTTTTGTTGCTGCAATGCTTGGAGGTTTGATAGGGTTTCTATGGTACAATACATATCCTGCCCAAGTTTTTATGGGTGATACAGGAAGTCTGACTGTAGGTGGTTTGATTGCCATAATAGCAATTTTAGTTAGAAAGGAATTACTACTTCCGATTTTATGTGGAGTTTTCTTAGTTGAAACTTTATCTGTAATTGTTCAGGTAAGTTATTTTAAATATTCTAAAAAGAAATTTGGTGTAGGAAAGAGGATCTTTCTCATGACACCAATTCATCATCATTTTCAGAAGAGAGGATACAGTGAAAGTAAAATAGTAGCAAGATTCTGGATTGTCTGTATAATGCTGGCAATTTTATCATTAATAACATTAAAAGTAAGATGATAAAAAAACAAATGACAACAATATTAGGCTCTGGATTGAGTGGAATGGGTGCTGTTAAACTTGCTATTAAAAAAAATATCTCTGTTTATCTATCTGATCATTCTGTGATTTCTGATGATGTAAAAGAATTTTTGTTAAAAAATAATATAAAATTTGAAGAAAATGGTCATAATTGGGATAAAATTTCTAGTTCAAAAGAAATTGTAATTAGTCCTGGTATATCTTCTAATAAGATTATTGAAAATATACCTTTATTTGATAAAAAAAATATAATTTCTGAAATTGAATTTGCAAGTAGATATACAAATTCATTTTTAATTGCAGTTACAGGATCTAACGGTAAGACAACAACAAGTTATTTAATATATCATATTTTAAAGAGCTCTGGATTTAATGTTGGAATTGCAGGAAATATGGGCAAAAGCTTTTCAGAATCTATTTCTGATAGTCAATTTGAATATTATGTTCTTGAAGTTAGTAGTTTTCAATTAGATGATATTGTAAAATTTAAACCAGATATATCAATAATAACTAATATTTCTGAAGATCATTTAGATCGATATAACTATTCATTTTTTAATTACATCAGTTCAAAGTTTAGAATTACAAAAAATCAAACTTTAGATAACACTTTAATTTTAAATGGAAAGTGTGAGAACTCAATAAATTTTTTAAAGGATATAAAAATAAAATCGCAATTAATAATAACTAATAAGAATAAAATTAGTAACGAAAAATCTGAAACGATTTTTCTTAAAGAAAATAAAATTAAATCAACAATCAATAATAATTATCTTATGATGGATATAAATAATTTATCAATCCAAGGGAATCATAATATTCAGAACTCTATGGCAGCTATTTGTGTTGCGCAACTTTTGAATATTTCAAATGAATCGATTAAAGAAAGTCTTAGATCATTTAAAAATATTCCACATCGTTTAGAACATTTTTTAACCATCCAAAAGGTTAAATATATTAATGACTCTAAAGCCACTAATGTTAATGCTGTTTACTATGCATTGCAATCAGTAAAAACTCAAATTGTATGGATAATTGGGGGAGTTGATAAAGGAAATGATTATTCTGATTTGATTCCTTTTGTTAAAAATAAAGTTAAGGCGATTATTTGTTTGGGTAAGGATAACTCAAAACCTATAGAATTTTTCTCAAGTCATTGTGATTTAATTGTAAGTACAAACAATATGAAAGATGCTGTAAAAAGTGCATATGAGTTTGCAAAACAAAATGATACTGTTTTATTATCTCCTGCATGTGCAAGTTTTGATTTGTTTAAAAATTTTGAGGATAGAGGAGATCAATTTAAAGAAGAAGTAAGAAAATTATGAGTTTAATATCAAAGTTAAAGGGAGATAAAGTTGTTTGGTATGTTGTCCTAGCTTTATCATTCTTTTCTTTTTTACCAATTTTTAGTGCAAGCTCAAATTTTGGTACAAACTTTATTTTCTCAAATTTATTCAAACATGTAGCTATTATAATAGTTGGAATATTGATAATGTATACTACTCATTTAATCGATTACAAATACTTTAAAGGCTTATCTAAAATAATTTTACCCTTAATTATTATATTATTAATATTTACAGCAGTTCAAGGAAATGAAATTGAAGGAGCAAATGCAAGTCGATGGATTAATATACCTTTAATCGGAATTTCATTTCAACCATCTTCATTAGCCTCAATTTTTTTATTGATTTATATATCTAATTTTTTGTCAAAAAACATCGACAAAAAGTTAGACTTTAGATCCTCATTTTTTCCACTATGGATTCCTATCCTAATGGTGATATTATTAATCTTACCTTCAAATTTTTCTACTTCACTAATGATATTTATGATGGTATTAACTATACTATTCTTGGGACAATATCCATTTAAATATATTTCTTCAATAATATTAATAGGAATTATTTTAGCATCAACTTTTGTTTTATTTGCAAAAAATTATCCAGATTTAATACCTAACAGAATTGATACTTGGACTAGCAGGATTGAAAATTATATTAATCCTGTTTCTGAAGAATCAAATTATCAAATAAATAGAGCAAAAGCAGCAATTGCAAATGGATCATTATTCGGAGTTGGGGCAGGAAAAAGCTCTATGAAATATATTCTTCCACAAAGTACTTCAGACTTTATTTATTCAATAATTACTGAAGAATATGGTTTAGTAATAGCAATATTAATCCTTTTTCTGTACTTAATATTATTGTTTAGAATAATTATTATTTCATATAAAGCAACCTCAATATTTGGAAAATTAATTGCATTATCTGTCGGATTACCAGTTGTATTTCAGGCGTTTATTAACATGGGAGTTGCTGTTCAATTAATCCCTGTTACTGGGCAACCTTTACCATTAATTAGTATGGGAGGTACATCAATATGGACAACATTTTTAGCATTTGGAATATTATTAAGTGTAAGTGCAAAAAAAATAAATAGTGATTTGGAATTAAATACAATCGATGAAAAAAAACATGGATAAAAAGTTTTTAATATCTGGCGGTGGTACTGGAGGACATATATACCCTGCTATAGCAATAGCTGATGAAATTAAAGAAAGATTTTCAAGTTCCAAGATACTATTTACAGGTTCAAGTTCTAGAATGGAAATGAAAAAGATTCCAGAAAACGGATATAAAATAAGTGGATTATGGATATCTGGTTTTAATAGAAAAAACTTTTTTTCAAATTTATTATTTCCATTAAAAGTTATCGTTAGTCTAGTACAATCAATTAAAATCTTACATGCATTTAAACCAAATGTAGTTATTGGAACAGGTGGATTTGCAAGCGGACCAACTTTATTTATTGCTAATCTTTTAAGAATTCCAATTTTTATTCAAGAGCAAAATTCTTATCCAGGCATCACTAATAAAATATTATCGAAATATGCTGACAAAATTTTTGTATCCTATGATAGAATGGAAAAATTCTTTCCAAAAGAAAAAATTTTGAATTATGGGAATCCTGTTAGAAATAGATTTGGTAAAGCTGATAATATTAAAATAGAAAAATTTATAAAAGCATATGATATTAATAAAAACAATAAAACAATTTTATTTCTCGGTGGAAGTTTGGGGTCTCAAGTTATGAATGAGTTTGTCATGAATAACATTGATTATTTTGAAAAAAGTAATTATAATGTAATTCTTCAATGTGGAGAAAGGTATAAAAATAAAATAAAAGATAATAAATCTAAGAATGTAATTATTTTACCTTTTATTGATCAAATGCCAACGGTAATATCTTGCTCTGATTTAATTGTTTCAAGAGCAGGTGCCATTATCATTTCTGAATTATCCTTTGTAGGCAAACCTGTTATTTTTATTCCATCACCAAATGTTGCTGAAGATCACCAAACAAAAAATGCAAAATATTTATATGATTTGGAAGCTGCAGAATTAATTCATGAGGATGAAATTCATTATAAACTAAAGAATATAATTAATAAAATTTTTATTAGTGATAAATATAGAAATCAATTAGCTAATAATCTAAAATCACTTTCAACTTTAAAGTCCACAAAGTTAATAGTTGATGAAATTGAAAAGTATATTAAATGAAATACCAAGATTACAAATATTATTTTTTCATAGGCGTAGGAGGAATTGGAATGTCATCCTTAGCTAAGTATTTATCTATCAAGAATAAAAATATTGCTGGATATGATAGAGAAAAAACAGAATTGACTTGTAATTTAGAAAAAATAGGTATTGATATTTTATATGATTTTGATATAAATAATATTGATAAAAGTTTTAAAGACCCAACGAAAACATTAGTAATTTATACCCCTGCAATTTCAAATAATAATCAACTCTTTAAATTTTTTAAAGATTTACATTTTACTATTATTAAAAGATCCGACTTACTAGCATCAATAGTAAATAATAATTTTTCTATAGCGATTGCTGGTACACATGGTAAAACAACTATAACTGCAATTTTGTCTCACATATTAAGCGTTTCCAATCTAAATTACACTGCTTTCATTGGTGGAATTTCAAATGAAAATAACTCAAATCTCAAATCTATTGGAGATGAAATTTTTATTGTTGAAGCTGATGAATATGATAGAACATTTTTAAAATTAAAACCTAATATTATTTGTATTAATAATATTGATGGTGATCATTTTGATATTTATAATGGTTATAATGATTTAAAAAAATCATTTGTACAATTTTCTAAAAACCTACGTGATGACGGCGTATTGATTGCTAATGATGAATTAAACTTTGAATCAATTAATTATGGATTTAGGAATGATTCAAATTTTGTTATAAAAAACTTAAGGACAGTGGCTGGTCAGTCAATCTTTGATATAGAAACAAAAGATATTAAGTATAAAAATATTCATTTTAATATGTTAGGAAAATATAATTGTATTAATGCTCTTGCTGCAATAATTATTTCTTTTAAATTGAATATTTCATTTGATTTAATTAAAAAAAGTCTAAAGACCTTTAAAGGAGTAAAAAGAAGACTCTCTTTTGAGCTTACTAAGCCAAAAATATTAATTGACGATTATGCTCATCACCCAAAAGAGATTCAATCTGTTTTTAACTGCTTAGATGATGTTTATCCTTGTCTTAAGAAATTTGTGATATTCCAACCTCATTTATTTACTAGAACAAGAGATTTTATTGATGAGTTTGCTCAAAGTTTAGAAAAGTTTGATAGAGTGGTTTTGTTAGATATATATCCAGCTAGGGAAAAACCTATTAAAGGTATAACATCAAGACTAATACTTGAAAAAATAAAAAATGAAAATAAATCATTAGCAAATGAAAACGAATTATTAGATATAATCAATAAGGATAATTCTGAAATTATAATAACAATGGGAGCTGGAAGTATTGGAAAAATATGTCAGTCTTTAAAAAAAAAATTAATACTTGAAAATTAAGTTTATACATATAATATTTACAATTTTTATTTCATTAAAAATTTTAGCTGTAGTTTATACAAACTATGTTAATGGATTTAATATTTCCACAATAACTTCCTCAAATATCTTTTCTGATTCTTATAATTTTATATCCAATGATTCTATATTCAATATTCTTAAATCATCAAAACTAATATCTGATTCAATTTCAGTAAAGTCTATTAATTTAGAAAAAATTGAGTCAAAACTATTAGACATACCATTTATAGATCAAGTTTCATCATCTATTGATATTCAATCAAATTTTTCATTAGAAATTGTAGAAAAGAAACCTATAATTGACCTAAAAGATTATGATTTTTATTTATCTGAAAAGGGAGAAAGAATTCCAAGAATTGAGAACAAAAAACTTAATATTAAGAGTTTTTTCGGAAAAATTGATTCAATAGTATTTTGTGATTTAGCTTCTGTAGCTAAGTACATTAATAATGATAATTTCTTTATTGAACATATAAAATATATTTATGCAGATAGCACTAGTTTTTACTTTTCTGTTAATGATTATAAATATCAAGTAAAACTTGGTAATCTTAATCATTTTGAAAACAAACTAAAAAAATATAAAGGTTTTTATGCAGCAAAAGTCAATACAGATTTACTTAAAAATTTTAATAAACTCGATTTAAACTTCAATAATCAAGTAATAGCACAAAAAAAATAATATGGAAAATAATGAATTATACATCGGATTAGATATTGGAACTACAAAAATTGTAGCAATGATAGGTGATGTTAATGAGTATGATAAATTAAAAATTGTTGGAATTGGTAAATCAAAAAGTTTAGGTGTTCATCGTGGAGTCGTGAATAACATAACTCAAACAATTCAATCAATTCAGTCAGCAGTGGAAGAGGCTGAATTAAATTCAAGTTATAAAATAGATAAAGTAGTCGTTGGTATTGCCGGTCAACATATTAGGAGCTTACAACATAGTGATTATATAACACGTGAAAACTCTGATCAAGTCATTGATAAAGAAGATATTGATAGGTTGATAAACCAGGTTTATAAGTTAGTTATGCTGCCTGGTGAGGAAATTATTCATGTTTTACCTCAGGATTATAAAGTTGATGGTCAAGGTGAAATAAAAGAGCCAATTGGAATGTTTGGATCGAGGGTAGAAGCTAATTTTCATGTAGTTGTTGGGCAGGTAAGTTCAATTAAAAATATTGCAAGATGTGTAAAAAGTGCAGGAATTGATTTTGATGGAATAACTTTAGAACCATTGGCATCTGCTGATGCAGTTTTAAGTCAAGAAGAAAAAGAAGCTGGAGTTGCTTTAATTGACATAGGTGGTGGAACTACTGACTTAGCAATCTTCAAAGATGGTATAATAAGACATACGGCGGTTATTCCTTTTGGTGGAAATATTATAACTGATGATATTAAAGAAGGGTGTTCTATAATTGAGAAACAGGCGGAGCTATTAAAAATAAAATTTGGATCTGCTTGGCCTGGTGAGAATAAAGAAAATGAAATTGTTTCAATTCCAGGATTAAGAGGACGTGATCCCAAAGAAATTACACTAAAAAATCTTTCCAAAATTATTAACGCAAGAATTGTAGAAATAATAGAACAAGTATTTATTGAAATCAAGAATTATGGACATGATGAACAAAAGAAAAAATTGATTGCTGGAATTGTTTTAACAGGCGGAGGTAGTCAATTAAATCATCTCAAGCAAACTGTTGAATATGTGACTGGAATGGATACACGACTTGGTCAACCAAATGAACATTTGGCTGGTAATAATTCTATTGAAATTTCAAATCCAACTTTTGCAACTGCAGTAGGTCTTGTCATGAATTCAATGAATAGAAAAAAAATTGATAAAAAAGATTATGATGAAAATCAGGATGAAAATTCAGATGAGGAATCAGTTACAAATAATAAAAATACAGATTTTTCAAAAACAGTTTTTGAAAAATTTACAGATAAAATAAAAAATTTTTTAGAGAACGCAGAATAATATAACAACTATGAACACAAATCAAGATTATAACAATTTAACCTTTGATTTACCAAAAAATCAAAGTAATGTCATTAAAGTAATTGGAGTTGGAGGTGGAGGAAGTAATGCAATTAACCATATGTTTTTGAAAGGTATTAAGGGTGTGGATTATGTAGTTTGTAATACAGACTCGCAAGCTTTAAAAAACAGTCCTGTTCCAAACAAAATCCAGTTGGGAGTTAACTTAACAGAAGGAATGGGTGCAGGTGCTGATCCAACTGTTGGTGAACAAGCAGCAATTGAAAATCTTAGTGAACTGAGAGATATGTTAGAAAAAAATACAAAAATGGTGTTTATTACTGCAGGAATGGGCGGTGGTACTGGGACTGGTGCTGCACCAATAATTTCAAAATTAGCAATGGAGATGGATATTTTGACTGTTGGAATTGTAACAATGCCGTTTGTTTTTGAAGGAAAAATAAGACAAAATCAAGCAAATAAAGGTTTAGAGAAACTTAAAAATAACTGCGATTCAATTATAGTTGTTAATAATAACAAATTAAGAGATATATATGGTAATTTAGGTGTAAAGGAAGGTTTTTCTAAGGCAGATGAAGTGCTTGCAACTGCGGCCAAAGGAATTGCAGAAGTTATTACTCATCATTACACTCAAAATATTGATTTAAAAGACGCTAAAGCAGTTTTATCTAAAAGTGGAAGTGCTATAATGGGCTCTGCTGGTTCATCAGGTGATAAAAGAGCTATTAAAGCTGTAACTAACGCTTTAGATTCTCCTTTACTTAATGATAATAGAATTCAAGGAGCACAAAACGTATTGCTATTAATTCTTTCTGGTTCAAGTGAAGTAACTATTGATGAAATAGGTATTATAAACGATTATATTCAAGAGAGAGCTGGCAATAATGTAAATATTATTATGGGGATTGGTGAGGATTCGAATCTTATTGATGAAATATCTGTAACTGTGATTGCAACTGGTTTTGATATTAGTTTACAAGATGAAATTATACATGTTGATCCTAAAAAGAAAATTCATTATTTAGGTGAAGAAAGTGAAGTAGTTGAAAAATTTGAAGAGAAAAAGTCAGATCCTCCTCTCCAATACGATTATGCATCCGATTCAATTGATTTTAAAAACATTGATTTTGATTCCGACAGTTTAGAGGATCTTAATAGTAGAACAGAAATTGTTGAAATTGAAGATGTTAGAGATATTGATGTTGAATTTGAAACTGTAGCTTTTAACAAATCAGAAATTATTGATAAAAGAATCGAATTAGATTTTAGAGATATTTATGTTAATGATGCTGAAATAGTAAAATCTGAAGATAAAAATTTAAGTTCTGATAAAGTAATTCATATTTTGGAAGAAGATATTAACGATATCGAAGTAATTGACCCAGTTCAGATTATTCCATACACAATGGTTGGTGATTCAGAGTCACTAAAAGTTACAGATGAAATAAATACAAACCCTGAAAATAAAAAATCTGTTGAAGATTTTAATCCATTTGATAACCCGATTGCAAAAGCACTAGCTAAACGAACCGAAGAAAGAAAAATAAAACTAAAAGAATTTAATTATAAATTTGCAAAGGCAATTAGAGTAGAGGATATGGAAAAAGAGCCTGCATATAAGAGAGCTGGTATTGATTTAGAAAACGATTTAAGTACTGAAATTTCCTTAACAAAAGTTGAAGAAGATGATAATGGAAATATAGAACTAAAATCAAACAACTCTTTTTTACATGATAATGTTGACTAAATTATGAGCTTACAAGAAAATATAGATAATAAAATTAAATCTGCAATGAAATCAAAAGATTCTTTAACATTGGATTCTTTGAGAGCAGTTAAATCAGCTATTTTATTGTTTAAAACTCAGTCTGGATCCTCAAATGATATATCTTCATATGATGAGATTAAAATTTTACAAAAATTGGTTAAACAAAGAAAGGAAAGCGCTGATATTTACAAAAATCAAAACAGGCTAGAATTGAGTGAAGTTGAGCTAAATCAAGCCTCTATAATTGAATCCTTTTTGCCAAAACAAATGAGTCATGATGAGGTAAGTGAAGTAATTAGTCAAATCATTACTAAATTAGGTGCGACAAGTATGAAGGAAATGGGTAAAGTTATGGGATTAGCCTCCAAAGAGCTTTCAGGAAAATCAGATGGAAAAACAATTTCAGAAATCATAAGAAAAAAATTGTCTTGAATTGGCCAAGTAGTTCAACTGGATAGAACATCAGATTTCGGCTCTGACGGTTGAGGGTTCGAATCCTTCCTTGGTCACTATTTTAGTTTGATTAATTGGTCACTTTTCATAAAAAACCTAACACTCAAAAAAAATGATGATGCTGTAAGGCCAAACAAAAAGCCAATCCATACACCTATTGCTTTAAGTTCAGTATACAAACCTAAATATACCATAACTGGTAATCCAAAAATTATGTATGAAAAAAAACATATTAATGATGGGATTTTTACATCTTGAATACCTCTCAAACAACCTTGAGCAATAACTTGTATTCCATCAAAAACTTGAAACACTGCAACAACAATTAATAGTTTTGAAGCAATTTTAACTGTTTCTATAATAGCCGGTGAGTCATCATTACTCAAATATAACCATGGGAAAAATTCAGATCCTAAAATGAAAATAATAGCAAATGCTATTTCAATTATCAATACTAATAAGAAGAATGAAATTGCTACTCTTTTAAGATTTAAATAGTCCTCATAACCCTTTTGATTCCCAACTCTTATGGTTGCGGCAACACTAAGTCCTAAAGCAACCATAAATGTCATTGTTGATAAATTTAGAGCTATTTGATTCGCTGCTTGGTAATTAGTGCCAATCAATCCACACACCCATACACCAGCAATAAAAAAGCCAACTTCAAACATCATTTGAAGTGCTGATGGATATCCTAAATTTAAAATATTTTTTGATATTGATTTTGAAAAATTTAAGCTGCAAATAGACCTGAAAAAATTCTTTGTTTTTTTATTATTTTTTATAATTATTATTATAATAATTACCATACTTATTCTAGACACTAGAGTTCCAATCCCTGCACCTACCAATTCAAGTTTTGGAAATCCAAGTTTTCCATAAATTAAAATATAATTAATAATAACATTTATAATATTTGCAATTATTGTTGAAATCATAGAAATTTTAGTGAGAGATAATCCGTCTGAGAATTGCTTAAATGACTGAAAAATCACAAGAGGAACCAATGAAATTGCAACCCATGTGATATATGGAAAAGCAAGATTTACAACATCTTCAGGTTGACCCATATGAAATATTAGAGGTTTAAAAATGAGGACAGCAAGTGATAAAATTATTCCTAAAATTGTACAAATTAATATGCCATTCAATAAAACATCTTTTGTTTTTTGATAATCCTTCTTAGCATCGCTTTCAGAAATCAGCGGTGTAATTGCTGTTGAAAAACCAATACCAAATGACATTGCTAAAAAAATGAAACTATTTCCTAACGAAATTGCTGCAAGCTCAGCTGTTCCTAATCTGCCAACCATTGCGTTGTCTACAAACTGGACCAATGTATGTCCAATTAGCCCAACCATTACGGGATATGAAAGTTTTAAATTATATGAAAACTCTTTTAAATATGAATTAAAAATCAAATTAATTTAAAGTATTTATATTTTTAGAAAAGATTAGATTTGTTTTTGGACCTACTACATAATTTAAAATTTCAAATTTTAAATTAATTGTAGTTTTAACTTCTTTAGTTTTTATATAAATAGTTTTAGATGACTTTGGAGATAGTTCAATGTATTTATAATCGTTGTGGAATGTGTATTCTCCAGTATAATTTAGGTTAATAGGTGCTACAGACTTATTTTTTAATTCAACCTCTAAAATTTTAACTTTTCTATCTCTATAATTGTATCCCTTAGAAATTATCTCAAAATTATTTTTAATGACTTGGTTTAGATTTTCTGATTTTCCAATTACAAGGTCTCTGTACCATACAAATGTATTACCATCAAAGAGAGCTTTTTTTACAGAGTCTATTGATTTATTTTTTGACATGATGAATGTCAATGGTCGATGATAACTTTCTTTTTTGTTAATAAAGTCCCATTGAATTAAAATGTGTACATCACTGGTACCCATGATTGTTAATTCATTTTCAAGAGCAATTTGTAGAGCTTCCTCAGAAAAAGTATCGAAATTAACAACCTCTATTCCATGAAGCAACCCTTTTCTTATGATCTCTTTATGTATTGGATCTAATTTTGCTATCCCATCACTTCTATTCGCTTCCCAATGAGGATGATTCCAGAAAACAAATGCCCCTTGTTTATTAGCTTCTTTAATTGCTTTTGAAAATTCTAATGGTTTTTTATCAATATCAAAAAATCTATTTGCGTCATCAATAAAAATAGCATTGAAATGACCAGGAGGCATAGGTTTAGTAATTTCTGTTCCATGAACTACAGCTAGTGGTTGATTTTTAACATAGCCACCAGCTATTTGAAATGATCTATTTCTGTTTTTATGTGGAATGTCTGATATATGTGATTGATATTCAATATGTTCAGTTAATGAAATTAAATCAATACTATCCCTCAAAGCTTCATCAACTCTAAGCGTTGGCCATACAACACCATCTGAAAAAACAGTATGTATATGTAAGTCCGATGATATATAATAATAATCATTTGGGCTTTCGAAAAAAGTTTTTATTCCCTGAGAATGATTGGTGAAACTAAATACTAGGAGCAATAAAAAAATTTTAGTTCTATTAATCATTTTAATTAATAAATTAATGTTTATTTAGTAATATACTCAATATTTAAACTATATTATAATTATATAGTATTCATTCAAATTACTATCCTAAATTTTGAATACAGTAAAGTTTAAATATTAAAAATAAATATCACCTGAAGAATGATCTTTTTTGGCTCCTGTTACTGATTTTAAACAGTTAGTTTTGTTTTGTATTCTAAGAACACCTAAAAGAGCAAAAATTAAAGCTTCCTTAAAATCAATTATCTGTTTGTTGGGTATATAGATATTAATGTTGTATTCATTTCGAAGAATATCAACTAAATTATTGTTATAAGTTCCTCCTCCGCTAAGTAGAACCTTTTCTGAATCATTGATGTTTTTACTTATTTGAAAAGCTGCGTGATTTACAAAAGTCGCCATGGCTTCTTCCTCAGAAATTTTATAACTATCTATCATTGGAAAAATTTTATCAATTACGAATTCAATTCCTAAAGACTTAGGATTTTTTTTAGAATAAAATGATATAGAATTTAATTGGTGAAATAAATTTCTATTAATTTTTCCCCTTGATGATAAGATGCCATTCTCATCATATTCAAATCCTATTTTTTTTGAATAAAAATTTAATACAGTATTTAATGGACAAATATCATATGCAGTAATTTGATTATCATATTTAATTGACAGGTTTATAAAACCACCTAGATTAAGACAATACTTAAATTTTGAAAATAAAATTTTATCTCCAATAGGAACTAGAGGAGCACCTTGCCCATTTAAACTTAAATCTTGAGCTCTAAAATTATTAACTGTCTTAATTCCTGTAATTTTATTAATGATTTCACCATTTCCAATTTGTAATGTGATTCCAATATCAGGTTGATGAAAAACAGTATGACCATGAGATGAAATCAAATTAATATTTTTTAGATTAAAATCCGAAATAAATTTATTTATAGATTCGCCAATAAAAGTCCCAAATTCAATATCAATTTTTTTTATTTCTTTAGGTTTTTTTTCAACAATATTGTGAAGTTTTTTCAAAATATTTTTATTATAGCTAATGGATATAGAATTAGCTATTATAAAATTTGAAAGATTTTCTAAATCAAAAATTACATGACATAGATCTAGCCCATCTAAGGAAGTTCCACTCATTACTCCGATAACTTCAATTTTATTCATTATCGATGGAAAGTATTAAAAAAAATTTAATTATAGGGAATTTAAATAAGAAATGGTTGAAATAGGATCTTTAGATTTAAAAACAGAACTACCTGCTACTAGAACGTTAGCACCAGAATCAAAAAGTTGTTTAGCATTTTCTTTATTCACTCCACCATCAACCTCAATTAAAGCTCTTGAGTTGGTTTTTTCTATAAGATTTTTTAATTCTTCAACTTTTTTATAGGTGTTTTCTATAAATGATTGTCCTCCAAATCCTGGATTAACACTCATTAGGCATACTAAATCAATGTCTCCTATTATTGTATTCAATGAAGAAACTGGGGAGTGAGGATTAATTGCAACACCACTTTTCATCCCATTATTTTTAATATTTTCAACTGTTCTATGTAAATGGGTGGAGGCTTCTAGGTGAACAGTAAGAATTTCACTACCAAGCTCAGCAAACTTTTGTACGTATCGTTCAGGATTGACAATCATAAGGTGTACATCCAAAGTTTTTTTTGCATGTTTTTTGAAAACTTCCATTATGGGAGTACCAAAAGAAATATTTGGAACAAAAACACCATCCATCACATCGATGTGAAACCAATCTGCTTCACTTTTGTTAATCAAATCAATTTCATCTTCTAACTTTCCAAAATTACAGGCTAGCATTGAAGGTGCTATAATTTTAATATTACTATCCAAGATATGTTTTTAATATTTTACTTCTTGAAGTATGTTTTAATCTTCGTATAGCCTTTTCTTTAATCTGTCTGACACGTTCTCTAGTTAAATCAAATGTTTCACCAATTTCTTCAAGGGTCATAGCATGTTGTTCTCCTAAACCAAAGTATAGCCTAACAACATCTGCTTCTCTTGGTGTGAGTGTTTCCAAAGCTCTCTCAATTTCGGTTTGTAGTGATTCATGTAATAAACCTTTATCAGGGTTAGGAGATTCACCACTTTTAAGAACATCATACAAATTCGAGTCTTCACCTTCAACTAGAGGCGCGTCCATTGAAACATGTCGACCTGAGTTTTTCATGGATTCCTTTACGTCAGAAACGGTCATATCGAGTTCCTTAGCAATTTCTTCTGCAGACGGCACTCTTTCATTAGCTTGCTCTAAAAAAGCATACATCTTATTAATTTTATTTATTGAACCGATTTTATTCAGTGGAAGTCTAACTATTCTAGATTGTTCAGCAAGTGCCTGAAGAATTGATTGTCTAATCCACCAAACAGCATATGAGATAAACTTAAACCCTCGGGTTTCGTCAAATCGTTTTGCAGCTTTTATTAAACCTAAGTTTCCTTCATTTATTAAGTCTGGTAAGGTTAAACCCTGGTTTTGGTATTGCTTAGCAACAGAAACAACAAATCTTAAATTTGCTTTTGTTAATTTTTCCAGTGCTATTTCATCACCTTCCTTTATTCTTTGGGCTAATTCAACTTCTTCTTCAGCGGTTATAAGATCAACTTTACCAATTTCTTGTAAATATTTATCTAAAGAAGCTGTTTCTCTGTTTGTAACCTGTTTTGTTATTTTGAGTTGTCTCATTAAAGTACTTTATTACTTATACGAAATAATAATAAAAAGGTTTCATTTTATTCCTTTTTTTTTGGTCTTTCAAGTAAAATTTTTCTAGAAACTTTTTGTTTTTTAGTTCTAGAATCAATGCCTAAATACTTAACCCTTGTAACATCACCGATATTTAAGTATTTTTCAACTTTTTCAACTCTCTCCCAAGCAATTTCAGAAACATGTAATAAAACTTCTTTACCAGGTCGAAATTCGACAACTGCACCAAATTCTAAAATCTTAACTACTTTTACATCATATTCTTTTCCATATTCAGGTTTGAATGTAATATCATCGATTTTTTTAATAACTGTATCAATCATTTCTTGGTTGGTTCCGAGTATTTCAATAATACCCTTTTCATCTTCTTCTTCAATTACTATTGTTGTGCCGGTTTCTTTTTGCATTTCTTGAATTACTTTTCCTCCAGGTCCAATGACTGCACCAATGTAGTCTCCATCAATAACCACTTTAACCATTTTAGGAGCATGGGGTTTAACTGAACGAGCAGGTTGTTCAATTGTTTTGGTTAGTTCATTTAAAATTTCTAATCTACCAACTCTTGCTTGTTCTAAAGCTTTAACTATGATTTCATAAGAAAGACCTTTTATTTTTATATCCATTTGACATGCAGTAATACCATCACTTGTTCCTGTAACTTTAAAATCCATATCACCTAAATGGTCTTCATCACCTAAAATATCTGATAAAACTGAGAACCTTTCACCATCAGAGATTAATCCCATTGCAATTCCTGAAACTGGTTTACTAATTTTGACACCAGCATCCATCAGTGCCATAGTTCCTGAACAAACTGTAGCCATAGATGATGAGCCATTAGATTCAAGCACTTCGGAAACTACTCTAACAGTGTATGGACAATCTTTTGGAAATACTTTACTTAAGGCCCTTTGAGCTAAGTTACCATGCCCGATTTCTCTTCTAGATGTTCCTCTCAATGGTCTAGCCTCACCTGTTGAAAATGGCGGGAAATTATAATGTAAATAAAAGTTTTCTTCACCTTGATGTGTTGGAGAATCAATAATATTAGCATCTCTTGAAGTTCCTAAAGTAACTGTTGCTAAAGCTTGAGTTTCGCCTCTGGTGAAAATTGATGACCCATGAGTTGAGGGTAAATAATCCACTTCACACCAAATTGGCCTAATATCCGTGGTCTTTCTTCCGTCCAATCTAATCCCCTCGCTTAAAACTAACTCTCTAATAGCTTCTTTCTCAACTTTATAAAAATAGCTTAAAACAAGACTTTCATTCTCTTCAAGTTCCTCCTCACTGAAAGACTCTAGAAGATTTTCTTTAACGTTTGCAAATTCCTCTGATCTTTGTTTTTTCCCTAATCCTTTTTTAGCAATTTCATAACATTTACCGTAAGAATGATTGTGAACCTTATCTAATAATTCTTTGTCTTCAATACTTTGATCATACTTTCTAATATCTTTTTTTCCAATTTCATTTACTAAATCCTTTTGCGCGTCAATTTGTACTTTAATTGCTTCATGACCAAATTTGATAGCGTCAGTCATTTCTTGCTCTGATATTTCATCAAATTCACCTTCAACCATTGAAACCGAATCATAGCTTGCTCCAACCATTATATCAATATCAGATTCCTCTAATTGTGATCTACTTGGATTGATAATAAAATCTTCATTAATTCTACCTACTCGCACCTCAGAAATTGGATACTCAAATGGAATATCAGACAATTGAATTACTGTTGAAGCAGCTAAACCAGCTAAAGAATCTGGCATTACATTTTCATCATGAGACATCAATTGAATCATAACCTGAGTTTCATGATGATAATCTTTTGGAAAAAGAGGTCTTAGAACTCTATCAACAAGCCTCATTGTTAGAATTTCTTCGTTCGATGGCCTTGCTTCTCTTTTAAAAAAACCACCTGGAAATTTTCCTGCAGCAGCGAATTTTTCCCTGTAATCAACAGTTAATGGTAAAAAATCAACTGGACTTGCATTTCTAGCAGAAACTACAGTTGCAAGAAGCATGGCATTTCCCATCTGAATTACCGCAGAGCCATCAGCTTGTTTTGCTAGTTTTCCTGTTTCTATTGAAATAACTCTACCATCAGGTAGAGAGATTTCTTTTTTATAAACTTTTGTATTCATATGTTTTCATTAATTAAGTGTTGTGTGAGTAGCAACCAATGAAAACTAATATTATTTTCTTAGAGATAGTTTTTTAATTATTGATCTATATCTGTTAATATCTTTATTTTTTAAATAATTAAGAAGACTTTTTCTTTTTCCAACCATTTTTAAAAGAGATCTTTCGGTGTTGTAATCTTTTTTATTCTCTTTAAGATGATTAGTTAAATGATTAATTCTAGTAGTAAATAATGCTATTTGACCTTCAGTAGATCCTGAATCTTTTTCTGAAGCCCCATTATCTTTAAAAATATCTTCCCTAATTTTCTTTGTTATATACATTAAACTCTTTTTTTGTGGCGCAAATATAGTATAATTTTTTAATGTTCTTGAGAATTTTTTCTCAATGGCTTATTTAAAATTAAGTCTAAGTAAAGGTTGATTTTATCTTTTAAATCATTTCTGTGAGAAATAAAATCAATAAATCCATGCTCGAGTAAAAATTCAGACTTTTGAAAACCATCTGGCAAATCTTGTCCAGTTGTATCTTTAACCACCCTAGGTC
The DNA here is from genome assembly GCA_902554655.1 of uncultured Bacteroidota bacterium. Classification (GTDB taxonomy): domain Bacteria; phylum Bacteroidota; class Bacteroidia; order Flavobacteriales; family Flavobacteriaceae; genus Eutrophosalina. The sequence goes on from CACDPE010000001.1 coordinate 95,202, forward strand.
CAGCAAAACCAATTAATGCTCCTGGCTCTGAGATAATTATATCACCGAGCATAGCAAAAGATGCAGTTGTACCACCTGTTGTTGGATCAGTACAAAGAGATATGTATGGGATTTTTTTATTTGATAGTTCAGATAACTTTGCGGAAGTTTTAGCCATTTGCATTAAAGATATAGCCCCTTCCATCATTCTAGCTCCACCTGATTTTGATATTATGAGTAGTGGAGATTTTGTTTTTATTGAATGGTCTACTGCTCTTGAAATTTTTTCACCCACAACAGAGCCCATTGACCCACCTATGTAAGTAAAATCCATAGCTGCAATAGTTAAATTTTTACCTTTCGATTTACCATAGGCAACTGCTATAGCATCTTTAAGACCTGTTTTTTTTTGTGCTTCTTTAATTCTTTGTGGATATGTTTTTGTATCAGTAAACTTCAAGGGATCAGAAGCTGTAAGATTATCAAAAAGATTTTCATATTTATCATCATCAAAAAATATTTTAAAATATTCTGATGAGCCGATTCTCATGTGAAAATTATCTTCAGGAGAAACAAAATTATTTTTTACTAATTCATCATTATCAACAATTTTTCCTGAGGGAGTCTTATGCCACAGACCATCCGGGGTATTTTTTTTGTCCTTAGTGTTTGTTTGAATCCCTTTTCTTGTTCTTTTAAACCAAGCCATAAAAAAAACTGTAAAAATAAACTACAATGTATTAATATTATTTAAATCTTTAAATGCTTGCTCAAGCCTATCAACAAATGCTTCTTCACCTTTTCTCAACCAAACTCTTGGATCATAAAATTTTTTATTAGGAATATCATCTCCATCAGGGTTTCCAATTTGGTTTATTAAATATTCTGAATTTTCATTAAAGTAATTTTTTACTCCACTCATAAAAGCAAATTGCATATCAGTATCAATATTCATTTTTACAGCACCATATGAAATTGCCTCTCTGATCTCTTCAACAGATGAACCAGAACCGCCATGAAAAACAAAATTTACAGAGTTATCAGGTAAATTGAATTTTTTTGAAATATATTCTTGTGAATTCTTTAAAATTTTTGGAGTTAATTTAACATTACCAGGTTTGTAAACACCATGAACATTACCAAATGCGGCAGCTATTGTAAATCTATTACTGACTTCGGATAACTGTTCATATGCATATGCAACTTCTTCAGGTTGAGTGTATAGTTTAGAGTCATCAATATCAGTATTATCAACCCCATCTTCTTCGCCTCCTGTAACACCAAGTTCAATTTCTAGGGTCATATCAATTTTTGACATTCTCTTAAGGTATTCTTTACAAGTTGAAATATTGTCAACAATATCTTCCTCAGAAAGATCAATCATGTGAGAGCTAAATAAAGGTTTTCCGTGCTTAGAATAATGTATTTCACTTTCATCCAATAAACCATCAACCCAGGGTAATAACTTTCTCGCAGCGTGGTCTGTGTGTAATATTACAGTACTATTGTACGACTTCGCAAGCTCATGAACGTGTTTAGCACCTGCTATGGAACCCTTAATTGAAGCTATTTGATCTGTATTTCCTAATCCTTTACCTGCATTGAAGCTACCTCCTCCATTAGAAAATTGAATTATAACGGGTGCATTTAATTTTGCTGCTGTTTCTAATGTTGCGTTAATTGAATTTGATCCGATTACGTTAACTGCAGGAATAGCAAATTTCTTTTGTTTTGCTAAATCAAAAATTTTTTGAACATCATTTCCAGTAAGTATACTCATATTTTATTTTGAAAAGCAAAACTAATAAGAAAAAAGGAAGTTAAAAAGGATAATTTAAACCAATATTAAAGACAGCTTTTTTTAATGAAAAATCTTTTAACCATCTTCTGCTTTTTGCTGATGAGGGATTGTATGTTTTTAAACCCATATCAAGTCTAAAAATAAACAATCCAGAATCATATCTTAATCCAAATCCACTTCCAATTGCTAATTCATCAAGATCTTTGAGGCCATCAAAACTTCTTGAAGATTCATTAGTATCATCAAAAATATTCCAAATATTTCCAATATCTGAAAATAAAGCACCATTAAAATTTCCAAACATTTTAAATCTGTATTCGAGATTTAAAGCTAGTTTGAAATTAGCTTCATTAAACTCGTTTTTAGCACCACTTGAGCCTGGTCCTAGTTTATAAACTTCCCATGCTCTATTGTCATTTGATCCTCCACCAAAAAATGATTCTGAAAATGGAATATTATTAGAATTACCAAATGGAACAGCAATTCCTCCAAAATATCTTAAAGCAAAGGTAGAGTTGTCACTTATATCCCAATGTCTAATAAAACTATATTCCATCTTTATAAATTGGGAAAATTCTAAATCTGAGATAAGCTTTTTCCCTTGATTATTTTTTTTAGATATTAAACTTGCTAGATTTCCAGATGATTTTAATTTAAGTTTCCATTGTTTAAAATTTCTTTTATCATATCTGTTATCATAATTATTTGAAATTTGAAAGCTTGAACTAATAATTAAATTATTAGCAATAAGTCTTTCTCTTCTTCCTTCAATATAGCTAACTAGGGAATAATCATCATTAGTTGTAGCTAAATTCTCATTTAATATGTCATTTATAAATAAATTAATTCCATTAGGAATGGATAATTCATTATTGGTGAAATATTTTGGGTCAGAGGTATATTTTTTTGAAATTAGATTTATTTGTTCATAAGAGTTTGAGTAAATATTAAAGTAGTTTTCAATATTTTTATTATTAATTAATTCAATCTCTAAAGGTGAAAAATTAAAAAATTTTTTAGAATTAGACCATGCATAATTATAATTAAACTTAAAACTATTTCTATCTAATCCAATATTATTTTGATTTGATGACCCTAAACTTAAAAATGTTCTTTTATTTTCCAGAGATTTTGATGAATTCTCAAAGATTAAAAACCTTGGAAAATCAATAGTTAAATCATAATTAACTTGAGAAATTGTTTTATCCCCAGATTTCCCAACTGATCCGCTGGCAGAAATATTAAAATTTTCTCCTTTTTTGAAAAAATTTCTGGATTTAAATCTATTTTCAAAAGCTATACCAATATCCTCAATATCAGATTGCTTTATATCAAAACCAAATCCAAGTCCAAATCTTTTCTTGTTATTTAAAATGATATTGGCATTTAGTTTATTTCCATTTGTTTCATCATATTGAACTGATGGAAAATTAAATAAATCAAGACTGTTAAGTTCCTTAAGTGTTGCTTTTCTCAACGAATCGTTAAAAATAGAACCTTCCTCAAATTTAATTTTTGATAATATAAAATCATCTTTAAATCTAAAGTTTGCTTCATTATCAACTTGTTTTAAAATAATATTATTTATTTTAAAAATTTCATGGTTATTTCCATCAATTATAATTTCTACAGGAAGAGAATAATTGTTACCTGCTGGATCAACTTTAACAGAAAAAGAAATAGAATTTATTTGAAATCCATAAATACCATTATTTCTAAATAAGGTGTAAAGTCTATTTCTTTCTAAATCAAAATTTTTTGTTTCAAAAAAATTATTTTCTATTATAAATGATTTTGATTTGTTAGCCTCATATATTGAATCAATAATCTTAGATTCTATTTTTGAATTTATTTCTCCTAAATAATATCTTGAGCCTGTTTCAATATTGAAATCAACAAAAGCTTTTTTATTCGTTTTTTTGATTACTTCAAAGGATAGAGAATTATCTAGATATCCCATGTTTTGGAAGTAAAGATTTAAATTATCTAATGATTTATTAATTTCAGAGCTATCTATTAAACTAATTTTTTCACCATTATTAATCTTCCAATCATTAAAATTTTTGAAGTATTTTTTTAATTGTAATACTTGTTTTTGAGAAAAAATGTTGTTTAGTTTTTTTTGTTTTTTTTGTTCATTAACCCATTTATCAAAAATACTATCAGGATTTTTCTTGGCTGAAGATGAAATAATAGCATTGAACGGAATTCCAAGTAATTTCGAATTCTCTTTAAAAGTTATTAAATCTGATAGAGAGTCTTTTTTAATCAGATTTCCATTTATTTTGATATTAGTCTTTTCTAGTATTAAATCTTCATCTACTAAGGATTTTTGTAATGAACAACTAACAGTAAAAAAGGATAGTACAAATATTAGTTTTATTTTTACAAGGTTTTTAAACATATTATATAAAGTAAAAATACACCTAATTAAATGGTTACCAAAAATGAAATAAAATTCATTAAATCTCTAAGAGATAAAAGCATCAGAAACAAATTTAACTTATTTGTTGTCGAAGGAAAAAAATCAATTAATGAATTTTTAAATTCAGATTATAAAGTTTATAAAATATACTCAACTCATCCAGCTAATATTTCTTATACAGATGTAATCCAAATATCTGAAAAACAACTAATTCAAATAAGTGCTTTAAAAACACCAAATAAACATATTGCAATTTTTAATAAAATTAAATTTCCTTTAAAAAATCAAAAAAATTATTTTGTGCTTGACTCTGTAAGTGACCCAGGAAATTTAGGAACAATGATTAGAACCTTGGATTGGTTTGGTTATGATCAATTGATTTGTTCAAAGAACTCAGTTGATTGTTATAACACAAAGGTAATTCAATCTACCATGGGTTCCTTATCAAGAGTAAATGTTCATTACGTTGATCTATATGATTTAATAAGTTCATCAAATTTACCTGTTTATGGCGCTTCTGTCTCTGGAAAATCAATTTTAGAATTTACGGAAAAAAAAGATTCAGGAATTTGGATTTTTGGTTCTGAATCAAATGGAATCTCAGAAGATATAAGTAAACTCATTGATCAAAATTACTGCATTCCAAAAGGTAATAATTGTGTTAAGACCGAAAGTTTAAATCTTTCAACCTCTTTTTCAATTATCTTAAGTTTTTTAAAACTATATTAATAAAAACTTAGATTAATAAATACCGCTCTCGTATACATTTTTTTTAAATTTCCAGTCCATGGATTATCAGGAATTCCATCTGGTAATTCATTTTTAAAGGAAAAGACACCTCTAATTGAAGGTGAAAATTTAAAATATCTCAAATAAAAGTCTATTCCGAAAGATAACTCGTAGAACATGTTAAACTTTGCAAATTCGAAATTATCTATTGAGTAATTTTCAAGTGTACTTTCTATTTCAGAAAGATTAATTGATGCAGCAATTCCACCTTTCAAATAAGGTCTCAGATTATTTAATCTTTTCGAACTGTATTTTATTAAGAGTGGAAAATGAATATTGTTTGATTTTATTGTCCACAATGTATCATTGTAATTGGTAAAGTTCTGTCTTTCATTAAATATTAGTTTCCTATTATTTGAATGTAGGCCAGGCTCAAAACTCAGTCTCAAATTTTTATTCAATTTTAATTCGCCAATTAAACCTACGTTAAGCCCATTTGATCTTTCAACTGAGATAGGATATTCTTGATTTTCTTTGTAAATTATTTTATAATCGTATTGATTTGTTCCAATAAAGTATCCAAATCTAAAGTCTTTTTCATCAAAATTTGGAAGATTGGTAAATTGAGAAAAACAAAAAAAAGTATTCACAAAAAATAAAAAAAATAGTTTTACTTTCACATTTCAAATCTAACAAACTATCTCATAAGGTCATAGTCAACTCAACTTTTATTTAATTATATTCAAAATCAAGTATATTTGTTCTGTTATTCAAACAACTGATTAATGAAAATAATTATTGCTGGTGCTGGTGAGGTTGGATTACATTTGTCTAAATTATTGTCTTTTGAATCTCATGATATTACATTAATTGATAATAATGATGTTAACCTAAAAGATGGAGAAAATTATCTTGATATAAAGGTTATAAATGGTGATTCATCGTCTATTTCAACACTAGGTCAAGCAAATGTTAAAGACTCTGATTTAGTAATAGGTGTAACTGCGAGTGAATCAATTAATTTTTTAACCTGTAGTCTTTCTAAGCAACTTGGAGCAAATAGAACAATAGCAAGAATAACTAATCCTGAATTCATAAATGATAATACTATTGATTTTAAAAAACTAGGAATTGATGAAATTATTTCCCCAGAAAATCTAGCTGTTAATGAAATTAAATTATTAGTAAATGATTCTGCTTTTACAAATAGCCACGACTTTGAAGATGGTGAACTTAAGATGATGGCAGCTAGAATTCAAATTGATGCTCCTTTTATTGGAAAAGAAGTTCAGGAAGCTGCGTCAGTATATCCAGGAATTAAATTTATGCCCATAGCAATTGAAAGAAGCGGAAGTCAATCTGCAATTATCCCAAGAGGAAATACTTTATTTAAAGAAGATGATCATGTATACTTCATAACTTGTGATGATGGTGTTGATGAATTATATAAACTAATGGGAACAAAAAAAGATAAACTTCAAAACATTATGATTCTTGGCGGAGGTAGAGTTGGTTTCAAGGTAGCTCAAGAACTTAGTGAACAAGGATATTCAGTCAAATTGGTTGAGATTAATAATGATAAAGCTGAAAAAATTGCAGATCAATTAAATAATGTTTTGGTTTTAAATTTAGATGGAACTCGTGTTGATCTATTGAGCGAAGAGAATTTAGATCAAATGGATGCCTTTATTTCTACTACTGGAGATTCACAAAAAAACATTATGTCATGCCTTATGGCAAAGTCAAAAAAAATAAAAAAAACAATTGCGTTGGTTGATGATTCTGATTATTTTGAATTATCTGAATCTATTGGTGTTGATACATTAATTAACAAAAAATTTTTAGCGGCAAATGAAATATTTAGATTTATTCGAAAGGGGAATATACTTGAACTAAATAAATTAAATAATATGAACGCTGAAGTTTTAGAATTTCTAGTTAGTTCTAACTCTAAGGTTATTGGTAAAAAAATAAAAGATATTAATTTTCCAAGATCAGCAATTATAGGAGGAGTTATAAGGGATGATAAAGGTTTGATTGCCTTAGGTGATTTTCAAATTCAGGAAGGTGATAAAGTCCTTATCTGTTCCTTGTATGAGGGTATTAGTAAAGTTGAAAAACTTTTTTTCTAGTTTATGTCAAAGCTAAATTATAAGTTAATTCTATATATAATTGGACTTCTACTTTTATTTAATGGTGGAGCTATGCTAATTACTGCTGGTGTTAGTTTATTAACTAACGATGGAGTTGTTCATGAAATTACTAGTTCAGCAATTATAATAATTTCAATTGGCCTTATTTTAATGTTGTTTAATAAAAATAATATTAGACAAATAAATAAAAAAGATGGTTATTTAATTGTAACTGTAGGTTGGTTAACAATGATCTTATCCGGATTGGTGCCTTATTATACAACAGGTTCAATATTCTCTTTTTCAAATTTAATTTTTGAAAGTATGTCAGGGTACACTGCAACTGGATCAACAATTATTAATGATGTTGAATCTCTACCTAAAAGTATAATTTTTTGGAGAAGTATGACGCATTGGCTTGGTGGGATGGGAATAATTGTATTAGCTATAGCAATTCTTCCTTTACTTGGTATAGGAGGAATGCAATTGTTTTCAGCTGAGGCACCAGGTAGTGGAATAAGTGGGGATAAAATTCATCCCAGAATAAGCGCTACAGCAAAAAGATTATGGTATATATATGTAGGATTGACCTTTGTTGAGACAATAGCATTAAATTTAGCTGGAATGAGCATATTTGATGCTGTAAATCATTCAATGAGTAATATTGCTACTGGTGGATTTTCTACCAAAAACAATAGTTTAGCTTACTGGAATTCGATACCTCAAATCCAATATATAATTATATTTTTTATGATTCTTGCTGGAACAAATTATTTATTGATTTATTCTGTATTTATTGGGAAATTCAGGAAATTGTTTAATAATACTGAGTTCATTTGGTATTTAAGTTTTATTGCTGTATTTGTTTTAGTAACAACTTTAGTTTTATTTTTTAATGTAGATTTAAGTAATACTGAATTTGATCATCCTGAGATATACGGAAAATTTGAATCAAGTTTTAGACATGCGTTTTTTCAGATCGTTGCTGTAATTACCACGACTGGATTTGTAACAGGTGATTTTGCAGGATGGACACCTTTTCTTACTATGCTTTTTTTTGGATTAATGTTTATAGGTGCTTCATCTGGATCTACGTCTGGTGGAATAAAAATTTCTAGACACCTAATTTTAATTAAAAATGGATTTTTAGAATTTAAGAAAGCACTTCATCCAAATGCAGTTTTACCTTTGAGATATAATCACTCAGTTGTTAAAAAAGCTGTAATTGTAAATATTTTAGCATTTTTTATGCTTTATTTAATTTTATTCATAATTGGAGCAGGTGTTTTGAGTACACAAGGCCTTGATTTTTCTTCAGCAGTAGGTGCTTCAGCTGCATCTTTAGGAAATGTTGGACCAGCTATTGGTTCATTAGGTCCTTCATTGACTTATGAGGGGTTATCAGGTTTTGCCAAGATATGGTGCTCATTTTTAATGTTAGTAGGAAGGCTTGAATTATTTACTTTTTTAATAATATTTACGCCATATTTTTGGAGAAAAATTTAGGCTAAAACCGCTTTAATTCTCTTTATTGCTTCTCTAATATTTTCTTTTGACGCAGCATAACTTATTCTGATATTATTTGGACAACCAAATGCGCTTCCTGTAACTGTAGCAACATGAGCTTTTTCCAATAGAAACATTGAGAAGTCTGAAGAATTGTTAATTTTAAAACCATCAATTTCTTTTCCAAAATAATATGAAATATCAGGAAAAACATAAAATGCACCGTCTGGATTATTAAGTTTAATTCCTTTAATCCCTGAAAGAAGTTCAATTATTAGTTTTTTTCTAGATTCAAATTCATCAACCATATAGCTAATTTGTTTTACATCAGCTTTAATTGCAGCAATAGTAGCTTTTTGAGCTATACAATTTGCACCACTGGTCACTTGACCTTGAAGTTTAGTACAAGCTTTGGCAATCCATTCAGGTGCTCCAATGTAGCCTATTCTCCATCCTGTCATAGCAAATGCTTTTGCTACACCATTTACAGTTATAGTTCTTTCATACATTTCATCAATAGCACCAAAACTAAAATGATCACTACCGTATTGGATATGTTCATATATTTCATCTGATAAAACAAAAATATTTGGATAGTTTTTTAATACATCTCCAATCGCTCTTAGCTCATCCTCACTATACATTGATCCACTTGGGTTATTAGGTGAATTAAGAATAATCATTTTAGTTTTATCTGTTATGTAATCTTTAATCTTCGAGGCCTTAACTTTAAAATCATCTTCAATTCCACTTTCTATAATAATTGGTATACCCTCTGCCATTTCAACAATGGCCGAGTAACTGACCCAAAAAGGTGCTAATAATATAACCTCCTCACCTGGTTTAACAATAGCTTGAACTACATTAGCAATAGATTGTTTAGCTCCTGTTGATACAACAATTTGATTTGTATTGTAATTAAGATTATTATCTCTTTTAAACTTTTCGCAGATAGCTTTCTTTAAATCAGCATATCCATCAACCGGTGTGTATGAATTATAGTTCTGGTTAATTGCACTAATAGCGGCATCTTTGATGAAATCTGGAACATTAAAGTCAGGTTCACCTAAACTTAAACCAATTATATCAATTCCACTATTTTTAAGTTCTCTAGCCTTGGCAGCCATTGCTAGGGTAGCTGAAGCAGGAAGATTATTTATTTTGTTGGTAAGAAACTCTTTCATTAAAAAATGAATTTAATTTTTGCCAAAGATATTTAAATTGGACTACTTTAGTAAGATATATTATAAATAAATGACAAATAAAATAGATTCTTATTTTCAACTTGATTCTAAAAAAAAGAAGCAATTAGAAAAGTTTAAAAATCTAATAACTATTTGGAATAAAAAGATAAATTTAGTTTCAAGAAAAGACATAGAAAATTTTGAAGTAAATCATATATTACATTCTTTATCTATTTCAAAATATTTTAATTTTAAAGATAATAGCGATATTATGGATTTGGGTACTGGAGGAGGTTTACCCGGTATTCCTCTTTCAATAATTTTTCCAAATGTCAATTTTCACTTAATTGATAGTGTTAAAAAAAAAATTGATGTTGTAAATTCTGTCATTGATGAGTTGAATTTAAAAAATGTGAAAACTAGTTGGTCAAATGCAAAAGACATAAATTTTAAGTACGATTTTATTATATCCAGGGCAGTTGCTTTATATCCAAAAATTAAAAAAAATTGTTTTAATAATTTTAAACAAGAAAACAATCACAAATTAAAAAATGGTTTTATTTTTTTAAAAGGTGGAGATATTGAACATGAATTTTCTGAAACAAAAAACTATATGTCTTACGATATAATTGAAAAAATTAATTTAGACTACTTTCAGACTAAAAAAATTATATATGTTCCTAATCCATATAATCATAAGGATAGTTAGTGGGTGGTTTGTGCGTTCTACTTACTAACCTTGGGCTAACCCATCGTAATAAATTCAATTTAGAACCAGCCTTATCGTCAGTTCCCGAAGCTCTACATCCTCCAAAAGGTTGTTGACCAACAACTGCACCTGAAGGCTTATCATTAATATAAAAGTTTCCAGCACTGTATTTTAATTTATTTAATGCTGTCTTAATACTTTCTTCATCTTCAGAGATAAATGCTCCAGTCAGAGCGTAATCAGATGTTTGATCAACAATATCCAGCATATTGTTCCATTTTTCATCATCGTACACGTAAATTGTGACAACTGGACCAAAAATTTCTTCTTGCATAGTTTTAAACTGATGATTTTTTGTTAGAATTATTGTTGGTTCAATAAAATATCCAACACTGTCATCATATCCACCCCCAATTAATATTTCACAATCATCGCTGGATTTAGCGTAATCAATATATTCAGAAATTCTATTAAAAGCATTTTTATGAATTACAGCTGTCATGAAATTATTGAAATCAATAGGAGACCCCATTTTGATTGTTTTTGTTTGATCTACAACACTTGAAATAAGTTCATCAGAAATTGATTTGGGTATGTAAATTCTTGAAGCTGCAGAACATTTCTGACCTTGAAACTCAAAACCTCCTCTTATTATTGCAGTTGCAGAGACCTCAACATTCGCAGATGGGTGACAAAATATAAAATCTTTTCCTCCAGTTTCACCTACAATTCTTGGATAATCTCTGTAAATATTAATATTGTTTCCAATTTTCTTCCAAAGATCTCTAAAAACGGATGTGGATCCTGTAAAGTGTAGTCCTGAAAATTCTGGATGAGCTAATGCAGTGTCTGATATCATTTCTGGATCACCTGTTACTAAATTAATAACTCCATCTGGCAGGCCAGCCTCTTTAAAAATATCCATGGTAATTTTTGCAGTGTAGATTTGATTATCACTTGGTTTCCACAAAACAACATTACCCATAAGTGCTGCACTAGCACATAAGTTTCCGCCAATGGCTGTAAAATTAAATGGTGTTACTGCATATACAAACCCTTCTAATGCCCTATATTCCAATTTATTAGATTTACCAGAACCATTGATTGGTTGTTCATTGTAAATTTCTGTAAGATAAGATACATTGAATCTTAAAAAATCTATAAACTCACAAGCTGCATCAATTTCAGCTTGAAAAATATTTTTTGATTGTCCAATCATAGTACCAGCTGTTATCTCAGCTCTGTACTTATCAGATAAAAGTTCAGCAGCTTTTAAAAAAATTTCACATCTTTTTTCCCATTTTGTTTCAGACCACATTTTTTTATTTTTAATTAAATTTTCGATTGCCTCTTTTACATGTTTTTTGTCAGCTTGAGAAAAAGTTCCAACTATATTTTTGTGATCATGTGGTGGTAAAATATCTTTTTTATTTTCAGTAAAAACAGTTTTTTCACCAATGTACAATGGGATATCAATTTTAGAACTGAACATATCATTATAAGTTTTTTCAACTTTTTTTCTTTCGGGAGAATTTTTGTGGTAACCAAGTACAGGTTCGTTTTCTGCTTTATATAATTTTATTTTATTCACTAATTTAAAGTTTCAGGTGGTGATAATTTGATAGTTGGAATATGTGCCTTGCATTTAGTGGATGTATTTAAACATATAATTGAAAAATAACCAATAATAGATGTGATTTTTGATCTCATTGAATAATTTAATTCTAATTCCAGTTTAGCTCCAGGTTTTAAGATGGGTTTATTTTTAATTAAACCACTAATATATTTTACACCCTTTAAATCAAATAATTTTTTGTGTTTAGAAATAATTTGTACTGTATTCATTCCAATATTATAAATAGTAATTACATTTTTGAATTTGTATTTAATTTTTTTTTCAAAGATTATTTTATTGAGGTATAATGACTTAACTGAAATTCTGATTCCCTTTAAGTTATCTAAGTCAGTAATTTTATTTGTCATGTTTAAAAAAAATGCATCACTAATTTACAATATTTGATGAATTGTTAGTGGCAATAGTTTTTATTTTAAAATAATTTTCATCAGGTCTTTTTTCATAAAGAATAGCAGTATATGCGTTTTCAGTTTCCCAAAAATCAGCCATTTCATAATTTCTATTTTCATCCTTAATCAAATATTTATAATTATAGAAACCTTGTTTTAACAATAATGTAACTTGGAAAAGCCCATTTTTGAAATTTAGTTGGCTGGATTTATTTGTTTTGTAGTCATTAAAGTTTCCAACCAAATAAATATTATTATTTAAAAGGTTTTTTGTTTTTAGAGAAAAAACAACATTTGAATACTCTGATTCAGTTTGTGGATTCTTATTATTGTTTTTAATTATGAATTTTCCATTGATGTCAGGCTCGTAAGTGTAAATGGTTGGTATAATGTCAGTTCTGAGCTCTGTTATGTAGTTTTTATTTAACTCAACATTTTTAATTTCAATATTGGTATTTAAAATATTTGAATTATCAAAATTAAAAAACTCTGTACCTCCTCTAAAAACTATATTGTCATAAATAACTTTTTGAGAAAGCTTATATGTTGGTGAACTAATGACTTTGTAGTTATGCAAATCATAGTTTTTAAAAACGATTAATTTGTATATGTGGGAATTACTATAAAAATTACAATCTTTACAATTAATTATTACTTTTAGTTTCTGATTTGAGTCTTGAAAATTGATTTTTCTTGATTTTGATATTTCAATTGAGCCTAATGATACATCCCTTAAAAAAATAAATTTCCTTTTAAAAATATACTTTCCTTCATCATTTTTTACCTTGATCATATAGTTCCCAGATTTTTTAATTTTAAAATTCCGATTAGGTATTTGGAATTGATAATTTATATAGGGTTGAATAGTATTGTATGATTTAAAATAATTAGTTATTCTAATGTCATCAAATCCTTCTAAGAACTCAGATTTTCTTAGTTCAGATAAATTCCAATCAAAATCATAATGATCAACCTCAAAGTAGTAATTTTTTGTTCTATTTGTCAGTTCATCAAAAACAACCATGATTTTTTCTGATTCATTAAAAATAATCTTTTCATTTTCAAAATTAGAGTCTACTAATTGTATAGATTTAATTAAATTTTCTTGACTATTTGAGCTGTAAAATATTACAATTATTAAAAAAAAATGTGACTTTATTATTCTCATAAAAAATTGTTGAAAAATCTATGTAATATTAACAAAAAATATTTCACTTAATGGCTTTTAATTAATACATTTGCGGCGTGTTGAATTATTTATGACAAAAGACATTAGGATAAGGAAAGGATTATCCATTAATATTAAAGGTTCTGCAAACAAAAAAATAGAAAAAATTCCTCTAGCAAAATCTTACGCTCTAAATTTACAAGACTTTCATTTGGTGATGCCTAAGCTTACCAAAAAAGTAAATGATTTTGTAAAAAGAGGTGAATCACTTTTTTACTCAAAAACAAATGAAGAATTGGTTTTTGTTTCCCCGATTTCTGGTAAAATTAGAGATATAATTCGTGGGGATAGAAGAAAAATATTGAATATTATAATTGAAAGTGATGGCAAGGATAGATTTGTAAAAAACAAGCCAATTAATTTAGAAAAATCATCAGCTGAAGATTTAAAAAGTAAATTTTTAAGTTGTGGTTTGTGGCCCTTCATCAAACAAAGACCCTTTGATATTATTGCTGATCCAAATTTAAATCCCAAATCGATTCATGTTTCCTGCTTTGATTCCACTCCACTTGGTGTTGATTTTGAATTTATATTAAAGGATAACATTGATGTTTTTAAGATCGGCCTTGATGCTCTTGAAATATTATGTCCAAATAATGTTAATTTAGGCATTAAAAAATGTCAATCATTTTTTAGTGAGGAATTGTCTAACTATAATACTACTGTTTTTGATGGTCCTCATCCATCCGGTAATGTAGGTGTGCAAATTCATCACATTAACCCAATAAATTCAGGTGAGGTTGTTTGGGTTGTTAAACCTGAGGATGTTGTTACTATTGGAAATTTTGTAAAAAATGGTGAGTATATTCCAGAAAGAACAGTAGCTATTTCAGGACCACCTGTTGAAAATCCAATGTATTTCAAAACTCGATTAGGTGTTGAACTAAAATCAATTATAAAAAAGGTTAAACTTTCAAAAGATTATACTTTGAGATTTATCAATGGTGATGTTTTATCTGGTCATAAAGTTAGTCCTGATGGTTTTCTGGGTTATTACAATAATAATGTTTCAGTTTTAAAAGAAGGTAATGAGTATAAACTTTTTGGATGGATTCCATTTATAAATAATAAAGTACCTAGTATATATAAAACATCATTCTCGTGGTTAACTAATAGTAAACCTAAAGAATACGATACAAATTTAAATGGAGAGGAAAGAGCATTTGTAGCCACTGGAGAAATGGAAAGTGTTTTTCCAATTGACGTATATCCGATGCAATTAATTAAAGAGTGCCTAATAGGTGATATTGAAAAGATGGAAAAACTGGGAATTTATGAAGTTTCACCTGAGGATTTTGGATTAATTGATTATTCATCATCATCCAAGATAGAAGCACAAACCATTATAAGAGATGGATTAGATTATTTATATAAAGAAACACAGTAAAATGAAGATTAGAAAAACCCTTGATAATTTAAAAAAGCCTTTTGAAAAGGGACAAAAATTAGAAAAACTTTATCCTGCATTTGATGCTTTTGAAACTTTTTTGTTTGTACCAAATCACACAGCAAAAACAGGAGCTCACATAAGAGATGCAATTGATTTAAAAAGAGTAATGATTACAGTTATTATTGCCCTTTTACCAGCATTATTTTATGGAATTTACAATACTGGTTATCAATATTTGATACAAACCTCTGAAGCTTTCACTACACTTGATGCAATTATACATGGATCTTACAAAATTATTCCAATGATTGCTGTTTCATATATTGTTGGTTTATCTCTAGAGTTTTTATTTGCTATTTTAAGAGGACATCAAGTTAATGAAGGATATCTTGTTACTGGTCTTTTAATTCCAATGATAATGCCTGTAGACATTCCTTTATGGATGGTAGGTGCTTCAGTAGCTTTTGCTGTAGTTATTGGTAAAGAAGCATTTGGAGGAACCGGCATGAATATACTCAATCCTGCACTCACCGCCCGAGCATTTGCATTTTTTGCGTATCCTACTTACATGTCAGGAAATCAGGTTTGGGTATCAGAGGCTTCATATGTTGATGGTGTTTCTGGTGAAACTATTCTTGGAATGCTTGCAGCTGGAAATACACCTGAACAATTTGGTATAATGGAAATGTTTGTTGGTTCAATACCAGGATCAATTGCCGAAACATCAACCCTCATGGTTTTAATTGGAGCTTTCATTTTAATATATACAGGAGTTGGGAGTTGGAGAATTATGCTTGGTGGAGTAATTGGAGCTGCAATTACCGGATATTTATTCAACCTTTGGGGAGCTAATGCCCTTATGAGTTTTAATTGGATGAGTCACTTAATTGTTGGTGGATTTGCTTTTGGTATTGTATTTATGGCAACCGATCCTGTATCTGCTGCACAAACAATTAAAGGAAAATGGATTTATGGAATACTAGTTGGTATTTTATGTATTCTTATTAGAGTTTTTAATCCTGCATATCCTGAAGGTGTTATGTTAGCAATTTTATTAATGAATGTTTTTGCACCTACAATTGATCACTATGTTTTAGAATCAAACATTAAAAAAAGAGAACAAAGAGTTAAAAATCAATTAAAAACAGCTTAATGAATAGAGATTCTAATATTTATACTTTTTTATTTGTAGGTATTATGATTATTGGTATTGCATCAATACTTGCATATACTTCCCAAACTTTAAAGCCTTTGCAAAATGAGAATGTTAAGAATGAGAAAATGCAGAACATATTGTCCACGGTGGGTATAAATGTTTCAAGAGAAGAAGCTGAGGAGTCTTACAGTAGATATATTACTCAAGAATTAGCATTGAAAATAGATGGATCAATTAATGAATCTTTAAATCCATTTTCAGATTTAAACCTCGCCAAGGAATTAAAAAAGGATTATAAAGATCAACATTTTCCTCTCTACATTGCTGATATTGATTCTCAACGTTATTATATTATCGAATTGAGAGGTGTTGGACTTTGGGATGCAATTTGGGGATATATTTCTCTCAAAGCAGATTTTAATACTATAAATGGTGTTTCTTTTGATCATAAAGGAGAAACTGCTGGTTTAGGTGCTGAGATTACTAAAGATTGGTTTAAAGAAAGTTTTATCGACGAAAAAGTTTTTAATAAGGATGGTCAATTAGTTGGAATAACTGTTTTAAAAGGTAATAACGATCCAGGTAATTCTGATAAAGATGATCATGAAGTAGATGCTATTTCTGGTTCAACAATTACTGGTGATGGTGTTACCAATATGATTAAAGAAAGATTGAATAATTATTTACCATATCTTGAAAAGTTAGAGATAGCACAACTTTAAAGAAAAATGAAAAAAAATAAAAACAAAAAACCATTAATTCTATTCATAGGTAAAAATAGTGAACCTATATTTTCAAAAAAGAACAAGAAGTTACTTTCAGATCCACTTGACGATAATAATCCAATTACGGTTCAAGTTTTAGGAATATGCTCAGCTTTAGCTATAACAGTTCAGTTAAAACCAGCCATTGTTATGACCTTATCAGTAATTTTTGTAATGGCTTGTAGTAATGTAATTATTTCTGTCTTAAGAAATCTTATCCCAAATAGAATTAGAATTATTGTCTTTTTAGTGGTTATATCATCTTTAGTTGCTTTGGTCGATCAATTTTTAAAAGCATATGCCTATGATGTTAGTAAAGAACTTTCAATTTTTATCGGTTTGATTGTTACAAATTGTATTGTAATGGGTAGGCTAGAAGCTTTTGCTCTTGGAAATGGAGTTTATAAATCTCTACTAGACGGAATTGGAAACGCAATAGGATATGGAGTAATTTTGATTCTGGTAGCTTTTTTTAGAGAGCTATTAGGTTCTGGTAATTTAATGGGCTATCAAGTTATTCCAGATTTTGTATATGAAATGGGATATGAGAATAATGGATTAATGTTATTATCTCCAATGGCCTTAATTACTGTTGGAATTATTATATGGATTCAGAGATCTAGAAATGAAAAATTAATTGAACAAGGTTAAAAGTTATGTTTGAAGAGTACGCTAATTTATTTATCAAAAGTATTTTCATAGAAAACATGGTTTTCGCTTATTTTCTTGGAATGTGCTCATATTTAGCCATTTCAAAAACACTAAAGAACGGAGTTGGTATGGGACTTGCTGTTATTTTTGTTCTTACTATCACTGTGCCTTTGAATTATTTAATTTATGAGTATCTATTAGTTGACGGTGCTCTTAAATGGATTGGTCCAGAATATGCAGAGTTAGATCTGAGTTTTTTAAGCCTTATAATGTTTATTGCTGTAATTGCCTCAATGGTTCAATTAGTTGAAATGATAGTAGAAAAATTTTCACCAGCACTCTATGGCTCATTAGGAATTTTTCTTCCTCTTATTGCAGTAAACTGTGCTATTTTAGGAGGGTCCCTTTTTATGCAAATTAAAGATTTTTCGGGTGTTTCTGAAGCTGCAGTATATGGTTTAGGATCAGGAATCGGATGGTTTTTAGCTATTGTAGCAATTGCCGCAATCAGAGAAAAAATTGCTTATTCTAACGTTCCTGCTCCATTAAAAGGCTTAGGTATCACTTTTATAATAACCGGATTAATGGCCTTAGGCTTTATGAGCTTTATGGGTATAAAATTATAATTTATGAGTGTTTTTACATATATACTAATTAGTACGATAATTTTCATTTTAGTTATATATATTTTAGTTGCTATGCTCTTGGGTGTAAAATCTAAATTACTTCCATCAGGCCCTGTAAAAATATTAATTAATGATGAAAAAGAAATTGAGGTCAGCTCTGGAAGTACATTGTTAACAACATTAGGTGACAATAAAGTCTTTTTACCATCAGCTTGCGGTGGAGGAGGTACTTGTATTCAATGTAAGTGTATAGTAAATGATGGGGGAGGTGAAATACTTCCAACAGAAAAACCACATTTTTCTAGAAAAGAAATCAAAGAAGGATGGAGATTAGGATGTCAAGTAAAAGTAAAAGAAAACATGAATATTCATGTCCCAGAAGAGGTTTTTGGAATTAAAAAATACGAAGCTAAAGTTGTTAGAAATTATAACGTAGCTTCTTTTATTAAAGAATTTGTCGTTGAAATTCCTGAAGAGATGAATTATAAGGCTGGAGGGTACATACAAATCGAAATTCCTAAATGCGAAGTTAATTACAGTGATATTGATATAACTTCTCATCCAAAAGAACATCCAGATGATCCAGAAAAATTTAAATTAGAGTGGGATAACTTTGGATTATGGAATTTAAAAATGAAAAATGATGATGATGTTGAAAGAGCTTATTCAATGGCATCTTATCCTGCAGAAGGTAAAGAAATAATGCTTAATGTAAGAATTGCTACACCACCATGGGATAGAAAGAAAAATGGATGGATGGATGTTAATCCTGGAATTGCCTCATCATACATTTTTTCAAAAAAACCTGGTGATACTGTAACAATTTCTGGACCTTATGGTGAATTTTTTATAAATGATTCAGATGCTGAAATGCTTTATGTTGGTGGTGGAGCTGGTATGGCCCCTATGAGATCTCATCTATATCAGTTATTTAGAACCATAAAGAGTGGAAGAAAAGTTAATTTTTGGTATGGTGGAAGATCAAAAAGAGAGTTGTTTTATGTTGACCATTTTAAAGCTCTTGAAAAAGATTTTCCAAATTTTAAATTTTACATAGCATTATCAGAACCTTTAGAAGAGGATAATTGGAAGGTTAAAGACGGATTAGATGGAGATGGCGACGGGTTTGTAGGTTTTATTCATCAAGCTGTTATTGATAATTATCTAAATTTTCACGAATCACCTGAAGATATTGAAGTATACTATTGTGGACCTCCTCTTATGAATCTTGCCGTTGAAAAAATGGCTCTTGATTTCGGCGTGCCGCCAGAGAATATTAGATTTGACGATTTTGGAGGCTAAGATTTCAAAACACCTTTTATTTCTCTTTGTAATTTTTTTATATTCTTGTAGCTCTAGTACAAATTTCACTAATTTGACTGGATATACATTTGGAACATATTATGATATTAAAATGTTTTGTGAGGAAGATCAGCTAATTTCAAGACAAAATCTTGATTCTATTTTTGAAGGTTTTAACAACTCATTATCAACATATATTAATTCATCTGTAATATCTAAAATTAATAACGGAGATGATATTGATGTTGATGATTTATTTTTTGATGTTTATAACAAGTCTAAATTATTACATAAAAAAACTAATGGTCTTTTTGATCCATCAATAGGTTTATTACTTGAATATTATGGATTTGGTCCTAACAAAATTCAAAATAATATCAATGAAGACTCAATTTTTA
Source organism: uncultured Bacteroidota bacterium (assembly GCA_902554655.1). Taxonomy (GTDB): domain Bacteria; phylum Bacteroidota; class Bacteroidia; order Flavobacteriales; family Flavobacteriaceae; genus Eutrophosalina. Next base: position 115,207 of record CACDPE010000001.1, read on the forward strand.
ATATAATGATGTCTGTTGGTTTTGATAAAATTTCAATTAATAATCGTAAACTAAACAAAGAAAATATCAAGACAAAACTTGATTTTAATGCTATTGCTAAAGGATATGCAGTTGATGTTATTTCAAATTATATTGAGTCCAAAGGAGTTTCTAATTATTTGATTGATATTGGTGGTGAAATAAAGTCTAGTGGAATAAATATTCTAAAAAACTCGAAATGGAAAATTGCTATAAATAATCCTGATTTAAAAAGTGAAAGCAACTATTACAAACTATTAGAACTTGAAAATATTTCAATAGCCACATCAGGTAACTATCGTAATTATAAAATTGATCCTAAATCAGGAAAAAAGTATGTTCATACAATAAATCCAATCAATGGTAAATCTCAAGAAACAAATGTTTTAAGTGCCTCAGTCATTAGCGAAAGTTGTTTTACAGCAGATGCATTTGCTACAGCTATGATGGTAGGTGATATTGATAATGCGATTGAATTAACTGAAGGTAATGATGAAATAGATTCTTTTATTATTTATGTAGATTCATTAAATAATGTTACAGAATATTCTTCGCTTGGTTTTAAAAAATTATTTATTAATCCTTAATACAAACTGGTATAGTTCCAGCATTTGTTAATGAGAACTTTTCTACTTCATTTTTGCTAAGTTTTGATAGATAATCTATATTCTTTACATTAAAACCAACTTTTTTTAATTTTTTAAAATAATCTAAACCATACATTCTTAAGTGGTCATATTGTCCAAAAAGTTTGTTCCTAACTTCTTTATCATCTATATCTCTTCCTTCATGAGATAAATTACTTTTTATATCTATGGGTACTTGTAAAATTGCAATTCCATTTTTATTTAAAACTCTAAAGATTTCTTTCATTGCCTTTTCGTCATCATATATGTGTTCTAACACATGATTACACAAAATATAATCAAATGAGTTGTTATTAAATGGTAGATTACATATATCAGCTTTAATATCAACAATTGGTGAATTTAAGTCAGTCGAGGTATAATTTTTAAAAAATGATTTAAAAAATTTATGAAAACATTGTTCAGGAGCGAAATGAAGTATTTTATTATTTGAATTAAAGAAGTCAGTTTCTTTTTTTAAATAAAGCCACAATAAACGATGTCTCTCAAGAGAAAATGTTCCTGGACATAAAGCATTTTTTCTTAGCTTATTATATCCGTAGGGAAAAAAGTAAGAATAAGATTTATTATTAATTGGATCAGTAAATTTTGTTCCCTTAAAAAAAATATCAAAAAAAGGTTTAAATAAAAGACTTATTCTAATGAGAAATATTCTTGGAAACAAATTAAGAAATAATCTTACTATGAACTTCATATTTATTTAAATTCATTTTCTTCATTAGATTCAATTCCTAATGCTTCATATATATATTCAAAAGTGGATAAAAGTTTTGTTTGACCATTTATTAATGCCACATTATGCTCAAAATGAGCACTCGGTTTTTTATCTTCTGTTTCAATAGTCCACCCATCATTTAAATGTAGAACTTTATCAGTTCCTAAATTAATCATAGGCTCAATTGCCAAAACCATTCCATTAACAAGGGATTTTCCATTACCTCTTCTTCCAAAGTTTGGAACTTCAGGTTTCTCATGTAAATTTTTACCTAAGCCGTGACCAACTAAATCTTTTACGACACCATAACCGTTTTTTTCATTGTAGTTTTGTATTGCATGGCTAATATCGCCGACTCTATTTCCAATTTTAAATTCTCTTATACCTTCATAAAGAGATTTTTTAGTAACATTTAGTAGTTTTTTTATTTCATCATTTACTTCACCAACTTGAAATGTGTAAGCGTGATCTCCATAGAATTCATTTTTAAGAACGCCACAATCAATTGATATAATATCCCCATTTTCAAATGGTATTTCATTTGGTATTCCATGTACTACTTCTTGATTTGGACTCACACACAGAGTGTTTGGAAATCCATACATTCCTAAAAAACCAGGTTCTCCACCATTATCTCTAATAAATTCTTCTGCAATCTTATCAAGCTTTAAGGAATTTGACCCAGGTTTAATTTCCTTGGCTATAAGTCCTAAGGTTTTTGAAACTAATAAAGCACTTTCTCTAATTAATTCAATTTCTTCCTCAGTCTTAATTACTATTTTTTTAGAATCCATAGTAAGCATTTTCATAGCCACTATCACTAAGAATACTAAAAATATCTTTTTCCAAGGTTTCAATAGTTATTTCTACTATTCTATTTATTTCTTTTTCTTGCCTGTAGAATATAAATGTAGGAACATTTAATATTTCATAAATTTCGTGATAGTTATCTGGAGATTTTTTTTCATTATCCAACCCAATTAGCTCAATTTTTCTTTTATTAAATCTTAATTTATCCATTACTTTAAAAAATTGAGGAACTAGTAATCTACTGTCTTCACACCATGTACCCATAATTACTTTGATACTAATATCTCTTTTTAGTAATGGTTTAATTTTTTTCAATACTTCCTGATCTACTTTATAATCAGTATAATTCAGATTAAAAGAATCTTTAATAAATGGATGTGTCTCAAGTTCTACTCTTTTAAATTTACCAATTAAATCTACGTACTCAATATCTTCATTATCAACATTAGCTTCTTTTTTTATTTTACCATTACAACCAATAAATAAAATAAATAGTATAGAAAGTTTTATTATATTTTTCATATTAAAATTTTTCCTGACATTTTCTTTGGAATGTCAATATCCATAATGTTTAGAATAGTTGGGGCAATATCAGCTAAGATACCATCATTAACTTTATCAGTTTTTGAATCTATAACAATAATAGGAACTGGATTTGTAGTATGCGCTGTATTAGGTGAACCATCATTATTTTTCATAATATCACTATTACCATGATCAGCAATAATTATAATTGAGTAATTATTATTAATTGAAGATTCAACGATTTCCTTTAAGCAAATATCAACTGTTTCACATGCTTTAATAGCAGCATCAAAATTTCCGGTGTGTCCTACCATATCAGGGTTTGCAAAATTTAAGCAAATAAAGTCAGCGGAATTTAAATTTATTTCTGGTATTATGGAATCCTTAATTTCATACGCACTCATCTCAGGTTTTAAATCATAAGTTGCAACTTTAGGAGATGGACACATGATTCTTGTTTCATTCTCAAAAGGTGATTCTTTTCCTCCATTGAAGAAAAATGTGACATGGGGATACTTTTCTGTTTCTGCAATTCTAATTTGAGTTCTATTGTTTCGTTCTAAAACTTCACCCAATGTTTGACTTAAATTTTCATTTTCGTAAATACAATCAATATTTTTATATTCATCATTGTAATTGGTCATTGTTAAGAATTTTAAGTTCAATTTCTTCATCGAAAAATCATTAAAATCATTTTGACTTAATGCTTCAGTTAGTTGTCTTCCTCTGTCAGTTCTGAAATTAAAAAATATAATAACATCATTATCTTCAATTTTTGCTAACGGAAGATTTTTATTGTCAACAATTACTATGGGCTCAATAAATTCATCAGTTATTTTATTGTTGTAAGAATCAATAATCGATTTTTCAATTTCATTTGATTTTTTTCCAATTCCATTAACAATCAAATCATATGCTTTTTTAGTTCTTTCCCATCTTTTATCTCTATCCATTGCATAATATCTGCCGCAAACACTAGCAAGTTTTGCATTTGTTCCTTGCATGGATTCTACAAGTTCATTAATCATATTAATTCCAGATTTTGGATCAACATCTCTACCATCTGTGAAGGCGTGAACAAATACATCTTTTAATTCATGAGTTTTAGACAGATTAATTAGGTGTTTAACATGATCTATGTGGGAATGAACTCCGCCATCAGACACAAGGCCAATAAAATGAAGCTTTTTTTTATTTGATTTGCAATAATTAAAAGCTTCGATCAGTTTTTTATTTTCATCAATTGTCTTATTAATGATATCATGATTAATTTTTGCTAATTCCTGATAAACAATTCTTCCAGCCCCAATATTTATGTGGCCTACTTCACTGTTACCCATTTGCCCATTTGGAAGCCCAACATTTTCACCATGAGTTAATAGTTTTGCGTTTGGATATTTCTTAATAAGACTATCGAAAAAAGGCGTCTTAGCCTGATCAATAGCTGAGAACTCTGAATTATTTGATATTCCCCAGCCATCAAGAATAATTAAAATACTTTGTTTTTTTTCTTTCAAATTAATTTTATACCAACAAATTTAAAGATATAATATCAATTTATAGCTCAAGTTCCTTATTAACACCTAGAATATTTTCATTAATATATTTTTCAATAAATTCTTTCGTTAAATATTCTTTACCCATAATTTCAAGATCAGATATTAGTTTTGAAATATTATTTTTTTTAAGGTCTTCTAAAAGATTCTTTGAAATAGGCTTGTAGCTGTAATGCCATGGTTCATATTCAAACCCTTTTCTTTCTTCATCATTTGTGTAGGTTAGATAAAAACCAAATTTTTTGGAATTCAAATCCATCCATTTTTTCAATTTATAAAAAATACCCCCCGACTCATATTTTTCAGAAATTAATGGATTATTTTCATTTTTAAAATCTTCATCAATTATATCTATCTCTGTTCCCCAATGATGTCTAGATGTTCCAGGAATGGTAGAGAATCTTATAATTTCATTTATAGCCTCATCAGGTTTCAATTTAAATTCTTTTGTGAACTTTATAAATTTAGAATTCCAAATCAAAGTTTGTCTTTCAAAATCTCTATGGCCAGAGATGATTTTAATTTTAATTCCATCCCTCATCGCTGCCTTTCTCATTTTTTCAAATGCTTTAAATGTCTCTTTTTCAAGTAAAACGGTATCACCAATAAGATGTCTAGTTGTTTTACCTTGAAGAATATCTAAGTCTATTTTCTGTGACATTAATTCTGATATAGGAATTAAAATTATAATTAAAATAAAGAATTTACTTTTATTCATAGTTTTTTATAAAGCATATAGTGTAAACCTATTTCGTTCATATTGTATGTTATTTCAGAATTAGTGTAATTTAATTTTAAATAAAAATCAAGTGCTTTAACTCTTGCATTCATCCATAAATAACTAACTTTTTTATTTTTAAGTAAAGACTCAACTTTCTTAATTATCATTTTTCCGATACCTTTTTTTTGATGATTAAAATCAACAAATAGACCTCTAAGCTGATAACAATCAGGAAAATCTTTATATAAACATTTGTTTTTTATAATTGAAACTCCTCCTACTAAAATTCCATCAATGTAGGCTCCAATATGAAATGATGTTTTATCATCATCTCCTCTATAAATACATTTAGATGGATTCATGTTGTTTCTTAAGATTTTACTTCTGAGGTTAAGCAACTTGTTAGATTTGACTATTTTTATGTTAAGATTCAATTCTAACAAATTTAATCTTAAATTGTTAAAACTAAAATGCGGGAGTAGCTCAGTTGGTAGAGCGTCAGCCTTCCAAGCTGAATGTCGCCGGTTCGAACCCGGTCTCCCGCTCAATAATTAATTGATGAATATTAAAAAATATTTTTTTGTTTTAGTTACTCTTTTTTCATCTCTTTCGTTTGGACAAAATGATTATCGTACATGGATAAAGGGAAAGGTTCTATATAAAAATGTTAATGTTGAAGGCGCCAATGTTATTAATAATACTTCCCAAATAGCAACAACAACTAATAATGAAGGAGAATTTGAAATTGAAGTTAAATTAAATGATAAAATACTTTTTTCATCAGTTCAATATCAGATTAGGGAAATTATTATTACTAAAGAAATTTTGCAAAGAAATAGAATAGTTGTAGATGTTAATGAAAAAGTAACAGCTCTAGATGAGGTTGTTGTCACTCCAGAGAACAGAGAAAAATTCTTAGATTTAAAAGAAGAAGAGTTCAAAAGGTTTGATTATAGCAGTGATAAATCTACGAGAGTTGTAAATGTCGTTAATGAGCAGGGGAAACTTAGAGATGGTTTAAATTTTGTTAATCTATATAAGTTAATTGCTAATACAATTAATAAAAAGTCAAATGAAGAAAGTTCTTCATTTAATTATAATCCAAGTGATTTGATTAGAGAAGTTTATGATGATGTCTTTTTTATAAAAAGTCTTGGTATACGAAAAGATAAAATCAATGAGTTCTTAATTTATTGTGATGAAAATTTTCCATCAAAAATTCTCTTAAAAAAAGATAAGGAGTTCGAATTGATAGATTTTTTAGTAAAACAGAGTAAAAAATTCAATAAAATTGTCAACTAGAGTTTGGTTTTCATTATTGTTTGTATTAGTAATCTCATTAGCCCACACTCAGGTTAATGAAATTAAAACTTTAACAGGTGAAATTATAAATAACGATATCGATAAAAGTGGAATTGTTATCTTAAACAAGTCTACTGGTGGGACCACAATTTCTGATATTAATGGGTTTTTTAAAATTGGTGTTCGTTTGAATGATTCAATTTATTTAAGATCATTGCAAATAAAAGCTCATTTAATATTTATTAATGAAAATATTTTTAAATCAGATTCTTTAAGAGTTTACCTGGAACAGAAAGTAAATCAACTAAGCAATGTTACTGTAACACCTCACAATCTTTCGGGAAATATTTTAGCAGATGCAAACAGAGTAAACAAAACAGAAGTTTTAAACTTTGATGATTTTGGAATTCCTGGTTTTAAGGGCATTAGAAAAGAAAAAATTGCATATAAAAATAATGCACAAATTTTGCTTAATGTTTTATTACTTCCGGTAATGCCATTAAATATTGAAGGTATTTATAAACAACTCTCTGGCTATTATAAAAACTTAAAAATGGCAAGAGGACTCGAACTTAGATATAATACAATAGAGTCGGTTATTCAATTTTACGGAGTAAAATATTTTCAAGAAAGATATAAGTTGGAAATTGATGAAATTTACGAGTTTATATTAGGTGCAACTGAAAATTTTGATTTAGAAAATGATTTTAAAAACTCTAACCATGGATTAATTTTATCAAATCTTGATATATTTTATGAATCAATTAATAATTAAATTTTTCTATATACTATTATTTGTTGTAATACACAAGTACTATGTGAGTACGACATTGATTGATTTTGATTTAAAATCGCAAACATTTGAAATAACTTTAAAAGTATTTTATGATGACTTGGAAAAAGATCTTGAATTAGATTCAGTAGTTGTTGATTACGACAAGGATTATAATTATTTGAATAAAATATTTAAAAGATATTTGAGTGAAAACTTTATAATAGAAATTGAAAATCAACGAATAATTCTTGAGTATTTAGGATATGAAAAAAAAAGAGATCAGATAAATTTTTATATGAACTTGGATAATGATTTAAAAAATAAATCAATTAAAATTCAAAATTCTGTTTTATTTAATTCTTTTCCTGATCAAAAAAATATTATTCTTTTTAGAAGTGGCAGATTTAGAAAAAGCTTAATTCAGGATATGTATAATCCAAAAGATAGTTTTAATTTTAATAATGAGTAATTTTATATATTATGAATTTTATGAATAATAATTTATCGATATTCATATTTGCATTTTTTTTGTTTTGTTTAAATGCTTTTTCACAAGAAAAAATAAATACAAATAAATTTCGTCAATTAAATCAAGAATTTTCTTCTCCAAACATGTTCAGAACTGCATCAGGAGCTCCAGGTCCTGAGTATTACCAGCAACAGGCAGATTACAAAATCAATATTGAGTTAGATGATATTAATAAAAAAATATATGGAGATGAAATCATAACATACACTAACAATTCACCAGATAAATTAGATTATTTGTGGGTACAATTAGATCAGAATCTTAGGTCAAAAGATTCTCAGAGCTTGATACATGATAGTGATAATAGTATTCAACCAGCGTATATTCCTGATACATTTGATGACGAGTTTTTAGGTGAAAGCTTCGATGGTGGATTTAATATTGAATATGTTAAGGCATTAGATAATAAAAATCTTGATTTTTTCATCAATCAAACCATGATGAGAATTGATTTACCTAATCCAATTACAACTGGTCAAAGTTTTTCATTTAAAATTAAATGGTGGTACAATATTAATAATCGTTTGTTGGACAGGGGAAGATCTGGATATGAGACTTTTCCAAATGACGACAACCGTGCCTATACGATAGCACAGTTTTTCCCGAGGATGTGCGTTTATGATGAAGTTGAAGGATGGCAAAACTATCAGTTTTGGGGTGATGGAGAATTTGCTTTACCATTTGGAAATTATGAAGTTAACATAACAGTTCCAGCCGATCATATATTGGAAGCTACCGGGGAGTTAATCAATCGAAAAGAAGTTTATTCTAAGGAAATGCTAAAAAGATATAATAGAGCAAAAAAATCATATGATAAACCCGTTATTATAGTTTCGCAGGAAGAAGCTGAGATTGCTGAAAAATCTTTTTCCAATAGCAAAAAAACTTGGAAATTTATTGCAAAAAATGTCAGGGATTTTGCCTTTGCAACTTCTCGAAAGTATATTTTAGATATGATGGCAGTAAAAATAGGAAATGATGATGTGATGGCTGTTTCTTTGTATCCAAAAGAGGGTAATCCAATGTGGGAGGATTTTTCTACTATAACTGTTGTTGAAACACTAAAATTTTATTCTGATTATACATTTAATTATCCTTATCACAAGGCTGTTTCTGTACATGCTCACAGAGTAGGTATGGAGTATCCAATGATATGTTTTAATTTTGGAAGACCCAATATAGATGGTTCTTATTCAGATGACGAGAAATTTGGAATGATTGGAGTAATAATTCATGAGATTGGACATTTTTTCTTTCCAATGATTGTTAATAGCGATGAAAGACAATGGGCTTGGATGGATGAAGGAATTAATACATTTGTTCAGTATTTAGCTGAACAAGAATTTGGAAAAAAATATCCAGATATAATATATCCATATAAAAATTTCCCCTCTGACAGAGGACCAGCAGAGCTGATAGTAGATTACATGAGTGTCGATCAAAATTTTTTGGCTCCAATTATGTCAAACCCTGAAAATGTTTACAGTTTGGGGCCTAACGCATATGGAAAACCTGCCACTGCACTGAATATATTGAGAGAAACAGTGATGGGTAAAGATTTATTTGATTATGCATTTAAAAAGTATTCTAATAGATGGAAATTTAAGCACCCAACACCTGAAGATTTTTTTAGGACGATGGAAGATGCATCAGCTGTTGATTTGGATTGGTTTTGGCGGGGTTGGTTCTATACTACTGATTATGTAGATATTGCAATAAAGGAGGTTAAAGAATATTTTGTTTCTCCAAACCCAAGTGAAGAATTCAAAAAACTTATGATTGAAGAAATGGGTATACCTCGGAATCGATGGAGGTCCCTAATTTTTTTAGATAAATTAGAGAATGATTTAGAAAATAATAAGGAAAATCAATCCACGGAAAATTCAAAGTTGTTAAATAATTATTTAAAAGAAAATTATTCAAAAGAACAAATTGAAAATTTGAATGTTCCAAATTTTTATTATGAAATCATTTTTGAAAAGCCAGGGGGACTGGTAATGCCAATCATAATTGATATTGAATATGATGATGGAACAATTGAAAGAAAAAAATATCCAGCACAAGTTTGGAGAAAAAATGATTCAGAAGTTAGAAAAGTTTTGACATCTAATAAAAAAATTTTAAGTGTTAGTCTTGATCCTGACAAGGAGACTGCGGATATTGATACATCAAATAATTCTTGGCCAGAAAAAGAAATTGAGTCAGAATTTGATAAATTTAAATCAAAAATTAAAGGATAAATGTTTGTATTTTTCATTAGTGGAGCTGAAATTTTAGTAATTTTTTTAATTATTCTTTTATTATTTGGAGCTGATAGAATTCCAGAAATTGCTAAAGGATTAGGAAAAGGTATTAGACACGTTAAAGATGCCACACAAGAAATAAAAACTGAAATACAAAAAAGCGCAAAAAATAAGGGGATTGACACTAAAGAGATATCGGAACAGATAGATAGTGTTAAAGACGAAATTGATGATTTAACTGGGTCAATTAAAAGAGATCTTTAAATTTTTCTTATCAAACTTAAACCATCTCTTATTGGTAAGATAATTTTTTCAACTCTTTCATCATTCTTGATTTTATTGTTAAAGTTTATTATTGATTGCGTAGCATAATCATCTTTTTCAACTTTTTCAAAAATTTTTCCACTCCAAAGGATATTATCCGCAATGATGATTCCTCCTGACTTTAGTTTATCAAAAACTAGATCATAATATAGAGGATAATTTTCTTTATCAGCATCAATAAAAATAAGATCAAATTTAACTTTTAAGTTTTTTATAATTTCTTTAGCATCACCTGTATATTGTTTAATTCTTTTTGATACTTTAGCTCTTTTAAAAAATTTATTTTGGATATTCAATAGTTCTTCATTATGATCAATTGTATGTATAAAACCTTTTTTTTCAAGACCCTCCAATAAACATAAAGTTGAATAGCCAGTGTATGTTCCAATCTCAAGTATTGATTTAGGTTTAATTAATTTTGAAATTAGTGATAATAATCTGCCTTGATAATGTCCGCTTAACATTCTTGGATTGAGAACTTTTAAGTGGGTTTCTCTAGACAGATCATTTAAAATTTTTGATTCATCTGATGTTTTATTCTGGACATATTCTAGAATTTTTTTATCGACAAAATCTTTCATTTTTTTGGTCTAGCATATTTAAATCTATTAATTAGATCAGTTTTAGCATATCCATCCAATCCATTTATGGTTACTGTTTCTGCCTTATCCAGTCTTATCCATCCATCAGTTTGTAATGAGTTTTTATCAACGTATAGACATTCAATCGATGCTACAATTAAAATTGTATTATTTTCTTTAATATCATATTCATTTAAATATTTACACCCAAATTTAATTTTAGCGCTCTTCACAAATGGAGCTTTGAAATTATCAAGAAACTCTGGTTCAAATTTGGTTTTATCAAATTCAGATATTTCTTTTGGATATTTAGCAGAGGTGTGGTGAGCATCTTCAATATCACCGATTTTTATATGATTTACTGTAAAGTACCTTGTTCTGAATAAATTATTATAAGTATTTCTAGGTACTGTTCTTGGCCTTAAAATAAATCCAATCATTGCGGGATCACTTCCCATATGTGTAATTGAGCTAAAAATTGCAAGATTTGTATTTCCTTCGTTGTCAATTGAACCAAGAAGATTAGCTGATTTATATCCAGTACAGCTATTAATGAGATTCAATCTATAAATTTTTTCTAAACTTTTAATTTTATTTTTATCAAATCGAATCATGTATTTTTATTAATTTAAAATTATAAAAATTAATATCAATTGGAAACTAAATTTAAAATAGCAACAAGTTTTTTAGTAATTGGTATTGTTTGTTTTTTAGCATTTTACTTAATCGACTCTAAAGTTGATGAAAATACAATACTACAAGAACCATTTTTTTTATTACCTGTCGGTTTTGTCAGTTTACTAGTTTCTGTTTTTTTATTTATATTATTTGCAGTTTTGAAAAAAAAATAGGATTCAAACTGAATCCTATTTTAATTTTTAGTTTAATTATAATATTTAATTTTTTCTTTCTTTAGTGTCCTTTTGTTCGCAGGTTTCTTTTAATTCTTGTAATTCTTTTTCATTATCCATTACTTTTTCAATAAGATTTTTATTGTCATCATAAAATGTCACAGTAACAGGAAATAATATTTTAATTTCTTTTCTTGAGGATTTACTTTTAGAGTGGTAAGTTTTTACAACTTCACAATGCTCTTTTCTATTTTCAACTTCAACAGTTTTACCGTCAGGCAGTTCAAGAGTTAATGGGTATTTAAGTTTAAAACAGGGCTTGGTTATTTTATTTTTATCTTTTTTATCAAAATCCTTACTTCTTTCTAATTTTCTACCATCAGTATCAAAAAAAACATCACCAGATTTAACTCCCATTGTGAAAACCTCGATTGACCTCATCTCTATCTGATAACCTAGACTTGGTGCTAGTTTTGCATTATCGATAAAATCATCGGGCATGTAATCTGAAATAGAATTTTTTAATTTATTAGGTAAATCATTTTCTAAGACTGAAATTTTTTCATCTGAGTTAATAATTGCTTCAATTAATTCATCATCTGTCAATGTGTTTTCAACTTCACATGAATGGACTAAGAACAAAAATATAGGCAGAAATAAAATTTTTGAGATATTTTTCATTTTTATTTTAAAAATACTAAAATTTAGGTAATCAAAGTTCTATGGAGTGTAGTTTATAGTATTTTTAGCTTTTTCTTTCATAATTTTTCTTATGAAAGTGTGATCTTTTTCTGACTTGATCTTTACTTTTAAAAATTTACTATCAATATTAAATGTGTATTCTTTTTCAGTGACTTTAAAAACTACTAATTTATAATATGGTATAACTAAACCATATGTTTCTAAAAGTGACCTAAAGTATATAATAATACCTTTTACTCTTAACTCAATATTACAATGATTTGTATTTTGATCAAGAATTAACAGATTCTCTATTTCTTTATTTGCTTTTGTAATTAGTAATTTTCCCGAACCAACACCTCCTTTTTTTATTTTTTCAAAAAAAGAATATGACTTTCCAATTAAATCTTCAATTTCATTTTTAATATTGTCATTTTGATACGAAACATTTCTTAACATTTAAAATAATTATCAATAATTATACTAAATTTAATTATTGAAAAATTTAATTTCATTATTTGTATTAATTCTATCAATTCTGTCTTGTAGCGACAACAATAATGACTCAGAGCTGGTTGAATCCCCTTGTGTTGAGGCTGATTATGTATCATTTAAAACGTCAATCAGTTTACCCAACTCAAGAGCCTATGGTTCATCAACTTTTTTAAATAATAATATTTTTATATCCAGAGGAGCAAAAATAAATACCGATGGTGTTTCTAATTCACGTACTAGTGATATAATTAGGTATGATACCAATAATGAAACTTGGTCTGAAATTGCAAACGATCTCATTAGCCTTAGATACGGAGATATTGAAATTTATAATTCAAAAATTTATTTACTTAATGGCGATATAAGTGGTGGAGGTCTTAATAATTCAGTCGAAGTTTTTGATTTAATAAATAATGAAATAAAAATATTAAATGGTATAAACCCTTATCCTGTTAGAGAAAATGGAAGTGATATTTGGAAATTTCATAATATTATTTTTTTTGGTGGAACAGATGAAAATGGAGACTGCTCAGATAAAATTGTAAAATATAATTTAAACGATAATTCATTTGAATTAATAGGTAATCTTCCATTTGCTATTTGTAATACTAAGGGTGAGATAATAAACGATAAATTATATGTCATAGCAGGATATTTAGGTTCAGAAGTACTTAATAAAATTTTAGTATATGATTTAAATAATAATTCTTTGATAGATGAAATTTCTATCCCAGTCTCAATCTCGGCTCATACAACTTCAAAATATAAAAATAAAATTTTTATAAAAGGCGATTATAATATCCAAAATTTATTTGCTGTTTTTGATACAGATGATAATTCATTTAGAGTTGTTGAAAGTGATGTTGCAAACTCTAGACATTTAATGTCTGAAATAGTTAATGGAAAATTTTATGTTTTTGGAGGTAATACAACATCTCAATTTTCTACTATGACTGATAAAGTTCAGTACTTAGATCTAGATAATGAGGGTTATTTTTGTTATGATTAGTTTAGAATTTGTATTGGGGTGATTAGCTCAGTTGGTTCAGAGCACTACCTTGACAGGGTAGGGGTCACTGGTTCGAATCCAGTATCACCCACAAAAAAATACACACTGATTATCAACGCTTTACAAAACTAAAAAGTGTTCCCAAATTTTGACTCGAACTAGTGAAAATTTAATTTTTGTAATTAGAAACCTAACATTTTCTCAGAGTATTGTATCCCTTTGGTTTGTAAAGTATTTTAAATTATTAGATATTTTTTTATTTGCTTTTTCTCTTATAAAATCAATTAAAATTTTATCAATGATTTTCTTATTTTCATCAGGATAAGTCATCCTAATTAGATTAACTTTTTTAATCCATTTTCTAATCTTACTAATTGAGTTTTTATTAAGTGTTTTTAGAACTTTAACTCCCATTTTGTCTAAGGCAACTGCGTTCATATGTTGTTCAAATTGATATTTCATTGGAATAACCAGTAATTTTTTTCCAAGAAATAGTGCTTCAGATGGAGTTTCAAAACCAGAATTACATATTACTCCTGAACACGACAATAAACTTTCTTCAAACTCCTCATATCCTGTAGGAAAAAATGAAATATTTCCTCTCCTATACTTCTGCTTTGTATGTTGGGAAAAAACATGCCAATTTTGCTTGTATATTTTTGAAAATATAGCATAAAGATACTCATCTGAATATGATGGTAAATATGTAGTTATATGAGAACCATTTTTAATTTCTTTATTTCTTAGGTTGGATTTAATTATTGGGAAAAAAAAATTTCTATCATATTTTTTAAAATGAAATCCATAGCCTTTCTTAATAGGTGAATAATATTTTAAAATAAATGACTGAATCAGATTCACTTTTGACCCTTTTGGTACTTTATGTGATAATAAAGAGAATTGATGACTCAATGCAATACAATTTTTTTTTCTTTTAAATAAACATGCCCAAGCAGATATAGGTTCAAAATCATTAATTATTAAATCGTATTTGTTAACTGGACAATTATAAATCTCTCTAATAAATGTTATTGGATTGAATAATTTAAATGTCTTGAAAAAATCAATTCCTCCTTTTTTTCCAAATACAAAACTCAAGCCTTTATATTGATATTTTATATCATGTTTCAATTTTAATGATGATTGAGTTCCACTAATCAACACATCAACCTCAGCTCGATTTTTAAAAATTTTAATTAATTCATTTGCTCTAATTATATGTCCGTTTCCTGTTGACTGAACTGCGTATAAAATTTTCATGATTTAAAATTTTTAAGCATAGATTCAAAAAGTTCGTTTGTTGATTTATCAATTGTTGATTTTCTTTCTTTTTTCAGATTTTTGAAATTATTACGATCATATTCGAACAAACTCCAACTATCATTGTTGTATTCCAGTGAAGTTAAATTTTCTATCCAATCTCCAGAGTTCAAATATGTTATTTTTTTTCCCTTAATAATTTGATCCCTAATAACTGGTTGATGTATGTGTCCACAGACAACAAAATCATAATTATTTTCACGAGCTATCCCGAGAGCAATATCTTCAAATTGATTGACATATTTCACTGCTTCCTTGACCTTGTATTTTATGTATTTAGAAAATGATATTTTTCCTTTACCCCTCCATTCCCTAAAACGATTAACAGTAAAATTTAATCTAATCAAAAAATCATATCCTATTCCTCCTAATTTTGCGACCCATTTAGAATACTTCATTGTTATATCAAATACATCACCATGAAAAAACCAAGCTTTTTTACCATTTAATTTTAAAACTGCTTTATTACTAATTTTAAAATTTTTCATTCCATAACCATTAAATTTCCTAAGAACTTCATCATGATTTCCTGGTAAATAATAAATCTTGGTTCCTTTAGATAAAAAATCTAAGAGTATTCTTATTACTTTCAAATGAGATTTTGGAAAGTACTTTTTTTTGAACTGCCATATATCAATTATATCACCATTTAGAATGATTTTTTTAGGTTTGATAGTTCTCAAATAATTAATTAATTCATCAGCTCTGCACCCTCGTGTACCTAGGTGAATATCTGAAAGAACAACTAAATCTATTAGTCTTTTTTTGAACACATCAGAAAGTATGACTGTAATGTGAATCAAATGTTTTTAAAATAATAAGATAATGTTAAAATTTAAAAATTAATGTGGACAGAATCTGTCTACATTAATTTTCATTAGTTTTGTTTAAGTGAAAGTGATACTACGGGAAACATAAAGTGTTCCCTTGGGGAACACCCTAAAAAATTAAGCTTTTGAAAATGAATAGCTTAAGATGTGAGTTCGAGTCCAGTATCACCCACTTTTATTTTTTTATAATCAAATCAAAACTTGGCATTTGATTTGTAATTTATTTTTTGTGAAATTTCTTGGTAATATTCCAATTTCAGGCTGGACTTTTTCTAATTTTTCTAATGAAAAAATCTCTGTATTTGATAAACTTCTCGAAATATTTAAAGAACTATTAACTTATACGTCTGGAGATTTTGATGAAGCAATTAATTGGCTTAGGGAGTTAGATAAAGAATATTCATTAACTAATGATGACTATACGATTGACGACTTTATTAATGATTTATTAAATAAAGGATATATATCTACAGAAATTGGTGCTGATTCATCTAGGGAATTCTTGAAAATCACATCGAAGATGGAAAAGGCCTTGAGAAAATTTGCACTTAAAAAGATTTTCGGTCAAATTAAGAAGTCCAAACAAGGTAATCACAAATCTAAGTTTTCTTCTCCAAACGATAATGATTTGTCTCATTTTAAAAGTTTTGAATATGGTGATTCATTTGATAAAATTATAATCAGTGAAAGTTTAAAAAACATGTATACACGTACTGGCAGCGATGAATTGAATTTAATTTCTGATGATATAGTTGTAACTAACGGGGCTTTTAAATCTCAGATGAGTACTGTGTTGATGATTGATATTAGTCATAGTATGATTCTCTATGGTGAGGATAGGATAACTCCTGCAAAAAAAGTAGCTATGGCCTTAGCAGAGTTAATAACAACCAGATACCCAAAAGACACATTAGATATTATTGTTTTTGGAAATGAAGCTAAAGTTGTTGAGCTTAAGGATTTACCTTACTTAAAAGTAGGTCCATTCCATACTAATACGGTTGCAGGTATCCAATTAGCAATGGATATTTTAAAAAGAAAGAAGAATAATAATAAGCAAATTTTAATGATAACGGACGGTAAACCAAGTTGTTTAAAGTTAAGCGATGGAAGTTTTTATAAGAATAGTGCTGGTTTAGACCCTAAGATTATCAATAAATGCTACAATATGGCCAAACAAGCAAGAAAGTTAAAAATTCCAATTACAACTTTTATGATTGCTAGAGACTCATATCTTCAGCATTTTGTTAGAGAGTTTTCTAAAGCAAACGGGGGAAAAGCGTTTTACACTGGGTTAGACAATCTTGGAGAAATGATTTTTGAAGATTATAATAATAATAAAAAAAGAAAAATTTAAATGAAAAAACCAGTTTACTCAACCATAAAAGAGTTAAGAAAAATAAATTATAAGTCAAAAAGTATTAAAGACGAACTAAGTGATAATTTATCTAATTTACTTAAAAATGGTAAGCCTTCATTTTTTGGAATACATGGCTATGAAAATACAGTCATACCTGATCTTGAGAGAGCTATATTATCAAAACATAACATTAATTTTCTAGGACTTAGAGGACAAGCAAAAACAAGATTAGCAAGAAAAATGGTTGATTTACTGGACGAGTGGATTCCTGTTGTTGATGGATCAGAAATTAATGATGATCCATTAGATCCAATATCAAATTATGCAAAAAAAATGATCAATAATAAAGGTGATGATACGAAAATAAATTGGATTCATAGATCTGAAAGATTTTATGAAAAATTAGCAACGCCCGATGTTACTGTATCTGACCTTATTGGTGATATTGATCCAATAAAAGCAGCTTCTCTAAAATTATCATATTCTGATGAAAGAGTTATTCATTTTGGAATGATTCCGAGGGCCAATAGATCAATATTTGTTATTAACGAACTTCCAGATTTACAAGCTAGAATACAGGTTGCATTATTTTCAATTTTGGAGGAAAAAGAGATACAAATTAGAGGATTCAAATTAAGATTACCACTTGATCTCCAGTTTATTTTTACTGCAAATCCTGAAGATTATACAAATAGGGGAAGTATTGTTACGCCTCTCAAAGATAGGATTGGATCTCAAATAATTACTCATTATCCTTTATCCATAGAGGTTTCAAAAAAAATTACAAATCAAGAGGCAAATTCATCTTATTCTAATGTATATGTTCCTGAAATAGCCAAAGACTTAGTAGAAGAAATAAATTTTGCTGCTAGAAAAAGTGATTATGTTGATTATAAAAGTGGAGTAAGTGCAAGGATGAGTATTACAGCATTTGAAAATTTAATTAGTACTACTAGAAGAAGGATGCTTATTAATGGTGAGGATAATTCAGTAATTAGATTATCAGACTTCGCCGGGATTATTCCAGCAATCAATGGAAAAATTGAGTTAGTTTATGAGGGAGAGGAACAAGGTGCTGACCAGATATCGTATGACTTGATAAATGAAGGAGTTAAATCAATATTCATAAAATATTTTCCAGAGATCAAAAAGTTGCAAAAACAAGATGAAGTCTCTCCCTATGATGAAGTCGTTGAGTGGTTTTTAGTTAATGAAAATGAAATTTTTATTGGTGATGAATTTACTAATGTTGAATATGAAAAAGTATTAAATTCAGTAAAACCTCTTGATCATTTGATTGATAAATATTGTAACAACCAAAAAAAACAAGATTTATTATTTTTTAAAGAATTATTGCTTTGGGGTATGTCTGCTTTTAAGAAATTAGATAAAAACAGAATGCTTGACGGTTTAGAATTCAAAGATTCAATAGGTACATATTTTAATGATATTAATAAATAGTTAATTTAAACAAATTGTATTATGAGAACCATTTGTGCTTTCCAAAATGGTTTTTAGGAATAGTCTTTTTATTTTTTAAGTACCAATCCAGTCCACCTAAAACACTCTCTAAGTATTTTTTTAAGTTTGGTTTAACGAATATAAAGTAGGGAAAAAAAGAAATTATTTTACTTCTATTTCTCATGTAGTGTGGATAAACTGTTATAGAAAGAAAATTGTTGTTATTTTTTTTAAAAATATCCCATTTAACTAATGATTTTTTACCATTTTCTCTACCTATTAAAAGTTCATAACCTTTATTTTCGTTCCAAAAAATAAAGTTTCTTATTAATTTAATATCATTTAAGTATGTTAGTTCATCAATTGAGCCTTTACCAGGCCATTTAATTACTTTATTTGATTTACAAAATGGGTGAAATAATTCTAAATTATTTGGAGAGGAAATAAGATTCCAAATATCTTTCTCTCTTGAGTTAATTCTTTTTGTTAAATTAATGCTCCAAGATTTTTTGTAATCTTTCATTTAATCTAACATAATTTTATTTTATGATATTTCAAAAAGAAATTACATTAAAACCATTTCCTAGAGGATTCCACTTAATTAGTAATGTAATATTTGATGAATTACCTAATATGAGCGGAATTGTAAATGTTTTTATTAAGCACACATCCGCAAGCTTAACAATTAATGAGAATGCAGATCCAGCTGTCAGAATAGATTTTGAAAATCATTTTAATAAGTTGGTCAGTGAAAATGATAACCATTATACTCATACACTTGAGGGCAAAGACGATATGACTTCACATATAAAAAGTTCTATTTTGGGTTCATCAGTTAATTTTCCTATAAAAAATGGGATACCCCAAATTGGTATTTGGCAAGGAGTTTACTTGTGTGAACATAGAAATCAAGCATCCTCAAGACAAATAATTATCACAATAGTTGGAGAATAAGACATAATGTCTTGATTTCTATATAATTATACGTCAATCTGACATAAATTTATTGAGGAATATATTTTGATGTACACTTTAAAAATAATTAATGAAAACAGACCAATTTACTTTTAAGATTCAAGAAATTCTGCAAGAATCTCAACAAAATGCTATTGATAAAAGTCATCAAACAGTTCAAGATAGTCACATTCTTAAGTCAATAATAGATAATGATAAAAATATATTCCCATATGTTACAACACAATTGGAAATTAACAATTCAATAGTCAAATCAACAGTTGAAAAAATGATTGATTCAATTCCGAAAGTAAAAGGTGAATTTATCGGATTTTCTCAAAATTCCTCCAAGACATTGATGAAGGCAGTTAGCCACTCAAAAAAAATGGGTGATAATTATGTTTCAGTCGATCATCTTTTAATCTCTCTAGTTGATTCAAATAGTGAGCTTTCTAAAGTTCTAAATGGTTTTGGTTATACTGCTCAAAAAGTAAAGAATGTATTATCTAAAATGCGACAGGGTGAGAAGGTTAAATCATCCTCAGATGATAATAACTTTAATGCACTTGATAAGTATGCTATCAACTTAGTTTCTCAAGCAACTGATGGCAAATTAGACCCTGTAATTGGAAGAGATGATGAGATAAGAAGATTATTACAGATACTTTCAAGAAGATCAAAGAATAACCCAATTCTTGTTGGAGAACCTGGAACTGGTAAAACTGCAATTGCTGAAGGATTAGCAAAAAGAATAGTTGAAGGTGATGTTCCTGAAAATTTAAAAGAGAAATTAATTTATGCTCTTGATATGGGAGCCTTAATAGCTGGTGCCAAGTATAAAGGTGAGTTCGAGGAAAGGTTAAAGACAGTAATTAAGGAAGTAATTAATAGTGATGGCAGAATAATACTATTTGTTGATGAAATACATACCTTAGTTGGAGCAGGTGGTGGGCAAGGAGCTATGGATGCAGCAAATATATTAAAACCTGCACTCGCCAGAGGAGAATTGCGAGCAATCGGAGCTACAACACTCGATGAATTTCAAAAGTATTTCGAAAAAGATAAGGCTTTAGAGCGAAGATTTCAGAAAGTATTTGTTGATGAACCAAATATAGAAGATTCAATTTCTATACTTAGAGGAATTAAAGAAAAATATGAAGCTCATCATAAAGTAAAGATTTTAGATGAAGCATTAATTGGGGCAGTAAAATTATCTGGCAGATATATTTCTGACAGATTTCTGCCAGACAAAGCAATTGATTTAATGGATGAAGCTGCTTCAAAATTAAGATTAGAAATAAATTCTAAGCCTGAAGAACTAGATAATCTAGATAGAAAAATTAGACAAATTGAGATTGAGCTTGTTGCTATAAAAAGAGAGAATGATAAAAAGAAAATTAAAGAATTAAATGATCAATTATCTGAATTAAAAAATGATAGAAATTTAATTTATACAAAGTGGGAAAATGAAAAAAATGTAATTGATAAGGTTCAACAAACAAAAATAAATATCGATGAATTAAAATCTGAGGCTGATAAGTGTGAAAGAGATGGAGATTATGCCAAAGTTGCGGAACTTAGATATGGCAAGATAAAAGAGCTTCAAGAAAAACTTAAAGATTACGAACATGAAATGTCAAAATATTTCAATGAAAATTCTATTCTTAACGAAGAAGTAACTTTTGATAATATTGCTGAAGTCGTTTCTAAATGGACAGGAATTCCAGTTTCAAAAATGATAAAGTCTGAAAAATCAAAACTATTGAATTTAGAGAACGAAATTTCTAAAAGACTAGTAGGTCAGTCAGATGCTATTGGATCCATTAGTGATTCAATTCGCAGAAGCAGATCTGGATTACAAGATGATAACAAACCAATTGGTAGTTTTTTATTTCTTGGAACAACCGGAGTTGGTAAAACTGAATTAGCTAAAGCAATTGCTGAAATTCTGTTCGATAACGAACAAAATATAGTTAGAATAGATATGAGTGAATATCAAGAACAACATTCAGTTAGTAGGTTAATAGGAGCTCCACCAGGTTATGTCGGATATGATGAAGGAGGACAATTGACAGAAGCAGTTAGAAGACGTCCCTACTCAGTAATTCTGCTTGATGAAATAGAAAAAGCTCATCCAGATACATTTAACATCTTATTGCAATTGCTTGATGAGGGAAGATTAACAGATAGTAAGGGTAGAACAGCAGATTTTAGAAATACAATTGTAATTATGACAAGTAATATGGGTAGTCATGAAATTCAAAAATCATTTCAGGAAATTGATAATTTTAATATTGCTAAATATACAGCTAAAAAGAGATCAATGAAACTTTTAAAAAAGAATTTGAAACCTGAGTTTTTGAATCGGATAGATGATATTATTTTATTTTCACCCTTGACGAAAAATGAAATTAAAAAAATTGTTGAATTACAGTTTAATAAACTATCAAATAAATTAAAAGACAAGGATATAAATCTTTCAATAACTGATGAGGCACTTGAAAAACTTTCCGAATTAGGTTTTGATCCAGAATATGGAGCAAGACCTGTTAAAAGAGTTATTCAAAAAAATATATTAGATAATCTAAGTAAAATGATTCTTTCAGAAAAAGTAAGTATAAAAAATAAATTAATTGTAGATTTTTTTGGTGATGAAATTGTTATCAGAAATTAATTTCATAATTTAAAAAAATAATGAAATATATATTCTATCTATTGATTTTATTTAGTACTCTATCTAACTCACAAAAGTTTGATGAAAGGGTTGATAATTTAATTCAAGAAAATATTGAAGAAACAATTGAACTTAGACATTGGTTTCATCAGAACGCAGAATTAAGTAACAGAGAGTTCAAAACTGCTGAAAGAATTGCTAAAGAACTAAGAAAAATAGGTTATAATCCAAAAACTGGTGTCGCAAAAACAGGTGTAGTAGCTATTTTAAATGAAGGAAAAAAAGGTCCAGTAGTAGGACTAAGAGCTGATATTGATGGTCTTCCTGTCAAAGAAAGAGCTAACATACCGTGGGCATCTAAAATGACTGGTATATACAATGGAGAGGAAGTCCCAGTCATGCATGCTTGTGGTCATGATATGCACACTGCAATATTATTGTCAACAGCTAAAATTTTATATGAAATTAAAGATGAAATTCCAGGCCAAGTAAAATTTATTTTTCAACCAGCTGAGGAAGGTGCTCCAGCAGGAGAGGATGGCGGTGCAGAATTAATGGTTAGAGAAGGAGTTTTAAAAAATCCGGATGTTGATGCAATTTTTGGACTCCATGTTTGGTCTGGGATGTATGCTGGTCAAGTGCACCTAAGACCGGAGGGAATTATGGCTGCAGTAAATGAATTTAGAATCGATTTAAAAGGTGTTCAGACTCATGGATCAACCCCATGGACTGGTAGAGACCCTATTGTCACTGCATCACAAATTGTTAATTCTTTACAAACTATTGTAAGTAGAAGTTTACCGTTAACTGAAGCAGGAGCAGTTGTAACTATAGGAAGTATTCACGGAGGTGTAAGAAGTAATATTATTCCTGAAGATTTGTATATGCTAGGAACTATCAGAACATTAGACAAAAATATGAAAGAAATTGTTTTAAAAAGATTAGAAGAAATAGTCTATAATGTTGCTAAATCTAATAACGTTGATGCTAAAATAACCTACTTGGTATCCTATCCAATAACATATAATGACCCTTTTTTGTATCAAGAGGTCCTACCAACTCTTAACAGAGTAAATGGAGAAAAAAATGTCAATTTAATGAAGGCTATAACAGGCGCTGAGGATTTTTCATATTTTCAAGAGAAAATTCCAGGTGTTTACTTTTTTATCGGTGGATCAAAAGTTGGGGAAGACCTTTCTAAAGTTGCCCCTCACCATACTCCTGATTTTTATGTTGATGATTCTGCAATTGAAACTGGAGTCAGATCAATGACTTCTCTAGCAATTGATTATCTTTTAAACAATTAGTTATTAGGTTTTCTTCTTTTTTTCGAGACTTGTTCAAAAGCATAACCAATTTCATACAGTATTTGTTCATTTTTAGATGCTCCAATAAATGTTAAACCCGCTGGTGAATTATCATTTCTAAAACCCATAGGAACAGTTAAGCATGGATTGTGAGCTACAGCCGCATAACTTGCATGGTAATTATTAATTGAGATAACTGCATCTAGGTCATATTTATTATAATCTAAATCAAAAAATTTATTACCATTAAACAATAATTTTTCTTTCATTAATTTATAATCATATTCACTCATGGTATCTTTTATGATGCTCTTAAAAATTTCTTGTCCGTATGGAGCTCTATTGATAGTGTCTAAAGAATTGTAATTTATTATTGATTTTATATCATTAACTACAAGATTTTCATTGCCATAATCATTAAAATATTTTACCAGATCTCTTCTCATATCTTCATCCAAAAGTTTTCTAAAATTTGGAAGAGAAATATTTTTTGGATTGATTTCTACGACTTTAGCACCATTTAACTCTAACAAATCAATATTTGTTCTGTATAATGAGTCATTTTGATAGTAGTTGGAATAATATCCTAGTCTATAATTACTTAGATCAGAACTTTTTACTAAATCTAAATTGATTGGTTGTTTTTTATAAGAATATGGATCGTTCTTATCAAACCCAATAATTGAGTTCATTACAATTATATTATCAATAACAAATTTTGTCATAGGACCAGCAGTATCTAAAGAAGAGGAAATAGGAATAATGCCAGATCTACTAACAGAACCAATGGTAGGTTTCATACCAACTAGAGAATTTGATGATGAAGGAGACAATATTGATCCTGAAGTTTCAGATCCAATAGAAACAGAACTTAAATTTGATGTTGTTGCCACACCACTCCCTGAGCTTGAACCACCAGTATCAATCTTTTTTCTGCCATATGGATTTAATGTTTGACCTCCCATCGCACTATATCCGTTTGGACATCCTAAGCAAAAATAATTAGCCCATTCACTTAGGTTAGTTTTTCCTAAAATTATTGCGCCTGAGTTTTTTAATTTTTCTACTATGTATGCATCTTTTGTGAAATTATCTTTTAAACTGTAGGCTCCTGCGGTCGTTGCAAGCCCTTCAAACCCAACATTATCTTTCAGAAGAATAGGAATTCCATAAATTGAATTCACATTAGGAGTAATATTTTTATCTCTCAATTTTGCTTCAGAAAGAGCATTTTTATTAATTGAAATAATTGAATTTAAATACTCTTCCTTATCAAATTCTATTAAATAAATTCTGGATAAATAAAACAGAGTTAATTCATAGTATGAAAATTTCCCTTTAGAAACACTTTTTTGAATTTGTGGTATTGATTTTTCAATTATCAAGTTTTTAATTTTATCATATCTAGTTTTAAGAAAAATCGAGATTTCATCTTCAAATCCATTTATAAGGTCATTTTTATTGTTTGACATGCTTTGAATTCTTTTGTATCGAAGTCTTTGATTTTTATTTTCTAAATTTTCAATTATTTCTGACGATTGATCATAGTTCACCCATCTCTTTAAATTATTTTGACTACAAGATATAATCGAGAGTAATAGAACTAATAATATTATTTTTTTCACAATATTTTTTTAAAAATTTCTTCCATTTTCATTCCTCTTGAACCTTTAATTAGGATGTTGGTTTCATCAATTTGATTGTTATTTTTAAAAAAATCAGTCTTGTTTTTATAAAAATAATTTGAAGATATGTTATTTTTTAATCTGTAAAATATCTCACCAATAAAAATGCATTTATCAATCTTCTTAGAATTACAAACTTCAATAATTTTTTCATGCTCTAGTTTTTGATATTTTCCAAGCTCATACATGTCTCCAAGAATTACTATTTTATTTCCTTCAACTTTTTCAAATGATTCGATGGCAGATTTCATACTTGTAGGATTTGCGTTATATGCATCAAGAATAATTTTTTTATTCTTTTTTTCAATGTACTCAGATCTATTTATACTAAGATTAAAGTTTTTTAATTTATAAGAGATTTCATTTATATCAATATTAAAATTTAAACCTATTGAAATTGCTGCACATAAATTGGAAAAGTTATAATCACCATAAAGATTTGTAATTACATTAATTCCATTGTATTTGGCACCAACATAATTTTTCGAAATGTTTTCAAAATGATAATTTGAATTTTCATTTTTACCAAATGAAATTGAGTTTTTGTTTATATATTTTTGTTGAACTTGATCATCTGAATTTATTATTAAAATTTTTCGACTTTTGATGATCCAATCATACAATTCAGTTTTGCCTTTTATAACACCTTTAATATTTTTAAAACCTTCTAAATGAGCTTTTCCAAAGTTTGTAATATAGCCATAATCAGGATTTATTAATTTGGTTAGAAAATTTATCTCGCCCAAATTATTTGCACCCATCTCAATGATCGCAAATTGGGTTTCAGGTTTAATTCTTAATAATGTTAAAGGTACTCCAATGTGATTATTTAGATTTCCATCTGTTGATATTGTATTATACTTTACCTCTAAAACTGATTTAATAAGTTCTTTTGTTGTTGTTTTTCCATTACTTCCAGTTAACGCAATAATTTTGGCATGTGATTGCAATCTGTTATATTTTGCTAAATTTTGAAGAGTTTCTAGACTGTTATCTACTTTAATATAAAGATTTTCATCATATTTTTTTTCAATTTTATCATCAATAACTACGTAACTAGCACCTTTTTTTATTGCATTATTTGCAAAATGATTTCCATTAAAATTCTTTCCCTTAAGAGCAAAAAAAATTGATTTACGAATTATTTTTCTTGTGTCAGTTGATATCTTATAATCGCATTCAATTAATAACTTATGTAGTTTGATAATCTCCAATGATTAAATTTAAAAAAAGTAAAATATAAATAGTAAGATCTATCTTTTCTTTGGCTTTCCCAAATTTCTCGACTCACCCAAATAAGACATAGCGCATCTAAAACCGATAAAATTTGTAGTCATATATTCAGGTAGAAACCTTCTTTGTGCAGGATCTAAATAGTAGGATCTGTCAAGCCAAGATCCACCTTTATAAACTCTTGTCTCATCACTTATTAAAGAGGTGCTATTCATTGATGAGCTATTTTCATCAGATATATTAGGTGAATTATACATTTCTTTTTCTTGTCCGGCAGAAAAAAATCTCGATGATTCAACATCACCGTCTCTATAATTTCTATTGTCGGATGACGAATAATTAGTTCTATTTAAATCAAATTCGCTTAATTCAACCTCAACTAAATCACCAGGCATATTTTTTATAAGCAACCTTCCATTAGGAAGAACTTCATATTGATCTGAAAAATTTTCCCTGGTTATAGTTGTTACTTTACCATTATCATCAATTAAAGGTTTAGTATAAAGATTTCCACGATAGTAATTAAAATCATTAGCATCATCGTCTATTATTGGTCTGTAGACATCCGCTACCCATTCTGCTACATTTCCAGCCATTCCATACAGCCCAAAATTATTTGGCGGATATGATCTTACACTTGTGGTGATACCTGATCCTGTTTCAGACCATCCAGCAATACCACCATAATCACCTTGTCCTAGTTTATAATTTGCAAGCTGATCACCTAAAGTTTTTTTCTTTTGAGAACGTGTGTATTCACCTTCCCAAGGAAATTTTTTCTTTCCTCTATAATTATTTCCATTTCGTAATTCCTCTAGACCAAGAGCTGCGTACTCCCATTCAGTTTCAGTTGGAAGTCTGTATTCAGGAAGCAATAATCCTTCTTCTATAGATGAAAATATTGTGTCATTTTCTGAAATAGATTTGTCACCAACAAGTGTTGATATTTTACCATCGTAAGTACTTGAAGGATCAATTAAATATGTTTTTGTGTTAAAAGAAAGTTTTGAATTCGGGTTTAGTATTGAATCTTTATTTAAATAACCTTTTTCAGCAAGAATTCTTTCATTTACACGATGAGTTCTCCATTGAGCAAAATTAGATGCCTGATGCCAACTAACTCCAACAACAGGGTGATTCTGAAATGCTGGATGACGTAAGTAGTTGTTAACCATGTCTTCATTGAAACCAAGCGGATTTCTCCATACTAATGTGTCAGGAAGCGCTGCCAAGTATATTTTTTTAAGCTCCAAATCATTACCATACATTCTTTTTAACCAATCAAGATATTCTAGGTACATTATGTTAGTGACCTCAGTTTCGTCCATGAAAAATGATCTAACATATTGTTGGGTGGGAGTATTATTCCAATCGTTCAAAACATTATCTTTAGAATTTCCTTTAACAAAGGTTCCACCTTGAACAAATATCATTCCTGGGGCATTCTGCTGTCCTTTAAATTTAGTATTAAATTTAAATCCGCCATCTGAAGAGTTGATTTTCCATCCGGTAGCTTGAGAAATATTTTTCCCTGATTTGTAATTGTTTCTACTACATCCAATAACTATTAAAATTGAAACAAACAGCAAAATAAGTTTGAAATTTTTCATAAGAATAGTTGTAAATATATAAAGTTTGATAAAAATAAAATTATTTCTCTAGAAAAATTACAACAATTAAGCCAAATCATTATCAAAAATAAATCGAGCCTAAAAGTATTTTTTTATTTATTTTTAAAAATTAAATGAATAAGAAAACATTATCATTTATATTTTTACTTTCAGCTTTAAGTATATATTCTCAAAAAGAAAGAAGAGTAATTACAACTGCTGTACCATTTTTAATGATTTCCTCAGATGCAAGAGCATCAGGTATTGGGGAACAGGGTGTAGCCACATCTTTTGATAATTTTGCTCAACATTGGAATCCCTCAAAATATGTTTTTTCAGAAAGCTCATCTGGTTTTGGGTTCAGTTACACACCATATCTGAGTAAAATTATTAATGATGTTTTTTTAGGAAATTTAACATACTACAGTAAACCCTCCGAAAGATCAGTCTGGAGTTTTAGTTTAAAATATTTCAGTTTAGGTGATGTAGATATTCTTCAAAACCCTTTGGATGTTCCCTTCATAGAAAGTCCTAATGAATTTATATTTGATGCTGGTTATTCTTTAAAACTAAACGAAAATTTTGGTCTTGGAATTACAGGTAGATTTTTACTTTCAGACGTCAAGTTACAATCTTTTGATGCTGAGTCTCAAGCCTCAACCAGCGTTGCAGTTGATATTTCTGGATTTTATAAATCTGATCGTATTTCAATAGGGAGAAACGATGGTATTTTGAGAGCAGGATTTAACATTTCAAACCTAGGTCCAAAAATGAAATATTCTGATTTAGGGCAAGAAAGTTTTATTCCTTCAAACCTTAGAGTTGGTACTGGATTTGAATTTTTATCAAATAACAGCAACAGTTTTACAGTTTCTCTTGAAATAAATAAGCTTTTAGTACCAACGCCAAGTGTACCTATTTATGATTCTACAGGCTCTGAAATAATTTCTTACAAGCAAGAAGATATTAGTTTTTTGAGTGGAATATTTAAGTCTTTTGGTGATGCTCCAGCTGGATCATCGGAAGAATTAAAAGAGTTAACCTACAGTTTAGGTCTTGAATATGCTTTCAATCAATCATTCTTTTTAAGAACAGGCTATTTTAGTGAACATGAATTAAAGGGGTCAAGAAAGTTTTTAACACTTGGAACTGGATTTAAAACAAATTCGAACATCACATTTGATCTTTCATATTTAATTTCAACTTCTGAAATTATAAGTCCTTTAGAAAATACATTAAGGTTTTCTTTATCATTTAATCGTTTCTAGCTAGTTGTTAAAAACATTATTTTAATTGAGAAATAAGTAATTTTTTTAAATTATCTTTGTTCATAATTATATGAGACCTGTTACGAAAGAAACTTACCTTAATTGGTATGAAGAAATGCTTTTTTGGAGAAAGTTTGAAGACAAGTTAGCTGCAGTATACATTCAACAAAAAGTAAGAGGATTTTTACACCTTTACAATGGCCAGGAAGCTGTTCTGGCTGGAGCCCTTCATGCTATGGACACTACTAAAGACAGAATGATTACAGCATACAGAAATCACGTGATGCCAATTGGTCTTGGTGTAGATCCTAAAAGAGTTATGGCTGAATTGTATGGTAAAAATACAGGAACATCAAATGGTCTAGGTGGGTCAATGCATATTTTTTCAAAGGAACACAGATTCCACGGTGGGCATGGTATTGTTGGTGGTCAGATTCCTCTTGGTGCAGGAATGGCATTTGGAGATAAGTATCATGGTCGTGACGCTGTTACCCTATGCTTTATGGGTGACGGAGCAGTTAGACAAGGTTCTTTTCATGAAACATTAAATTTATCGATGCTTTGGAATTTACCAGTCGTATTTATTGTTGAAAATAATGGTTATGCTATGGGTACATCTGTTAAAAGAACTTCCAATCATACCGATATTTGGAAACTTGGTTTAGGTTACGAAATGCCATGTGGGCCTGTAGATGGAATGAATCCTGTTAAAGTTGCTGAAGCTCTTAACGAAGCTATTTCTAGAGCAAGATCAGGTAGTGGACCAAGTTTATTGGAAATGAAAACTTACAGATACAGAGGTCATTCAATGTCTGATGCTCAGAAATATAGAACAAAAGAAGAAGTTAATGAGTATAGAAAAATTGATCCTATAACACAAGTCAAAGATGCTATAATTCATAATAATTATGCTAGTGAAGAAGATATTAAGGTTATAGATAATAGAGTGAAAGCTATGGTTGCCGAATGTCAAAAGTTTGCTGAAGAATCTCCATTCCCTGAAATTAATGTCATGTATGATGCTGTTTATGAACAAAAAGATTATCCATTTTTAAAACACAAACTGTAAATGGCTGAAGTAATTAAAATGCCTAGGTTGAGTGATACCATGGAAGAGGGTGTTGTTGCAACTTGGTTGAAAAAAGTTGGAGATAAAGTTAGTGAAGGTGAAATTCTTGCTGAAATCGAAACTGACAAAGCAACTATGGAATTTGAATCCTTCCATGATGGTGTCTTATTGCATATAGAAATTGAAGAAGGGGTTCCAGCCTCAGTTGATTCATTGTTATGTATTATTGGTGAAGAAGGTGAAGATATTTCTCAATTTTTAATTCCAGAAAACGAATCAGTAAAAACAACAAGCAGTAATAATCAACTTGATTTAGTCGATCAGATTAATGAACAAGAAAATATTAAAGATGATCATACAGTAACACCTTTAATTTTAGATGAAACTGACGATGCAATAAATGAAAGTACTCATATTGACTATATAACAATGCCTCGACTGAGTGATACAATGGAAGAAGGAACGATTTCTAGTTGGTTAAAAGATGTTGGAGATAAAGTTAGTGAAGGTGAGATTTTAGCTGAAATCGAAACTGACAAAGCTACAATGGAATTTGAGTCCTTTTATGATGGAATACTAAGTCATATTGCTGTGCAGGCCGGAGAAACTGTGAAGGTTGATGAATTAATTGCAATCATTTCTGATGCCGAAATAGACGTTAATAAAGCTCTTGAAAATTACTCAAAAGATTCAATTAAAACCTCAACTGAAACAAAATTAGAGGGTGAAAATATTGAACAAGAAAACAACTCAATTGAGGTTGATATGTCTCCAGAATTATCAATTTCTGATCAGAGAATTTTTGCGTCACCATTGGCAAAAAAGATAGCTAATGATAAAAATATAGATCTTTCCAAAATAACAGGTTCTGGTGAAAATGGTCGAATAGTTAAAGAAGATCTTGAAAATTTAGATATTACTAATAAAGCTACTTTCGTAAAGAATAGCGAACCCGTGCCTATTAGCCAACCCACGCCAGATTTATCAGCAGCTAAACCTGTTTTTAATCATGGTGAAGAATTTACTGAAATTGAAAATTCTTCAATGAGAAAAGCAATTGCAAAAAATTTAAGTAAATCTAAATTTTCTGCACCGCATTATTACTTGTCAGTTGAATTTAATATGGATAATGCAATCGCATTTCGAGAACAATATAATTCGATGCCAAACACTAAAATTTCATTTAATGATATAATTATTAAGGCGTGTGCTATTGCTTTAAAATCTCACCCACAAGTTAATTCTCAGTGGTCTGATAATAAAATTAGACTAAATAATATTGTCAATATTGGTGTTGCTGTTGGAATTGAAGACGGTTTAGTAGTTCCTGTTATCAAGAATGCTGATTTGGAATCGCTGCATAATATAAATACTACTGTCAGAGATTATGCTGTACGAGCGAAATCAAAAAAATTAAGGCCTGATGAAATAGAGGGAAGTACTTTTACAATTTCTAATTTAGGTATGTTTGGTATTCAAGAATTTACTTCTATCATCAATCAACCAAATTCAGCTATTTTATCTGTTGGAGCTATAGTCAAAAAACCAATTGTTGTTAATGAAAAAGTTGTAGTAGGAAATACAATGAAATTAACATTAGCTTGTGATCATAGATCGGTAGACGGAGTTACTGGCTCATTATTTTTACAAACTTTGAAAGGGTACATTGAAAACCCTGTCACAATTTTAGTTTAAATTAATGAAAACGGTTATAATTACAGGGACTAGTTCAGGGATCGGATTGGATCTGGTCAAGACGTTTGATTTAAACGGTTATTGCGTGATCTCTCTTTCAAGAAATAATCTACCTATCACTACTTCGTATTCTGAAAATGTTAATCACATAAATTTTGATATTACTAATAATGAGGATATTAATTCATTAGTATTACTAATTAAATCAAAATACACAAATATTGATATACTTATAAATAACGCAGGTAAACTAATAAGCAAACCATTCAGTGATTTTTCTGATTCAGAATTTAGGTCGATTTATGATGTAAATTTATTTGGAGTGGTCAACTTGATAAAGTCGTTACTACCATTTTTTCATGAAAATAGTCACATTGTAAATATTAGTAGTTTAGGTGGTGTCAATGGAAGTTCAAAATTTCCTGGTTTGAGCTCATATTCCTCAAGTAAAGGTGCATTAAATATACTAACTGAAGTACTGGCTGTTGAGTTTAAAAATGGACCATATATCAATTCTTTATGCTTGGGAGCAGTCCAAACCCCTATGTTGGAACTTGCCTTTCCAGACTATAAAGCATTAACTAAACCTGGGGATATGGCTAATTTTATATATAGTTTTTCAACTTCTAATCCAATTATGTTTAATGGAAAAATCATTCCCGTATCGATTTCGAATCCATGATCTCAAATCTAGAAGAATTTATACCTGTTAAATCAATTAACTATGTAAGTTCATTAATTGAAAAAGAGAATATTCAGTTTAAAATAGTAAAAAAAAGGAGATCTAAGCATGGTGATTTTAAAAGAACAATAAATGGTGATTATATTATAACAATAAATAGATTTTGTAATCAGTATCGTTTTATACTCACACTGATTCACGAATTAGCACATTATTTTGTTACAATCAAATACTATAGGGCTAAACCACATGGTAAACTCTGGAAAAATAAATTTAAACAGCTTCTTAATCCTCTTTTAAACAAATCAGTTTTCCCAAATGATTTATTAAAATGTTTATCTAGACATATGGAAAACCCTAAATCAACTTTTTCTTATGATTTAGAATTATCTAAAGTTTTAGATAAATATGACAATTCAAGACAAAAGTATTTTTATTTAGATCAAGTCAAGGATGGGGAAATATTTTTTTATGGTGATGGAAATAAATTTCTAAAAATCAAAAAAAGAAGAAAAAGGTATCTTTGTGAAAATTTACTTAACAAAAAAAAATATCTTTTTTTAGGAAATGCAAAAATTAAAATAGATGAAAACAGTAGCAATTAGTGGTTATTTTGATCCAATTCATGTTGGACATTTAGAATACATAACAGAAGCAAGAAAGCTAGGAGACAAGTTAATTGTTATTGTAAATAATAATCATCAATGTGTTCTAAAAAAAGGTAAACCATTTATGGATGAAAAAGATAGAGTTCTTATTGCCTCAAGCTTAAAAGATGTTGATGAAGTCTTTCTGTCTGTAGATCATGATAAAACAGTATGTAAATCACTTGAACTATTAAAGCCAGATATTTTCGCAAATGGTGGTGATAGAAAAAATTATGAAATTCCAGAATCTGCAATTTGTAAAAGGTATAATATTCAAATTATCGACGGATTAGGTGAAAAAATAAGAAGTTCCTCAGATCTTACTGGACTTAAAGAAATAAAGTAGTGGAAACAAAGTTTGATTTTAATGATAATTCAGATGAAATTAAAAAAAATGCATCGGGCTTGTTCAATGCATTATTTCTTTTTACAAAAAAGGTATTCAATTTCAAAAATGATGTTGATAAAAACCTAGTTGTAAACTCAATAAAGAAAGATATTTCCATGATAGGAACAACATCATGGATTCTTGTATGTTCAATTTTGATTGCATCAGTTGGATTGAATGCTGATTCAACAGCAGTTGTCATTGGAGCAATGCTAATTTCTCCTCTAATGGGACCAATTTTAGGTTTAGGTTTTTCGATTGCAACAAATGATCTTGACACTTTGAAAAACTCCTCAATGAATTTTATAGCAATGGTGTCAATAAGTGTTTTAACTGCATTCATTTTCTTCCTAGTGTTTCCTATTAAAGATGAGTCATCAGAGCTTTTAACAAGAACTGAATTTGATATTAGAGATGTTTTGATTGCATTCTTCGGTGGACTGGCATTAATTATAGCCAAAACAAAAAAAGAAAATATTAGTACAGCAATTTTTGGAGTTGCTATTGCAACAGCTCTAATGCCTCCTTTATGTACAGCAGGATTTTATCTTGCTATATATGATTTTACAAGCGCCGGAAAAGCAATGTACCTTTTTACTATAAATTCCATGTACATTATTGTTGCAACTTATTTGGTTTTAAAGGTCTTAAAATTCCCATTATTAAATTATACTAATTCATCAAATAGAAAATTAGTAAGTAGAATATTGACTTTAATATCACTTATTGTTATGATTTTGCCATTATTAACTTTTTTGAACACTGTTAAAAAAGCTAGTTTTGAAAAACAAGCTGAATCATTTTTAATTGATGAATTAGTCGGCTTAGAGAATTATAAATATTTAATTGAAAGTGCACAGAGTAATTATGAAAATCAAGAAATAGTATTAAATAATTATGGTCAGAAACCAATTTCAGGGGAGGTAATTTCCATACTAAAAAGTAAACTTAAAAATTATAAATCATTAGAGAATTCTATATTAGTTTTTAATCAGCTAGAACTAGATAAAAATTCAAACTCTTTCATTAAAGAGCTTAGATTGAGAGATTCAATTGAATTAGTCGAAAAGAATTTACAATTAGTTGAACTTTCTAAAGAAATTGAAGAATTGAAAGAGTTGAGTCGTGAAAAATTGATTTTTAATGAAATTGCAAAAGAAGCTAGTTTAATTTATCCAGATT
The DNA here is from genome assembly GCA_902554655.1 of uncultured Bacteroidota bacterium. Taxonomy (GTDB): domain Bacteria; phylum Bacteroidota; class Bacteroidia; order Flavobacteriales; family Flavobacteriaceae; genus Eutrophosalina. The sequence goes on from CACDPE010000001.1 coordinate 150,354, forward strand.
TAAAACAATTTGAAATATCTGAAAAAATTAGAACTGATTTTAATTCAACAAAAAAAATTTTAGTTGTAAGTGTGATTTGGGATTCTATTTTATCAAAAAATGAAACTGAGAAACTTAATTTAAGTATCAGAAGATGGTTGGAGTTTCAAATTGATAGTAAAAACTTTATTATCGAGAATAATTGAATTTATTTTAATTTTTTTACTAATTCAGAAGAATATACAAAGTCATCGACCTCTTTATTTCCTGAATTTAGAACCTCTTTATTTGTTCCTTGCCAGATTTTTATACCATCCTTTAGAAAAACTATATTTTCACCAATTTCAATGACAGAATTCATATCATGAGAGTTAATCACGGTGGTTATTTGGTATTCAGCAGTTATCTCATGAATTAATTTATCAATTACAATAGCTGTTTTTGGATCAAGTCCTGAATTTGGTTCATCGCAAAAAAGATATTTTGGGTTCATAACTACAGCCCTAGCTATTGCAACTCTTTTTTGCATACCACCTGAAAGTTCAGATGGTAACTTATTTAATGCAGCTTCCAAGTTTACTCTTTTTATAAATTTTAATGCTCTTTCATTTTTTTCTTCACTATCAATATCAGTTAACATGTCAAGTGGAAATCTTACATTTTGTAAAACGTTTAATGAGTCAAATAATGCACTTCCTTGAAATACCATACCCATGTCTCGTCTTAAATTCAACTTTTCAAAATCGTTCATTTTTAATGAAGATCTTCCATCATATTTGATTTCGCCTGAGTCAATATTATATAATCCCAATAGACATTTTAAAAAAACTGTTTTACCGGATCCACTTTGACCAATAATTAAATTTGTTTTTCCTCTTTCAAAATGAGAGTTTATATCAAACAAAACTTTATTGTTTTCAAATTTTTTTGATATTGATTTAACTTCTATCATTATGCAAGTAGTAGTTGTGTAATTATATAATTTAATAATATAATGATAATTGAGGTCCAGTAAAAAGACTGAGTGCTAGCTTTGCCGACATCCAAGGCACCACCTTTCATATAATATCCATGAAATGCAGGAACTGTCGCTAGTACAAATGAGAAGACAAGTGTTTTTACATATGAGTAAGTGATGTGATATCCATCGAAATCGGTTTGAATTCCTTGTATATAAGCTTCACTCGGAACACCTGTTAAAGTCATTGCTAATAATCCACCAATTATACCTAAAAACATAGATATAGTAATAACAAAAGGGTATAATAACATTGCTATTATTTTTGGAAAAACTAGATAATTTAATGAGTTAATACCCATCACTTCTAGAGCATCAATTTGCTCAGTTACTCTCATTGTTCCAATGCTTGAAGTTATGTATGACCCAACTTTACCAGCCATAATGATAGATATAAAAGTTGGTGCAAATTCTAAAATAACAGATTGTCTAGTAGCAAAACCTATCAGAGTTTTAGAAAGTAGAGGACTTTCAAGGTTTAATGCCATTTGAATAGCAACAACTCCACCAATAAAAAAAGAAAGAATTGAAACAATTGGAATAGAATCCAAAACTAAATCGTTTATTTCTTTAAATATTTGCTTGTAAAGTATAGATTTTTTACATGATTTAGAAAATGATATCCTTATCATAAGAAAATATTTTCCAATGTCATAAAGATAATTCATGATTAAACCTGATATGTAATTGCGTTAACATTCATTCCTGCTCCAACACTAGCAAATAAAATTATATCACCTTTTTCTAAATGATGTCCTTTAAATTTTTCATTCAAAACAATATCATATAAAGTAGGCACAGTAGCAACTGAAGAATTTCCTAAAACATCAACACTTATTGGCATAATATTAGGGGGAATTTCCATGTCGAATAATTTATAAAAGTATTTTAAAACAGCTTCATCTAGTTTTTCATTTGCTTGGTGTAAAAATATTTTTTTTATCTCATAAATTTTTTTCCCACTATCTTCTAAACATTCTTTTAATGCATTAGGTATTGTAGAAATAGCAAATTCATACACCTTTCTACCATTCATTTTAATATGTTTAACATTAGATTTTGATTCAGGATTATAAGACCTGTCAGCAAAAAGATACAGGGCTTCTTTTCCTGCGTATGTAACAGTTTTGTGTGATAAAATACCACCATTTTCTGTACTTTTTTCTATTATTGATGCGCCAGCTCCATCAGCAAAAATCATTGAGTCTCTATCGTTTGAATCAACTGTTCTTGAAAGAGTGTCAGCACCAATGACTAAGCATTTTTTTGCCATACCAGACTTAATATATGCAGATGATTGAATTACACCTTCAACCCATCCTGGGCAGCCAAAAATTAAATCATATGCTACGCAATTTGGATTTTCAATACCCAACTTATGCTTAACAAGTGATGCTACAGATGGAAGAGCAATATAATTATTGGAATCAGCTTCAATTTCACCAAAATTGTGTGCAACAATAATATAATCTAAAGTTTCCTTATCAATATTTGCTGATTTAATAGAATTTTCCGCAGCGAATGTAGCTAAGTCAGAAGTGTTATGATTTTCATCTGCATATCTTCTTTCAATAATTCCCGTAATAGCTTGAAATTTATCAATTATTTCTTGATTCGAATTAGCATAAGAATTTCCGTCCTTATCAAAAAAATTCTTGTTTAAGAATTCATTATTCTTAATGATATTTTTTGGAATGTAGGAACCTGTCCCAGTGATTTTAATGGACATAAGTAAATTTTAGTAAAAGTATGAATTAATTAGCTTTCAATATAATTTTCTATTGGGGAACAAGTACAAATCAAATTTCTATCTCCAAAAGCTTCGTCAATTCTTGTTACTGAAGGCCAAAATTTGTTTTCTCTTACATAATCCAAAGGGTAAGCAGCATATTCTCTAGTGTAGCTTTTTTTCCACTCATTTGATGTAATCATTTCCATGGTATGAGGTGAATTTAATAAAACATTTTCGTCATCATCTTTTGACGAAGAAATAATTTCTGCTTTTATTGAAATCAAAGCATCACAAAATCTGTCAATTTCTGCAAGATTTTCACTTTCTGTAGGTTCAATCATCATAGTTCCGGGAACAGGAAATGAAACGGTAGGAGCATGAAATCCATAGTCAATTAATCTCTTTGCAATGTCCATTACCCCAATATTGTGAGTATCCTTAAACTCTCTACAATCTATTATTAGTTCGTGAGCAGAAGTTCCATTTTCACCCTGATAGAGAATCTTATAATCTTTTTCAATTCTTTTTTTTATGTAATTAGCATTTAAAATCGAAATTTCTGTAGCTCTTTTTAATCCGTAAGGCCCCATCATACATATATATCCATATGAAATTAAACAAGCCATCGCTGATCCCCAAGGAGCTGAGGAGATAGCTTTAATAGAGAAATCATTATTTTCAGATCTATCAACATTTGGTAAAAAATTTGATAAATGTTTTGCGACACAAACAGGCCCAACTCCAGGGCCTCCTCCTCCGTGAGGAATTGCAAAGGTTTTATGCAGATTAAGATGACAAACATCAGCACCAATTAAAAATGGGTTTGTCAAACCAACTTGAGCATTCATATTAGCACCATCCATGTAAACCTGACCTCCGTTATCATGAATAATGTTAGTAATTCTTTTAATTGATGATTCAAATACGCCATGAGTTGATGGATAAGTTATCATCAATGCAGCTAGATTTTCAGAGTTATCTTCAGCCTTTTGTTTTAATTCTTCTTCATTTATATTTCCATACTTATCAGTTCCAACAACTATGACTTTCATCCCAGCCATTATTGCTGAGGCAGGATTAGTTCCGTGAGCAGAGGAGGGAATCAAACAAATATTTCTATTTTCTTGTTTTATACTTTTGAAATAAGCCCTAATTAACATGAGTCCTGTATACTCGCCTTGAGCTCCAGAGTTTGGCTGTAAAGTAGTAGCATAAAAACCCGTTATTTCGTTTAATTGCTTTTCTAATTTTAAAAGTATCTCAGTATATCCGTTAACTTGATTATTAGGTGCAAATGGGTGAATATTATTCCATTTTTTCCAACTAAGCGGAAGCATTTCAGCGGCAGCATTTAACTTCATGGTACAAGAACCTAATGAAATCATTGAGTGATTCAGAGATAAATCTTTTCTTTCAAGACTTTTTATATATCTCATCATTGATGTTTCTGAGTGATGAGTGTTGAAAATTTTTCCATTTAAAAAGGATGATTTTCTTTTAAACTTCAACAAAGAAGAATTTTTATTTAAAGATGAATCAAATTCAATATTTTGATCGTGTACTTTAGAAAAAATTTCAAAGATTAACTTGATATCATCTAATTCAGTAGCTTCATTAATAGATATTGAAATTTCACTATTACTTACGTAGTTGAAATTTAATTTATTTTCAGTAGCTAACTTTTTCACTTTTTTACTATCAGCATTTACATGTAATGTATCAAAGAACTGATTGTTCAGAGTATTTAATCCAATATTTTTTAAGTTGTTATTTAAAATATTTGCCAAATCATTTATTTTTTTTGCGATAGACTTAATTCCTTTTGGTCCATGATAAACAGCATACATTCCAGCCATAACTGCTAATAAAACTTGTGCCGTACATATGTTTGAAGTTGCTCTTTCTCTCTTAATGTGTTGTTCTCTGGTTTGTAAAGCCATTCTCAAAGCTCTGTTACCTAATCTATCTTTTGAAACTCCAATAATCCTTCCTGGTATATGTCTCTTGTAAGATGTTTTTGTTGCAAAATAACCAGCATGAGGACCACCAAATCCTAAAGGAATTCCGAATCTCTGAGATGTGCCAACAACCACTTCACAGTTTGATGATGCAGGTTCTTCAAGAACTGCTAAAGATAGAAGATCAGCACCAACTATTAACTTTACATCATTATTATGAAGTTTATTGGAAATTTTTTTTAAATCATTGATTTTTCCATGCTTTCCAGTTAGTTGAACGTAACATCCAAAAAAACTATCATCAATTTTAACTTTTTCAATATCATCAATAATCACTTTTATTCCCAGTGGTTCAGCTCTTGTTTCAATTACATCAATTGTTTGCTGAAAAGTATCTTTAGAAACAATAAAATTTCTACAATTATTTTTTATTTTTTCTCTTGTTCTATTAGCAAAAATCATCGTTACAGCCTCAGCTGCTGCAGTCCCCTCATCTAGTAGTGAAGCATTTGCCATTTCCATACCTGTTAAATCACAAATTACAGTTTGGTAATTTAACAAAGCCTCTAATCTTCCCTGAGCTATTTCAGCTTGATATGGTGTATATGCGGTATACCAACCTGGATTTTCTAAAATATTTCTTTGGATTACGGGAGGAAGCACAGATTCATTATAGCCTAGTCCAATAAAATTTTTAAAATGTTTATTCTTTTGGGATTGTTTAAAAATATGCTCAAGAAACTGGGATTCACTCATTTCTTTTTCAAGATCAAGAGCCTTATTAGTTCTTATGTCCTCAGGAATGGTTTTATTGATAAGTTCGTTTATATTCTTAGCTCCCAGATATTCTAGCATGTATTTTTCATCATAACTAGATATTCCAATATGTCTTTGTGAAAATTTCATATAAAGGAGTTAAAATTATTGATAAACTTCTAGTTTGGCAACATAAAAAATGACCGATTTAAAAAAGTTTTTAACTTGTTTATTGACAATTAAATTATTCTTTTAAAGTTGAATTATTTACTTTAATTTCAAGTTGTTTTTTGTACTCAATAATTTTATCTAAAATGTTTGAGTCTGATGATCCAATTATTTCAACAGCTAAAATTCCAGCATTCTTAGCTCCATCTAGTGCTACAGTAGCAACAGGAACACCACCTGGCATTTGTAGAATAGATAATATCGAATCCCAACCATCAATAGAATTTCTTGATTTTACAGGCACTCCTATTACGGGAAGAGGTGAATTTGAAGCAACCATCCCAGGTAGATGAGCTGCTCCTCCAGCGCCGGCAATAATTACATTGATGCCACGTTTATGCGCATTTTTACTATAATCCATCATCTTTTCAGGTGTCCTGTGAGCAGAAACAATTTTAATTTCATAGTCTATGTTGAATTCCTTTAAAATATCTTCAGCTTCCTTCATCACAGGGTAATCTGATTTACTTCCCATTATGATTCCAACCTTTGCCATACTAGAGTGTTTTTACTTTAATTTTATTCTTAAGATAAGTTGCTTTTCTATAAGCGTCCTCAAATTTATCACAAATAATTGTTATATGCCCCATTTTTCTATTGTGTCTTGTTTTTTCTTTTCCGTAAATATGAATATGAGTATCTGCTTCGCCATATGAACTTTCAAGATTTTCATAATATACATTTCCGTTGAAGCCATAATCTCCAACTAAATTTAACATCACAGCAAAGTTTTTATGAGATGTCTTGCCTAGAGGTAAATTAAGAATTGATCTAAGATGTTGTTCAAATTGTGATGTTGGACAAGCTTCTATTGAAAAATGACCACTATTATGAGGTCTGGGAGCAACTTCGTTAATTAATATTTCATCATTTTTAGTTAAAAACATTTCAACTGCTAAAAGTCCAATATTGTCAATTTTTTTAGTTGTTTCTATTGCTATTTCTTTAGCCTTGCTCTTTAATTTGTTTGATATTCTAGCTGGACTTATTACAAATTCAACTTGATTTGAGTCAGAATTAAATTCCATTTCAACAGTTTCAAAAGTCTCTATATCTCCATTTAAATTTCTGGCAACTATTACTGCAAGCTCTTTTTTAAAAGACACAAAATCTTCAATTATCATTTCACAGTCCGGTAAATCCAAGATGTCATTCTTCGAATTAAGAATTTTAACTCCAAAACCATCATATCCAAATTTTGTTTTTTTCCATACACACGGAAAATCAATTTTTCCTTCCTTTATGTATTTTTTTAGTTCATTAATATTACTTAGAAATTTAAACTCACTTGTTGGTAGATTATTTTCATTATAAAACTTTTTTTGTTTTGACTTGTCTTGAATTATTGATAAAGTCTCAGGTTTTGGATAAACTTTTTTTCCTGATTTCTGAAGTTGTGTTAATGCATCTACATTTATATGTTCTATCTCAAAAGTTATAATATCACACTTTTTACCAAATTCAAGAACATCATTGTAATTATTTAAATCTCCAACAATAAAATTGTTTGTTAGATTTTTACATGGTGAATTTATATTAGAGTCGAGTACGGATGTATTTAGAGACATTCTGTTCGATTCTGATAAAATCATTTTTCCAAGTTGTCCACCCCCAATAATTCCAATATTGAGTTTATGAATTTGATTCATCGATGCAAAAATACACTAATTTATATTCAAATGTCATAATTTATAAATTGGAACTTAATTGGGTATATTTGTTTTTTTAAAATCATATGTTAAATATTATATTATTTGGAAAACCTGGTTCAGGAAAGGGTACTCAAGCATCATTGATTAAAGACAAATATTCTTTAAAACATATTTCAACAGGCGATGTTTTTAGAAAAAATATGTCAAACAATACTGATTTAGGTCTTTTAGCAAAAGGATTTATGGAAAAAGGTGAATTAGTTCCAGATAAGGTAACAGTCGATATGTTGAAAGATGAAATAAATAATTTTATGCCTTGTAATGGATTTATTTTTGACGGTTTTCCTAGAACAACATTTCAAGCAAAGGAATTAGATAGTTTATTATTAGAAAAATCTTTAAAAATTGATCTAATAATTGCTTTGGATGTTGATAATAATTCACTTATTGATAGACTTCTTACAAGAGGAAAGAGTAGTGGAAGAGCTGATGATCAAAGCGTTGAAAAAATAAATATGAGACTTCAAGAATATGATAACAAGACTAAGCCTCTAATAGAGTATTATAATGATCAAAATAAGTTTTACTCCATTAACGGTATAGGCTCACTTGAGCAAATTAAATCAAGAATAGTAGAGGTTATTGAAGATTACAACAATGACTGATGATAATTTTGTCGATTACGTAAAAATTCATGTCAAATCTGGAAAGGGGGGAAGTGGCTCGTCTCATCTCAGAAGGGAAAAATATGTGGCAAAAGGTGGTCCTGACGGAGGAAATGGTGGACATGGAGGTAATATTAAATTTATTTCAGATAAAAACTTATGGACACTTTATCATTTTAAATTTAAAAGACATTTCAAAGCTGAAAATGGTCATAACGGTACTAAATCTAGAAGTTCTGGAGCAAATGGTAAGGATCAATTGATAAAGGTTCCAGTTGGTTCTATTGTAAAGGACCTAGATTCAGGTGAAATTTTATTTGAATCTATAAAAGATGGAGAAGAGAAAATTGTGGTAAAGGGAGGTAAAGGTGGTCTCGGTAATTGGAATTTTAAATCTGCAACAAACCAAACACCAAAGTATGCCCAGCCGGGCTTAGATGGTAGTGAAAAAAAATTATTAATTGAGTTAAAAGTTTTGGCTGATGTTGGTCTAGTAGGTTTTCCTAATGCTGGAAAATCCACTCTTTTGAGTGCAATAACTGATGCAAAACCTAAAATTGCAGATTATGAATTCACAACACTAAAACCTAACTTAGGAATTGTTAAGTATAGAGATTTTAATACTTTCGTTGTATCTGATATTCCAGGAATAATTGAAGGTGCTTCTGAAGGAAAAGGATTGGGTCATCATTTTCTAAGGCATATTGAAAGAAACTCTATTTTACTTTTTTTAATTTCTTGTGAATCTTCAAATGTTATTAAAGATTATAAAACTCTTATTTCAGAATTAAAAAACTATAACGGTGAACTTTTAGATAAAGAAAAAGTTATTGTTATTTCTAAAAGTGATCTAATTTCTGAAAGTGTTTTAATTGCGATAAAGAATAAATTAACTTCAAATTTGAAAGGAATTACAACTCATTTCATATCAGCAGTAAGTAATTCAGGTATTAAAGAGCTTAAAGATTTAATTTGGAAAAAGTTAAATACCAATTAAAATAGTCATGAAAGGTAAAGTACATTTTATAGCAGTAGGAGGTAGCGTTATGCATAATTTAGCTATTACCTTAAAACAATTAGGTTATGAAGTGTCAGGTAGTGATGATAAAATTTATGACCCTTCCAAATCTCGTCTAAAAAAACATAATCTTCTTCCTCAAAATTTAGGTTGGTTTCCAGAATTAATTGATAAAGAAATTGATTTTATTGTTCTTGGGATGCATGCTAAAAAGGACAATCCTGAACTATTAAAAGCACAAGAATTGGATTGTAAAATTTATTCTTATCCTGAACTAATTTTCGAGTTTTCAAAATCAAAAACCAGAATTATAATAGGTGGAAGCCATGGAAAAACAACAGTATCTTCGATGATTTTACATGTTCTTAATTTCTACGATATAGAAGTTGATTATTTATTAGGCGCTCAGATTGAAGGGTTTGAAAATATGGTTCATATTACTGATGATAATGAGTTTATACTAATTGAAGGGGATGAGTATTTAAGCTCACCTATTGATAATTCCCCAAAATTTCATAAATACAATTCTAATATAGCTGTAATTACTGGAATTGCATGGGATCATATTAATGTCTTTCCCTCTTTTGAAAATTATATTAGTCAATTTGAAAAATTTATTGAGACAATAACTGATGGTGGTGTTTTAGTATTTAATGAGCTTGATGAATTAGTATCAGATATAGTCAACAAAAGTGAGAAAACTATTAGAAAGATTGGATATGGAAAACCTGATTTTGAAATAGTTGATGGAGTTACTTATTTAAAAACAAGTGAAGGTGATGTACCATTAAAAGTGTTCGGTGATCATAATTTATCAAATTTATCAGCTGCAAAACAGATATGTGCATTAATGGGAGTTTTTGATGATGAATTTTTTGCAGCTATTGCGTCATTTAAAGGTGCTAGTAAAAGATTAGAGACCATTTATAGTGATAATAATAAAATTATAATTAAAGATTTTGCTCACTCTCCAAGTAAACTAAAGGCTACAATAGATGCTGTCAAAAATCAATTTTCAAATAAAAATATTATTGCCGTCTATGAACTACACACCTACAGTAGTTTTAATCAAAAATTTATCAAAGAATATTTAAATTCAATGTCATCAGCAAATATGAAAATTGTTTATTATGATAATGAAGTATTAAAAAAAAGAGGTGAGTTTAAAATTAATGAAAAGACCATTAAAGATTCTTTTGGAAGTGATGACTTAATTGTAATCTCAAAAAAGTCTGTTTTAGAGGAGATTATGTTAAAAACTAATCTTTATAATTCAGTTTTATTAATGATGAGTTCAGGGAACTTTTCATTTATTGATATCATTTCTTTAACAAATAATAATTATTGATAAATGCATAGAATTAAAAATATTTTTTTTGATTTAGATCATACTATTTGGGATTTTGAAAAAAACTCTGCGCTCACATTTAAAAAAATCTTAAATGATTATCAATTAAAAATAAATATAGATGAGTTTTTAAAGGTTTATGTACCAATAAACTTTAAGTATTGGAAGCTTTACAGAGAAGAAAAAATAACTAAAGAGTTTTTAAGGTATCACAGATTAAAATCAGCATTTGATGAATTGTCAATTGAAATCACTGATGAAATTATCAATGGACTTGCTGAGGACTATATTAAATATTTACCAGCAAATCATCATTTAATGCCTAATGCAATTAAAGTTTTAGATTATTTAGTTAATCGATATAATCTTTATATTATAACCAACGGATTTAAAAATGTTCAAAATCATAAAATTGAATCATCTAATATTAAAAAGTATTTTATAAAGATCTATGATTCAGAATCAATTGGTGTAAAAAAACCAAATCCAATATTTTTTAATCATGCTCTTTCTGATTCAAATTCTGTAAAATCTGAATCTTTGATGATTGGTGATAGTTTTGAAGCTGATGTTGAAGGGGCTATGAATGTTGGTATGAATGCAATTCATTTTATTGCTCATGGAGAAGACCACCATTCAAAATGTAAAATAATACATGATCTAGATGAATTATTGAATTTTTTATAATTTATCTAGATAATTCAGCTAAAATTATTCCACACGCAACAGAAACATTTAGTGAACCAATTTTTCCTTTCATTGGAATTTTCAATGTTTTATCACAAAGATTTAGAATAGATTTAGAAATTCCCTTGCCTTCAGAACCCATTATTACTGCTGTTCTATAATTAAATTTAAAATTAAAAACTGATTTTTCACTTTTCTCATCAGCAGCTATGATTTCAATTTCTTTTTCCTTTAACAAAAATATTCCATCCTTTAAATGATCTAACTTATAAATTGGTATACTAAATATAGCTCCAGATGAGGATTTGATTGTTTCACCATTGATTGGTGAACTTCCAGTTTTAGAAATAATTACACCATTTATACCAAGGCATTCTGCAGTCCTAACTATGGCACCAAAGTTTTTTGTATCAGTAACGTTATCTAGAATTAAAAATTTTGAATTCTTTTTGTCAATTGATTTTTCTAAATCATTGATCCCTAAAGTTTTTATTGGTGATATAGATGCTACTATCCCTTGATGATTATTTTTTGAAAGTTTATTGAGCTTTTCAATTGGAACGAAAGATATTTTGATTTTTTTTTCAATAATTTTCCTTTTAATATTATCCATATACTGATTATCTCTATCAATAAAAATTTTATCAATTTGAACTTCATTTTCAATAGCTTCAAAAACTGCTCTTTTACCAAAAATAATTTCACTCATAAAATATGTTTTAAGCTACAACATTAACATTTCTTTAACAATTTCTTATATTAGCCAAATTATTAAATATAAGGAAATGAAAAAAATATGTATTTTTTTGTTCTTAATTGTTTTTGGTTTTGGTTACTCCCAGAACGTTGTTAGTGGTACTGTCACTGATGACACTGGTGTCCCACTTCCAGGTGCAACTGTTTTAGCAATTGAGACAGGTGCTAATACAATTACGGACTTTGATGGGAATTATTCCATAAGTGCCGAAGTTGGTACGACGCTTGAATTTAGATTTATTGGATATTCCGTAGCCTCAATTTCTGTTACGGGTTCCAGTTTAGATGTAAGTTTAATGCCAGATAATGCACTTGATGAAGTTATTGTTACTGCATTAGGTGTAAGTAGAGATAAAAAGTCATTAGGATACTCTGTTCAAGGTGTCGACGGTGATGATATTTCTGATGTAAAAAGTATGAATGCTTTGGAATCACTAAGCGGAGAGGTAAGTGGATTAGATATCTCTTCTTATAACACAATGGGTGGTTCTGCAAATGTTATTATAAGAGGCTATTCGTCGTTAACTGGATCAAACCAAGCATTATTTATTGTTGATGGTACACCGATTAATAATGATATTGTAAATTCCAACACAACAGGTAGAGGTGGATTTGATTATGGTAATGCTGCAATGGATATTAATCCTGATGATATTGAAGCAGTAAGCGTTTTAAAAGGTTCTGCAGCAACGGCTCTATATGGATCCCGTGCCTCAAATGGTGTTATACTTATAACAACAAAAAAAGGAAAAAAGTCTGAGGGATTAGGTGTTACAATTAATTCTTCATTGATGATTGGTTCGATTGATAATGAAACGATGCCAGTTTACCAAAATGAATATGGAGCTGGATATGGACCCTTTTATTATGGACCGGGAGGTCGATATGATTTGTGGGGTGATAATTTAGCTGTCCTAGTTGGTGAAGATGCATCATATGGTCCTCTCATGGAAGGTCAAATGGTTCATCACTGGTTTAATATGATTCCCGAGTGGGGTGATTACAAAGGCATGGCTCCTTACAGCGCACCAAGTACAACAGCTCACGATTTCTTCAGGAATTCAATGACTACTACAAATTCAATATCTTTTAGCGGAGGAGACGATGATAGTTCATTCAGATTATCTTACACAAATGCAGCAATGGAAGGTATAATGGAGAATTCAAATATTGAAAGAAATACATTTAACTTATCAGGTTCTAAAAACTTTGGTGATTTAGATGTGAGTGCAGGAATAACCTACACTAAAACTGAGGGAGTTGGAAGATATGGTACTGGTTATGATAATAGAAATGTTTTTCAAGCATTTAGACAATGGTGGATAGTTTCTACTGATATTCTTCAACAAAAACAAGTTTATGAAGAAACAGGTAAGAATTATTCATGGAACATGTATGGTGCGGGTGCAAGAAGTTTTGATGAAGTCCCCAATACTAAACCTCATTATTTCGATAATCCATATTGGATGAGACACAACACCTATAATACTGATGTCAGGAATAGATATTTCGGTAATTTAAACCTCAATTATAAATTAACAGATAAGATTAGTATTTTAGGAAGGGTAGGGTTTGATCAATATGACGAAATTAGAGAAGAAAGAATTAATGTTGGTTCAGTAGATGTTTCTGAATATAGTTTTTCTAATAGAATAATTTCGGAGTTCAATTATGATTTAATTGCATCTTATATGACAGATATCACTGAGGACTTAAATCTTGATGCAATTGTTGGATGGAATTTAAGAGTTAACCAATGGGATATCGTAGGTGCCTCAACAAATGGAGGATTAAACTTTCCTAACATTTATAGTCTTGATAATTCTGTCAACCCTCTTACATCTGATAATACATCAAACTATGATGCTACAAAAAAGGTTGATGGTATCTATGCAAGAGCTAGTTTTGGTTATAAAAACACTTATTATTTGGAAGGTACATTTAGAAGGGACAGGTCTTCTGCGCTTCCGATTGCTAATAATACGTACACTTATCCTTCCGTTTCTGGATCTGTTATTTTTTCAAATTTAATTGATGCCTCATGGTTATCATTTGCTAAGTTTAGAGCTAATTTTGCTCAAGTAGGTAATGATGTTGGGCCATATAGAACATTAACTAGCTATATTATTAATGCTGGGTTTGGAGGACAAGCTTCTTCAACCAATCCTTCAACTTTTAATAATGCAAATTTAAAAGCTGAAAAAACTGATGAAACTGAGTTTGGTCTTGAAGTTGATTTATTTAACTCCAGAATTGGATTTGATATTTCTGTTTACAATAAAACTACTGATGACTTAATTACTCCTGTAAATATATCAGGCTCGTCAGGTGCTACAGCTAATTTTATTAATGGAGGTAGTATTGAAAACAAAGGTTTAGAATTAATTTTAAGTTTGAATCCAATTAAAACTGACGACTTCAATTGGAATCTAAATTTTAATTACGCCAAAAATGAGAGTAAAGTCCTTAGCTTGGCTTCAGGTTTAGAATTTTTACAACTTGCAAGTGTGCAAGGTGGTGTATCAATTGGAGGTAAGCCTGGTGAGCCTTATGGCGTAATAAGGGGGAAAGATCATATTTATGTTAATGGCCAGCCAATGGTTTACACATCAGCTGATGCCCCATCAAGTTCTTATGTAGGTGTTTATGCCAGAACATCTAGTACAGATAATATACTGGGTGATATAAACCCAGATTGGACTGGAGGAATTAAAAATTCATTTAGATATAAAAACTTGAATGCAAGTTTTTTAATTGATATTCAACAAGGTGGAGATTTCTTTTCATTAGATACATACTATGGTTATGCCACAGGTATCTACGATAGATCAGTTGGTTTGAACGAATTGGGTAATCCAATCAGAAATTCAATTGCAAATGGAGGTGGTGTTATACTTCCAGGTGTAAATGCTGATGGTTCACCAAATCAAACTAGAGGAAGAACTGACTGGTATGCAAATCCTTATGGATATTCAAGAGGAAATAACAAAATGCATGTTTACGATGCGTCTTTTGTGAAGCTACGTGAGGCTAGTATTGGTTATGATTTTAAAAATGATTTTATAGCTAATACCCCATTTACTTCTGCAAGCATTTCACTTGTTGGTAGAAACTTATGGATAATTTCCAAGAATGCTCCTTATACAGACCCTGAAGCTGGTCTATCAGCTGGTAACGTTCAAGGTAATCAATCTGGTGCTTACCCTAGTATGAGAGAAGTGGGAATTAACGTTAAACTTCAATTTTAATTAAAAAATTTAATAGTTATGAAAAAAATATTTTCAATTTTATTTACTACATTTTTGATTATTGGATGTACCAATGATGAGTACGAAGCTTTAAATAGCGATCCAAATAATCCAACTGATGTCGAGGCAGGTCAATTATTTGTTTCTGCAACAAAAACTTTGTTTGATCAAGTTGAAGAAACTAATGTTAACCTAAATAATACAAGGTTGTTTTCACAGTATTGGACCGAAACAACATATACTGATGAGGCTAATTATGATATGCAAAATAGAAGTATTCCAAAAAATCATTGGAATACCATATATCAAAATGTTCTTTTTGATTTAAAAGATGCTAAATCTAGAGCAGCTGGCGATAGTAAAAAAACTGGTCAAGTAGAAGTTCTAGAAGTTTACGCTTGGTCTCTCTTGGTTGATGTTTTTGGCGATGTGCCATACAGCGAAGCCCTAAAAGTTGCTGATGCTGAATATTTACCCAAGTATGATGATGCTGCTACAATTTATGATGATTTATTATCAAGACTTGATACAGCAATTTCTTCGTTGCAAGGTGGAGGTATGGGCTTTGGTACAGCCGATTTAATTTATTCTAATAATACAGGAAGTTGGGTTAAATTTGCAAATTCTTTAAAAGTGAAACTCGGAATGAGACTTTCAGATGTAAGTCCTGCTAAATCAAAGGCAGCTGTAGAATCTGCAGCGGCATCTGCTTTCACAAGTAATGCTGACAACGCGACTCTTTCCTATGAAGGTAGCACACCAAATACTAATCCGATTTGGGTTGCCTTAGTTCAATCTGGAAGAAATGATTTTGTTCCTGCTAACACAATAGTTGATATGCTTCAAGACACATTAGCAGATCCGAGACAAGACGTGTTTTTTGATCCTAAATCTAAAAAAGTTGTTGGAAAAAAAGCTACAACTGCAGGTGGTAATGTTGAATGGTTTATTATTTATGATTATGATTCAGCCAACAAGAGATATAGAATTGGAATTGATAAGCGTGAATTTCCAACAGGGTTTGATTATGCTAGTTTAAACAGCTTAAAGCTATTTGATCTGTGGGATGGAAGTATTAGTTACAAGTCGACTGATATTTATTGGGCCGAGTATTACATATATGCTAACGCTGAATTAGATTTTAGTGGCTCTACTTTTAGTGATAAAATCAGAGAGGCTGATGGGTTTTATGGAATTAAAGCAGAATTCTCATTTCAAGATAATATAAAGTACAAAGGAGGAAAATACGCCGCATCAAGTACTCATTCTGCTCACTCTCATATTGGAACTGCAATGTTTGAACCATCTTTTAGAGGAGTTTTACTTGATTATGCTGAGATTAGTTTCAATTTAGCTGAGGCTTCAATGCTTGGCTATAACGTTCCTGGTGATGCAAAAACTCATTACGAAAATGGTATAAAAGCTAACTTTGCAGATTGGGGTGTTACTGGTGTTGACGCTTACCTTGATAATCCAAAGGTATCATGGTCAACTGCATCAGGATCGGATAAAGTTAAAATTGCACGACAGTATTGGATAGCAATGTATAACAGAGGAATGGAAGGATGGTATGTATACAGAAAATTTGATGCTCCTCAAATGAATCTAGCAGCTACATCACTTTTGAAAGTTCCAAAAAGATATACATATCCGCAGTCGGAACAAACCCTTAATGGTACTAATTACAAGGCTGCATCATCTGCAATAGGTGGTGATGAGCAGCAAACTAAAATTTTCTGGGATGTCAATAATCCTCCGAAACAAATAGGTGAAAATTAGTATTTATTATTTAAGTAAAAAACCCCCAAATTTGGGGGTTTTTTTTTGTTGATTACATCAATATTTTAGTTTATTGTGAATAATTGGAAGAATCAGTTTTTTTTTATCAAAAATATTTTTTTATCAAAGTTTGATTAATAAATAAATTATTATACATTTGCAGCCCTTTAATAGAGGAAATTATGCCAACAATATCGCAATTAGTAAGAAAAGGAAGAAAAAAGATTACAAAGAAGAGCAAATCAGCTTCTCTCACTTCTTGTCCTCAGAAAAGAGGAGTGTGCACAAGAGTGTATACTACAACTCCGAAAAAACCAAATTCAGCTATGAGAAAAGTTGCAAGGGTTAGACTAACTAATGGTATTGAAGTAAATGCATATATTCCAGGTGAGGGACACAACCTTCAAGAACATTCAATTGTTCTTGTCAGAGGTGGAAGAGTAAAAGATCTTCCTGGTGTACGTTATCACATTGTTAGAGGTGCTTTAGATACAGCTGGTGTCGAAGGAAGACTTCAAAGAAGATCAAAATATGGAGCAAAAAAAGCTAAAGCGAAAAGTTAATGATGTTCAAAGAGTATATGAACCGCTCAATTAAATAAAAATGAGAAAAAGAAAAGCAAAAAAACGTCCCTTACTTCCAGACCCAAAATTTAACGACCAGTTAGTAACAAGATTTGTTAACAACCTTATGTGGGATGGTAAAAAATCTACAGCATTTAAAATATTTTATGATGCACTTGACATAGTTGAGCAAAAAAACTCATCCGAAAAATCTTCATTAGAAGTTTGGAAAGATGGATTGTCTAACGTTATGCCTCATGTCGAAGTGAGAAGTAGAAGAGTAGGTGGTGCAACATTTCAAATTCCCATGCAAATTAGACCTGATAGAAAAATTTCGCTTGCTATGAAATGGTTGATCAGTTATGCTAGAAAAAGAAATGAAAAGTCAATGGCTCAAAAATTGGCATCTGAAATTTTAGCAGCTGAAAAGGAAGAGGGTGCTGCTGTTAAGAAAAAAGTTGATACTCACAAAATGGCAGAAGCTAATAAAGCTTTTTCCCACTTTAGATTCTAACCAATGGCAAGAGATTTAAAATATACAAGGAATATTGGGATTGCCGCGCACATCGATGCTGGTAAAACAACTACAACCGAAAGAATTCTTTATTACACTGGGGTTAGTCACAAGATTGGTGAAGTTCATGATGGTGCAGCAACCATGGATTGGATGGAACAAGAGCAGGAAAGAGGTATAACTATAACATCTGCTGCTACAACCTGTACATGGAATTTTCCAACAGATCAAGGAAATAAAATAGATTCGACCAAGCCCTACCACTTCAATATTATCGATACACCAGGTCACGTAGATTTTACTGTTGAAGTTAACAGATCATTGAGAGTTCTTGATGGTTTAGTTTTTCTATTTAGCGCTGTTGATGGTGTTGAACCTCAATCAGAAACTAATTGGAGATTAGCTGATAACTACAAAGTTCCTAGAATGGGATTTGTTAATAAAATGGATCGTCAAGGTTCGGATTTCTTAAAAGTATGCCAACAAATTAAAGATATGCTAAAATCTAATGCCGTACCAATTGTATTACCAATTGGTGAAGAAGAAGATTTTAAAGGCGTTGTCGATCTTGTAAAGAATCAAGCAATTGTTTGGCATGAAGAAAATAAAGGATCAACATTTGATGTTGTTGATATTCCTGATGATATGAAGGCTGATGTTGAAAAGTATAGAGCAAATTTAATTGAAGCTGTTGCTGAATATGATGATAATCTGCTAGAGAAATTTTTTGAAGATCCAGAGTCAATTTCTGAGGATGAAATTCATGAAGCTTTAAGAAAAGCTGCTCAAGATATGAGTATAATTCCAATGGTTTGTGGTTCTGCGTTTAAAAACAAAGGAGTTCAGTTTTTACTTGATTGCGTTTGTAGATATTTACCATCACCTGAGGATAAAGAAGCAATTGTAGGAACTCACCCTGATAATGACTCTGAAATTTCTAGAAAGCCATCAGCAAGTGAACCTTTTTCTGCTCTAGCATTTAAAATTGCCACTGATCCATATGTTGGAAGATTGGCTTTCTTTAGAGTTTATTCTGGCAGACTTGATGCAGGATCTTATATTTTTAATAACAGATCAGAAAATAAAGAAAGAATATCACGTATTTATCAAATGCATGCTGATAAACAAAATGCTATTGATTATATTGAAGCTGGTGATATTGGTGCAGCTGTTGGGTTTAAAGATATTAAGACTGGTGATACACTTTCATCTGAAAAGCATCCAATTGTTCTGGAAAGTATGGTTTTTCCAGATCCTGTAATTGGTATTGCTGTTGAGCCCAAAACTAAAGCTGATGTTGATAAACTTGGTATGTCTTTAGCAAAATTAGCTGAAGAGGATCCAACTTTTCAAGTAAGAACTGATGAAGCTTCAGGTCAAACAATTATTTCTGGAATGGGGGAACTTCATTTAGATATTATTGTTGACAGACTAAAGAGAGAATTTAAAGTAGAAGTAAATCAAGGACAACCACAAGTTGAGTATAAGGAAGCAGTTACTGCTAGTGCTGATCACAGAGAGGTTTACAAGAAACAAACTGGTGGTAGAGGTAAGTTTGCAGACATTGTATTTAAGATGGAACCTGCTGAAGAAGGTAAATCAGGTTTGGAATTTGTAAATAATATTAAAGGTGGTAATATTCCCAAAGAGTACATACCTTCCGTTGAGAAAGGATTTAAAGAAGCTATGAAGAATGGTCCATTGGCAGGATTTGAGATTGATGCTTTAAAGGTATCTTTAAACGATGGTTCATTTCATCCTGTTGATTCTGATTCTTTATCATTTGAATTAGCTGCTAAACTTGGATTCAAGGAGGCAGCAAGATTGGCAAAATCTGTTATAATGGAGCCGATGATGAAATTGGAAGTTTTGACACCTGAAGAAAATATGGGAGATATTGTTGGTGATTTAAATAGAAGAAGAGGTCAAGTTAACAACATGGATGATAGGGCTGGTTCAAAAGTTGTCAAAGCTGTGGTACCACTTTCAGAAATGTTTGGTTATGTTACATCTTTAAGAACTCTAAGTTCAGGAAGAGCAACCTCAACAATGGAATTTTCACATTATTCTCAAACACCAAGTAATGTTTCTGAAGAAGTAATTGCATCGATTAAAGGAAATCAAGAATAGTTATGAGTCAAAAAATTAGAATAAAGCTCAAATCATATGATTTTAATCTGGTTGATAAATCGGCTGAAAAAATAGTTAAAACTGTCAAAACAACAGGAGCTATTGTAACTGGACCAATTCCTCTGCCGACCAAGAAAAAATTATTCACCGTCTTAAAATCTCCCCATGTTAATAAAAAGTCGAGAGAGCAGTTTCAGCTTTCCTCATACAACAGGCTTTTGGATATTTACAGTTCCTCATCAAAAACTATTGATGCATTGATGAAATTAGAACTACCCAGTGGAGTAGAAGTTGAAATAAAAGTTTAATTATTATAATCATGTCTGGATTAATAGGAAAAAAAATTGGAATGACAAGTTTGTACGATGAAAGTGGTAATAACCTTGCATGTACAGTAATTCAAGCAGGTCCATGTGTGGTGACTCAAATTAAGAGTATGGATAAGGATGGGTATGATTCAGTACAATTAGGTTTTTTAAATAAAAAAGAAAATAAATTTAACAAGGCTGAATTAGGTCATTTCAAAAATTCCAAGACAACACCAAAACAAAATATTTTCGAATTTAAAAACTTTGAAAATGAACTAAATATTGGAGATGTTATCAATGTTGGTCATTTTACAGAAGGAGAGTATGTGGATGTTTCTGGTAATTCTAAAGGAAAAGGTTTTCAAGGTGTTGTTAAAAGACACGGTTTTGCAGGTGTTGGCCAATCAACTCACGGACAACATAACAGGTTAAGAGCGCCTGGATCTATTGGTGCTGCATCATATCCGGCCAGAGTGTTTAAGGGAATGAGAATGGCTGGTCAAACCGGAAATGAAAAAGTTACTGTTCAAAATTTAAAAGTTATAAAAGTAGTTCCTGAAAAAAACCTTTTAGTTTTAAAGGGTTGTGTTCCTGGTCATAAAAATTCAATTATCACAATAAGAAAATAATGAAAGTTTCAGTTTTAAATATTAAAGGAAAAGAAACAGGCAGAGTGATAGAACTTTCTAAAAAAGTTTTTGAGATAGAATCAAGTGAAAATGCTGTTTATTTAGATGTAAAGCAATACCTAGCTAATCAAAGACAGGGTAATGCTAAGACAAAAGAAAGAGCTGAAATTAAAGGCAGTACTCGTAAGATAAAAAAACAAAAAGGAACTGGAACTGCTAGAGCTGGAAGTATTAAAAACCCTCTCTTTAGAGGTGGAGGTACAATCTTTGGTCCAAGACCTAGAGATTATGAATTAAAGGTTAATAAGAGTGTAAAGAAACTTGCAAGAAAGTCTGCATTAACTGATAAATGTAAAAGTAAATCAATTTCAGTCGTTGAAAATATTGATTTTAAGACACCCAAAACAAAGTCATTCAATAATCTTTTAAAAGCATTTGGTCTTGAGGGTAAAAAAACTTTATTTGTAATGGACGGTGTCAATAAAAATGTATATTTGTCCGCCAGAAATTTAAAGAAATCAGAAGTAGTAACTGACTCTGAAATTTCAACGTACAAAATTGTAAATGCTCAGCATTTAGTAATTGAAGAAAATGCAGTTGAAAAAATACAGTCTAATTTAATATAAGAGATGGAGATCATAATTAAACCTATTATAACTGAAAAAGCTACAAATGATAGTGAGCTTAGAAATAGGTATACATTTTTGGTTAGAAGAGCTGCTAATAAAGTAGAAATTAAGAACGCAGTTCAAAATAAATATAATGTGACTGTTGAAAAAGTTAGAACTCAGATCTATGGGCCTGAAAGAAAAACAAAGTATACTAAAAGTGGTATACAACGTACTAAGTCTAATATTAAGAAAAAAGCTATTGTTCAAATTGCAGAAGGCGATTCAATAGATTTTTATAATAATTTGTAATTATGCCAATTAAGAGTTTAAAACCTATAACACCTGGACAAAGAGGAAGAACTGTAAATGGTTTTGATGCTATTACAACCGATAAACCTGAAAAAAGTCTATTATTCCCTTTAAAAAAGTCTGGTGGTAGAAACGGCCAAGGCAAGATGACTATGAAGTTTAGAGGTGGTGGGCATAAGAAAAAATATAGAATCATTGATTTTAAGAGAGATAGACATGATGAGCCAGCTGAAGTGATTTCAATAGAATATGATCCTAATAGATCTGCATTTATTGCTTTGACAAAATTTAATGACGGTGAAAAAAGATATATAATTGCTCAAAAAGGATTAAAAGTTGGTAAATCTGTTGTTTCTGGTCAAAAAGTAGATCCCTCAATTGGAAATGCAATGCCACTGTCATCAATTCCTCTTGGAACAACTATTTCATGTATTGAAATGACACCTGGTAAAGGCGCAGCACTAGCAAGAAGTGCAGGATCCTTTGCTCAATTAATGGCAAGAGACGGAAAGTTTGCAACTATAAAGATGCCGTCTGGTGAAACTAGAATGATATTAGTTGGTTGCTTTGCATCTATCGGGTCAGTTTCCAATTCAGACCATCAATTAGTTATTTCTGGAAAAGCAGGTAGATCAAGATGGTTGGGTAGAAGACCTAGAACAAGAGCAGTAGTAATGAACCCAGTTGATCATCCCATGGGTGGTGGTGAGGGAAAAGCATCAGGAGGACATCCTAGATCAAAAAATGGTATTCCAGCTAAAGGATTTAGAACTAGGAATAAAAAAAAGTTCAGTAATAAATTTATAATTGAAAGAAGAAAATAAGTTATGCCGAGATCACTAAAAAAAGGACCATATGTTCATAAAAGTTTGCTTAAAAAAGTTGAAGCTAATTTAGATTCTAATAAAAAGGCTGTTATAAAAACTTGGTCAAGATCCTCTATGATAATTCCTGATTTTGTTGGGCAGACAATTGCTGTTTATAACGGCAGACAGTTTGTACCAGTTTACATTACAGAAAATATGGTTGGTCATAAACTTGGAGAATTCTCCCCAACAAGATCTTTTAGAGGTCATGCTGGTGGTAAAAAAGGTAAATAAATATGGGAGCTAGGAAAAGAAAATCATCTAATGCATCAAAAGAATTAAGTAAAAACTTAATTTTAGCTAAGCTTAATAACTGTCCTACTTCTCCTAGGAAAATGAGACTTGTTGCTAATCAGGTAAGAGGAAAAAAAGTTGATGTTGCACTCTCAATACTTAAATTTAGTCAAAAACAGCCATCATTGAAATTAGAAAAACTTTTATTATCGGCTATTAATAATTGGCAACAAAAAAACCCTGATTCAGATATAGAACAAGAGGAATTATATGTAAAAGAAATCAAAGTTGATAGTGGATCAATGTTAAAAAGACTCAGACCAGCTCCTCAAGGCAGAGCTCACAGAATTAGAAAAAGATCAAATCATGTTACTATGATTTTAGATAAGTTAAATCAAAATATTAGTTAATGGGACAAAAAACAAATCCAATTGGTAACAGATTAGGTATAATTAGAGGTTGGGAATCGAACTGGTACGGTGGAAAAAAGTTCGGCAATTTAATTGCTGAAGATGATAAGATAAGAAAATATGTATTTACTAGACTCGCTAAAGCCAGTGTTTCTCGTGTTATTATTGAAAGAACTCTCAAATTATTGACAATTACCATAACAACTGCTAGACCAGGTATAATTATTGGAAAGGCAGGTCAGGAGGTGGATAAGTTAAAAGAAGAGCTTAAAAAGTTGTCTGGTAAAGATGTTCAATTAAATATTGTTGAGATTAAAAGACCTGAGCTTGAAGCTCAGCTTGTTGCATCTTCAATTGCTAGACAAATTGAAAATAGAATTTCTTACAGAAGAGCGATTAAGATGTCAATAGCAGCCACTATGAGAATGAATGCTGAAGGTATTAAGGTTCAAATTTCAGGTAGATTGAATGGAGCTGAAATGGCTAGATCTGAAACATACAAAGATGGTAGAATCCCATTATCAACTTTTAGAGCAGATATTGATTATGCTCTTGTTGAAGCACACACTACTTATGGTAGGTTAGGAATCAAAGTTTGGATAATGAAAGGTGAAGTTTACGGTAAAAGAGAATTATCTCCATTGGTAGGTTTAAGTCTTGCATCGTCTAAGAATAAAAATAATAAACAACTAAGAAGATAAATTTTAGATTATGTTATCACCGAAGAGACAGAAGTTTAGAAAAATGCAAAAAGGGAGAATGAAAGGAAACTCCCAGAGAGGCCACAGACTTTCAAATGGTATGTTTGGAATTAAATCTCTTGAATCTAAATTTATTACATCTAGACAAATTGAAGCTGCAAGGATTGCTGCAACAAGATATATGAAAAGAGAAGGACAATTGTGGATTAAGATTTTTCCAGACAAACCTATTACAAAAAAACCATTGGAGGTAAGAATGGGTAAAGGTAAAGGAGCTCCTGAATATTTTGTAGCTGTAGTTAAGCCTGGTAGAATTATGTTTGAAGTTGCAGGTGTTAGCATTGAAATTGCTCAAGAAGCACTAAGGTTAGCAGCTCAAAAATTGCCTTGTAAAACAAAGTTTGTTGTTGCTAATGATTATGAACTAGTTTAATATGAATCAAAAAGAAATTAAAATATTAAGTGACGATGAACTAATGGACAAATTAGTTTCATTAACTAATAGTTTGTATGAAACTAAAGTGGCTCATGCTGTATCTCCTATTGAAAACCCTTTACAGGTTAGAAGTTTGAGAAGAACAATAGCTAGATTAAAGACTGAAATTTCAAAAAGATCTCAAAAATAATTATGGAAAAAAGAAATTTAAGAAAAGAAAGGATTGGAGTTGTTACAAGTAACAAAATGGAGAAGTCTATAGTTGTTTCCGAAGTAGGTAAAGTTAAACACCCAAAGTATGGGAAGTTTGTATTAAAAACAAAAAAATATCATGTTCACGATGAAAAAAATGAATGTGGAGAAGGTGATGTAGTTAAAATTATGGAAACTAAACCTATTAGCAAGAATAAATGTTGGAGATTGGTTCAAATTATTGAAAAAGCAAAATAAATGGTACAACAAGAAAGTAGATTATTAGTTGCAGATAATACGGGAGCGAAAGAAGTTCTAACTATTCGTGTTTTGGGGGGTACCAAAAGAAGATATGCTTCTCTTGGTGATAAAATTGTAGTAAGTGTTAAGAATGCTACACCCAATGGTACTGTAAAAAAGGGACAGGTATCTACTGCAGTTGTTGTGAGAACACTAAAGGAAGTTAGACGAAAAGACGGGTCATACATTAGATTCGACGATAATGCTTGTGTTTTGCTAGATGCTGCTGGAGAGATGAGAGGAACCAGAGTTTTTGGCCCTGTAGCACGAGAATTGAGAGATAAAAATTTTATGAAAATTGTTTCATTAGCACCAGAAGTATTGTAATATGAGAATTAAAGTAGGAGATAGTGTAAAAGTATTAGCTGGGGATCATAAAGGATCTACTGGAAAAGTTGTTAAAGTATTTAGAGATAAAAATTCAGCTTTAGTTGAAGGTGTTAATCTCGTGAAAAAACATAATAAACCAAATGCTAATAATCCGAAGGGTGGTATAATTGAAAAGGAGGCTCCAATTAACTTATCTAATATTTCTCTTGTAACTAAAGATGGTGAAATTACCAAAGTAGGTTACAGAATTGAGAAGGATGGTAAAAAGGTGAGATTCTCCAAAAAATCAAACGAAATTATTTAAGTTATGAGTTACGTGCCTAGATTAAAAAAAGAGTATAATGATGTAATTACTAAAAATTTGATGGACAATCATAATTTGGGTAATATCATGCAGGTTCCAAAACTTAAAAAAATTGTTATTAGTAAAGGTGTAGGTGCAGCAGTTGCAGACAAAAAGCTAATTGATCATGCTTTAGATGAAATTTCACTAATTTCTGGGCAGAAAGCAATTGCAACAAAATCAAAAAAAGATATTTCTAACTTCAAACTTAGAAAAGGTATGCCTGTTGGAGTAAAAGTTACTTTGAGAGGCGATAGAATGTATGAGTTTTTAGATAGACTCATAACCGCTGCTCTTCCTCGAGTTAGAGACTTTCAAGGAATAAAAGTTTCTGGATTTGATGGAAGAGGAAATTACAACTTAGGCGTAACTGAGCAAATAATTTTTCCTGAGATTAATATTGACAAAGTTAATAAGATTTCAGGAATGGATATAACCTTTGTTACATCCACTGACAACGATACATTAGCACAAAGCTTATTAAAGGAGTTAGGACTTCCATTTAAAAAAAATTAAACTATGGCAAAAGAATCAATGAAAGCCCGTGAGGTGAAAAGAGCTAAAATGTGTGCTCGTTATGCGGCAAAAAGAAAAGCTTTAAAAGAAGCAGGTGATTATTTAGGTTTACAAAAACTCCCTAAGAATTCATCTCCTGTTAGATCTCACAACAGATGTAAGATTACTGGTCGTCCAAAGGGTTATATGAGACAATTTGGATTATCAAGAGTCATGTTTAGAGAAATGGCTAATAAAGGTTTAATCCCAGGTGTAAGAAAAGCAAGTTGGTAAATTAAATAAAATTATGAATACAGATCCAATCGCAGATTTTTTAACCAGACTAAGAAATGCTAATCGTGCAGGTCATAAGACTGTTATAATTCCTATGTCAAAAATGAAAAAAGAAATTACTCAGATTCTTTTTGATCAAGGATTTATTCTTAATTACAAGTTTGATGATGAGGGAGTTCAAGGCTCAATTAAAATTGCTTTAAAGTATGATAAATTAAGTAAAGAGCCAGTTATAAAAAAATTAGAAAGAGTAAGTAAACCAGGACTTAGAAAATATACAAATAGTTCCTCCATCCCTAGAGTTTTGAATGGTCTTGGAATTAACATTATTTCAACTTCTAAAGGCTTAATGACTGGTAAAAAAGCATCTAGAGAAAATTTAGGTGGTGAAATAATTTGTAA
Source organism: uncultured Bacteroidota bacterium (assembly GCA_902554655.1). Lineage (GTDB taxonomy): Bacteria > Bacteroidota > Bacteroidia > Flavobacteriales > Flavobacteriaceae > Eutrophosalina. The sequence goes on from CACDPE010000001.1 coordinate 177,245, forward strand.
CGTTTATTAATTATGTCAAGAATAGGTAATAGTCCAATTGTAGTTCCAGAAGGTGTTAATGTTGAAATTAACTCTAATAAGTTAGTTGTATCAGGTAAACTAGGTTCATTATCTCAAGTGTTTGATGGAGTTACTGTATCAAAAGAGGATAGTATAATAACTGTTTCAAGAAACTCAGAATCAAAGGATCATAAATCTAAACATGGTTTGTATAGATCTCTAATTGCAAATATGGTTACTGGTGTTAATGAAGGATTTACAAAGGAGCTTGAATTAGTTGGTGTTGGTTACAGAGCATCAAACAGTGGACAAAAACTAGATATTGCATTAGGTTTTTCTCATAACATAGTTCTTGAGTTACCCTCAGAAGTAAAAGTTGAAACTATTAATGAAAAGGGTAAAAACCCTATTATTAAATTGGCGTCTCATGACAAACAATTACTAGGAATGGTAGCTGCCAAAATCAGATCATTTAGAAAGCCAGAACCATATAAAGGAAAAGGAGTAAAATTTGTTGGTGAGCAAATAAGAAGAAAGGCTGGTAAATCTGCTTAAAAATATAAAGATGAGTAATAAAATTACATTTAAGAGAAATAAGATTAAGAAAAGAATTAGAAAAGTTGTTTTTGGTTCTAATGAAAGACCTAGATTATCTATTTACAGAAGTAATAAGGAAATTTATGCTCAAATTATAAATGATGTTGATAAAAAAACACTCGTTGCTGCATCTTCAAAAGATAAAGAATTAACAATTGAAACTACTAACAAGATTGAAATATCTAAAATTGTAGGTAACTCAATTGCACAAAAAGCAATTAAGGTTGGTATAAAATCAGTTTCTTTTGACAGAAACGGTTATTTATACCACGGTAGAGTTAAATCATTAGCTGAAGGGGCTCGTGAAGCAGGACTTAAATTTTAAAGTTTATGAATAAAAAAAATACTGAATTTGTTAAACCAGGTGGTCTTGATCTTAAAGACAGATTAGTTAGTATTCAGAGAGTTACTAAAGTTACTAAAGGCGGTAGAGCTTTCGGTTTCTCAGCTATTGTAGTCGTTGGTGATGAAAATGGTGTTGTAGGTCATGGTTTAGGCAAGGCTAAGGAAGTTTCTATTGCTATTTCTAAAGCAGTTGAAGATGCAAAAAAGAATTTAGTTAGAATTCCTTTATTTAATTCAACTATTCCACATGAGCAAAAAGGAAAACATGGTGGAGCAAGAGTTTATATTCAACCTGCATCTGAGGGTACTGGTGTTATTGCTGGGGGTGCAGTAAGAGCAGTCTTAGAGTCAGTAGGAATTCAAGACGTTCTATCAAAATCACAAGGATCATCTAATCCTCATAATGTAGTTAAGGCTACATTCAATGCTCTTTTTCAGTTGAGAGATGCAAATAAGGTTGCTTACGAAAGAGGAATAAGTTTAGAAAAAGTCTTTAACGGATAATTATGAGTACTATTAAGATTAAACAAGTTAGAAGTAAGATTAACAGGCCAGTTAATCAAAAAAGAACTTTAGAGGCTCTTGGATTAAGAAAAATCGGCCATACTGTTGAACATAAATTAACTCCATCAATTGAAGGAATGATTAAAAAAGTAAGACATTTAATAACTGTAATTAAGTAATATGGAATTATCTAATCTATCACCATCTAAAGGCTCAGTAACTAACAAGAAAAAAAGACTCGGTAGAGGTCAGGGCTCTGGAAAAGGTGGCACAGCTACTAGAGGACATAAAGGTGCTAAATCAAGATCTGGTTATTCTAAAAAGCTTGGTTTTGAAGGTGGACAGATGCCTCTTCAAAGAAGAATTCCAAAATTTGGTTTTAAAAATATTAATAGAGTTGAATATCAGCCTGTAAATTTAAATGCTCTACAGTTACTAGTTGACAACAAAAAAATAAAAAAAGGAACCGTAAATATTAATGTTCTAATTGAAAATGGTTTAGTTGGTAAAAATGATCTTGTTAAAATTTTAGGATCCGGTGAATTAAAAACTGCTCTTAAAGTTGAAGCACATAAGTTCTCCAAATCAGCTCAAGCACTGATAGAAAAATCAGGTGGTGAAGTTAAAATACTGTAAATGTTGAAATTCATTGAAATAATAAAAAATATTTGGTCTATAGATGAGCTTAAAAATAGGATTTTAATTACTCTGTTTTTTTTGGCTATATATAGGTTAGGTGCACAGGTAGTTCTCCCTGGAGTCGATTATAATATTATTGCAAATGCTAAAATTGCTGGGGATGGTGGTTTATTAGGTTTATTAAATGCATTTACTGGCGGTGCCTTTGCAAATGCATCTGTTTTTGCTTTGGGAATAATGCCTTATATTTCTGCCTCTATTGTTGTTCAATTAATGGGTGTAGCTGTTCCGTACTTACAAAAACTTCAAAAAGAGGGTGAAAGTGGTAGAAAAAAAATAACTCAAATAACTCGCTGGTTGACAATAGCAATCTGTATTGTACAAGCACCTGCATATTTGTTTGGATTAGGTGCTCTTGGCGTCCCTGACGCTGCTTTTGTTTTAGGAAAAGGTGTTTCTTTTGTTATTCCCTCTGTAATAATATTAGTAACTGGTTGTGTTTTTGCAATGTGGCTAGGTGAAAAAATCACTGATCGTGGTATTGGTAATGGAATTTCTCTTCTAATAACTGTGGGAATTATAGCATCACTACCTTTATCATTTGCTCAAGAATTTGTTTCTCAAATTTCTGGAAGCGGCGGTTTATTAATGATTGCAATTGAGTTTGTTATTTGGGTAATTGTTATTGGTTTATGTGTTTTACTTGTCAAAGCAGTAAGACAAATCCCAGTCCAATATGCAAGAAGATCAGCTGTTAGTGGCCAAAATAATATGTTCTCAAAAAGACAGTATATTCCACTAAGACTCAATGCCTCAGGTGTTATGCCTATTATTTTTGCACAAGCAATTATGTTTGCACCTGCTTATTTAGGTCAACTTATAGGTGGAGGTTTTGGTCAATGGATGCAGACAGAATTCTCAAATATGTTTGGATTGGCATACAATATTTTATTTGGGGTTTTAATCATTGTATTTACATATTTTTACACTGCTATTACCGTTCCTACAAATAAAATGGCTGATGATTTAAAAAGAAGTGGTGGATTTGTACCTGGAATTAAGCCTGGTACTGAAACTGCTGATTTCTTGGACAAGATAATGTCTTTAATCACCTTCCCGGGTTCAATTTTCCTGGCTTTAATTTCTGTCCTACCTGCAGTTATTGTAGCTTTGATGCAGATTCAACAGGGATGGGCGTTATTCTATGGTGGAACCTCACTTTTAATAATGGTTGGAGTGGCTATAGATACAATTCAGCAGATTAATGCTTACTTATTGAATAGGCATTACGATGGTTTAATGAAAACTGGTAAAACTAGAAGAGTAGCATAGATGGCAAAACAATCAGCAATAGAGCAAGACGGAGTTGTAATTGAGGCATTATCAAATGCAATGTTTAGAGTTGAATTAGAAAATGGTCATGTAGTAACTGCTCATATTTCAGGAAAAATGAGAATGCACTACATTAAATTACTTCCAGGTGATAAGGTCAAGCTTGAGATGAGTCCCTACGATTTAACCAAAGCAAGAATAACATTTAGACATTAGAATATGAAAATAAGAGCATCAATCAAAAAAAGAAGCCCCGAATGTAAAATTGTTCGAAGAAAAGGGAAATTATATGTAATTAATAAAAAAAATCCAAGGTTTAAACAAAGACAAGGTTAATACTATGGCAAGAATTTCAGGAATTGATATACCAAAAGAAAAAAGAGGAGTTATTGCTCTAACTTATATATATGGTATTGGTAAAAGCAGAGCTCAAAAAATATTAAAAAAAGCTGAGGTTAGTGAAGATAAAAAAGTTCATGAATGGTCAGACGATGATACTTCCAAAATTAGGTCTGCTGTTTCAGAACTAACTATTGAAGGAGAATTAAGGGCCGAAAATCAAATAAATATTAAAAGATTGATGGATATTGGCTCATATAGAGGTATTAGACATAGGTTAGGATTACCTCTCAGAGGACAAAAAACCAAGAATAATTCTAGAACTAGGAAAGGGAAGAGAAAGACAGTAGCAAACAAAAAGAAAGTAACTAAATAATCTAAGTATGGCTAAAGTAGCAAGTAAAAAAAGAAAAGTAGTTGTTGAGTCATTTGGTGAAGTTCACATTAATGCAACATTCAATAATATTATAATTTCTTTTACAAATAGTAAAGGTGAGGTAATATCTTGGTCATCAGCTGGAAAAATGGGTTTTAAAGGATCTAAGAAAAATACACCATATGCAGCTCAACTTGCTGCAGAAGATGCTGTAAAAGTAGCTCACGAAGCAGGGTTAAGAAAAGTTAAAGTATATGTTAAAGGGCCCGGAAATGGGAGAGAGTCGGCAATCAGAAGTATTCACAATGCAGGAGTAGAAGTAACAGAAATTTTTGATGTTACTCCAAACCCGCACAACGGTTGTAGGCCTCCAAAAAGGAGAAGGGTATAAATTAAAAAAATATGGCAAGATACATAGGACCAAAAACAAAAATATCAAGAAAGTTTGGAGAGTCAATATTCGGACCTGATAAGTCATTTGAAAAAAAGAATTATCCCCCCGGTCAGCATGGTTTAAACAAAAGAAGACAAAAAAAATCTGAATATGCTATTCAATTAATGGAAAAGCAAAAAGCAAAATTTTTATATGGTATTTTAGAGAAACAGTTTAGAAATCTTTTTGAAAAAGCAAATAGGAGTAAAGGAATTACTGGAGAAGTTTTGTTACAGTTATGTGAATCTAGGCTAGATAATATTGTCTTTAGAATGGGGTTGTCTAAATCCAGGAGTGGAGCGAGGCAACTCGTTTCACATGAACATATTGTAGTAAATGGTAAAGTTTGTAATATCCCCTCACGCTTAATTAAACCAGGTGAAATTGTTGGAGTCAGAGAAAAATCTAAATCCCTCTCAGTTATAGAAGAATCAATCGCATTGAATGATTCAGTTTATGAGTGGATTTCATGGGATAATGCTAAAATGGAAGGAGTTTTTAATTCTATTCCAAATAGAGAACAAATACCAGAAAACATAAAAGAACAATTAATAGTCGAATTATATTCGAAATAATACAATTATAAATATGGCAACATTTACATTTCAAAAACCAGATAAAGTAATAATGATTGACTCAACAGATTTTGAGGGTAAGTTTGAATTCAGACCCTTAGAGCCAGGGTACGGATTAACTGTTGGTAACGCATTGAGAAGAGTTTTATTAGCTTCTCTAGAAGGATTTGCATTTACATCAGTTAAAATTGATTCCGTTGAGCATGAATTTACATCTCTTCCAGGGATTGTGGAGGATGTTACTGAAATTATTTTGAACTTGAAACAAGTTAGATTAAAGCGTCAAATTGATTCGGTTGATAATGAAACTGTTTCGGTGTCCATTAATATGCAGGATCAACTTAAAGCAGGTGATTTACAAAAATTTATCTCAGGTTTTCAAATATTAAATCCTGATCAAATTATTTGTAATATGGAAAAAAGTGTTAAGCTAAGCTTTGAGTTAAACATTGAAAAAGGTAGAGGTTATGTTTCTGCTGAAGAGAATAAGAAATTGGGAGCACCAGTTGGTACAATTTTTATGGACTCAGTTTTTACCCCAATTAAGAATGTGAAATACTCAATTGAAGATTATAGAGTTGAACAAAAAACTGACTATGAAAAGCTTGTTTTTGAAATTACAACTGATGGATCAATTGATCCAAAAGATGCTTTGACAGAAGGAGCTAAAGTTTTAATACATCATTTTATGCTTTTTTCTGATGAGAGAATAACACTAGAAGCTGATGAAATTGCTGAGACAGAAACATATGATGAAGAATCACTACATATGAGACAATTATTAAAAACTAGACTTATTGATATGGATCTTTCTGTCAGAGCTTTAAATTGTTTAAAAGCAGCTGAAGTTGATACCCTTGGTGATTTAGTTTCATTTAATAAATCAGACCTCATGAAGTTCAGGAATTTTGGAAAAAAATCTCTTACTGAGCTAGAAGAATTAGTTCTTATTAAGGGTTTAAGTTTTGGAATGGATTTATCTAAATATAAACTAGATAAAGATTAATTAATACAAATAATGAGACACGGTAAAAAATTCCCGCATCTTGGAAGAAAAAGAGGTCATCGTAAATATATGTTGGCTAACATGGCATGTTCATTAATTGAACATAAATCAATTAATACAACGCTTGCTAAAGCTAAGGCTCTTAAACTTTTTATTGAACCAATAATAACAAAATCTAAGAATGACTCTACTCACAATAGAAGGATAGCTTTCAGATACTTAAGAAATAAGTATGCTGTTACCGAGCTTTTTAGAGAAATTTCTGTAAAAGTAGGTGATAGGCCAGGTGGTTATACTAGAATAATAAAGTTAGGAAATAGATTGGGTGATAATGCCAATATGGCTATGATTGAACTTGTTGATTATAATGACACATACTCAACAACTAAACCAGATTCAAGAAAAAGAAGAAGAAGAAAGAAAAAATCATCTAATGAAAAGATACAAGACTCGATAACTGATGAAAAATTAGTTTCTAAAGAGGCTCCTGCTGCTAAAGAAGATCCTGCTGTTGAAGATGCTCCTGTTGTTGATGAGGCACCTGTTGTTGATGAGGCTCCAGTTGTTGAAGAGGCTCCAGTTGTTGAAGAGGCTCCTGCTGCTGAAGAGGCTCCTGCTGCTGAAGAGGCTCCTGCTGCTGAAGAGGCTCCTGCTCAAAATGATGAGGTTAAAAAAGAGGATTCAGAAAAAAAAGAGTAGATTCTAACTATTCTTAATAACTTTAAAGATAAACTATATGTTTATCTTTTTTTTTGTTTTAATTTTGCCTTTAATTTTTAAAATTGAATCAGTATAACTTTCGCAAAAAAGCTTTCATTCTTCTAAGTGACGGAACTATTTTCCATGGGAAATCCATAGGTATTGATGGAACTGCTTATGGTGAATTGTGTTTTAATACAGGAATGACTGGTTATCAAGAAATATTTACTGACCCATCATATAACGGTCAATTAATGGTAATGGCTAATGTTCATATTGGTAACTATGGTACTAACCTAGAAGAAGTTGAATCTAATTCTGTCAAAATCGCTGGTTTGATTTGTAAAAACTTTAGTTTTACTCATTCTAGATATAGCTCCAGTACATCTTTATTTGATTTTTTAAATAAAAATAAAATTGTTACCATTTCAGATGTTGATACTCGAGCTCTAGTCAGCTATATTAGAGATAATGGTGCAATGAATGCATTAATAACTACTGAAAGTATTGATAAGCTCAATGAATTAAAAAAGAGTCTTGAAAAGGTACCGAACATGAGTGGTTTAGAGTTAGCTTCAAAAGTTTCAACCAAAGAACCATATTTTTTTGGAGATGAAAATTCCACATATAAGATTGCAGTTTTAGATTTAGGAATAAAAAATAATATACTTAGGAATCTTTCATCAAGAGATTGCTATATGAAAGTTTTTCCTCACAGCGCTTCGTATGACGAAATGTGTAAATGGTCTCCCGACGCTTTTTTTATCTCAAATGGACCAGGTGATCCTGAGCCGCTTGAAAATGCAATTAAGGTTGCAAAACAAATAATTGATTCAAATAAACCACTTTTTGGAATATGTTTAGGTCATCAAGTAATTGCCTTAGCTAGTGGTATAAAAACTTACAAAATGCATAATGGTCACCGAGGTATTAATCACCCTGTTATCAATTTAAAAACAGGTAAAGGTGAAATTACATCACAAAACCATGGTTTTGCTATAAATAGAAAAGAAACAGAAGAAAATAAAAATATTGAGGTAACGCACGTACATTTAAATGATGATACTATCGCTGGAATTCGACATAAAAATAAAGATTGTTTTTCAGTACAATTTCATCCTGAAGCTAGTGCTGGTCCTCATGATTCATCATATCTCTTTGATGAATTTGTGCAAATGATTAAAAAATAATAATGAGTAAAATAAAAACAATAACTGCTAGACAAATTTTTGATTCTAGAGGAAATCCCACAGTTGAAGTTGATGTTCACACAGAAAATGGTTCATTTGGTAGAGCTGCTGTTCCTTCAGGAGCTTCAACTGGTGAACATGAAGCAGTAGAATTGAGAGATGGAGGAAGTGATTATATGGGTAAGGGTGTTTCAATTGCAGTTGAAAATGTTAATTCAGTTATTGCACAAGCCTTAATTGGAAAATCAGTTTTAAATCAAGAAGAAATTGATAATATCATGTTAGAGTTAGATGGTACAGAAAATAAATCAATTCTTGGTGCAAATGCTGTACTTGGAGTTTCATTAGCTGTATCAAAAGCAGCAGCTTCTTTTAATAAAATCCCTTTATATAAATATTTAGGAGGAAATGATGCGTCTATTCTCCCTGTTCCTATGATGAATATTATAAATGGTGGTTCTCACTCAGATGCTCCTATTGCATTTCAAGAGTTTATGATCATGCCTGTCGAAGCTAAAAGCTTTAGTCATGCTGTTAAAATGGGTTCAGAAATATTTCATCACTTAAAAAAAATTCTTTCAGAAAGAAAATTAAGTACAGCAGTTGGCGATGAAGGTGGTTTTGCACCCAAATTAGATGGTACAGAAGACGTTTTAGAAACTATCATAAAATCTATTTCTAGTGCTGGTTACAGAGCTGGAGATGATGTTATGATTGCCTTAGACTGTGCATCATCTGAATTTTTTGAAAATGGAAAGTATGATTATAGAATTTTTGAAGGTGAAGATGCTAAGGTCCTAAATTCTGAGGAACAAGCTAATTATCTTTCGGAATTGGTTGATAAATATCCTATTATTTCTATTGAAGATGGAATGGATGAAAATGATTGGGATGGTTGGAAATACTTAACAAAAATTTCAGGAGATAAAGTTCAGCTTGTTGGTGATGATCTTTTTGTAACTAATGAAAAAATATTACAAAAAGGTATTTCTGAAAATGCAGGAAATTCAATATTAATAAAAGTTAACCAAATAGGTACATTAACCGAAACTATTAATGCTGTAAGATTGGCTCAAAAAAATGGATATACAACAGTAATGTCTCACAGATCAGGAGAAACAGAGGATTACACTATATCGGACCTCTCAGTTGCTTTTGGAACAGGTCAAATTAAAACTGGCTCAATGTCAAGATCTGATAGAATTTCAAAATATAATCAGTTACTAAGAATTGAGGAAGAACTTAAGGAAAAAGCAATTTATCTTAAAAGAAAAGCCTTTAGTTTTTAGCTTATTTATTAAATTAGAGTGATGAGTGATAAAGCAAAATTAAATTTTGATAATAACGAATATGAATTTCAAGTAATTGTTGGCTCTGAAAAAGAAAAAGCTATTGATGTATCATCTCTAAGATCTGAGGCAAATTTAATAACTATTGACCCAGGATTTAAGAATACTGGCTCGTGTCGAAGTTCAATAACTTTTCTTGATGGTGAGAAAGGCATACTGAGGTATAGAGGTTACTCAATTGAAGATTTAGCCGAGAATGCCAGTTTTTTAGAAGTTGCTTTTCTTTTGATTTATGGTCAGTTACCTAATGAATCTGAACTTAATAAATTTTTGGATGATATTAATGAAAATTCCATAGTTGATGAAGATTTAAAAAAGATACTTGAAAGTTTTCCTAAATCTGCTCATCCGATGGGGATTTTGTCTTCGCTAACAAGTGCTTTGATTGCTTTTAACCCTGAGAAAAAAATTAGTCTTAATAATAGTTATAATAGTGATCATGACCTAATGTATAACTCTATCGTAAAGTTACTTGCTAAAATTCCTATCCTTGTAGCATGGGTACACCGCAGAAGAAAAGGATTGCCTCTTGAATATGGTGATTATAATTTAGGATATGTTGATAATATTACAAAGATGATGTTTCAACTACCTAATCAAGATTATGTAAAAAATAATGTAATTGTAAATGCAATGAACAAATTACTTATTTTACATGCTGATCATGAACAAAATTGCTCCACATCTACTGTAAGAATAGTCGGTTCATCTGAAGCCAGCTTATTTGCATCTGTATCTGCAGGTATCTCTGCATTGTGGGGAAGATTACATGGAGGAGCTAATCAAGCTGTTTTAGAAATGTTGGAAGCTATCAAAAATGATGGAGGAGATACCAAAAAATTTATGGTAAAAGCTAAAGATAAAAATGATCCGTTCAGATTGATGGGGTTTGGTCATAGAGTATATAAAAATTTTGATCCTCGAGCTAGAATTATAAAAAAAGCCGCCCATGATGTTTTAAAAGATTTAGGCATTGATGACCCAATATTAAAAATTGCTAAATCGCTTGAAAAAGAAGCTTTAAATGATCCTTACTTCACATCAAGAAAGCTTTACCCAAATGTTGATTTTTACTCTGGAATTATTTACAAGGCACTTAAAATTCCAAAAGAAATGTTTACTGTTATGTTTGCATTAGGTAGGGTTCCTGGTTGGATTGCTCATTGGAGAGAAATGCGGATGAATAATGATCCAATCGGTAGACCACGACAGGTTTATACTGGAGAAAATCGAAGATCTTTTGTTCCAATAAATAAAAGATAAATTGAACTTTACTTTATGAATATTGAAAATATTCTTAGAAAAAATATTGAAGAATATTTACTTGATCAGTATTATATTCCATCCTTAAATTTTGATATTTCACGTACAAAAAAAGATTTTGTTGGACATTTAACAATTGTTTTATTTCCTCTAATTCCAATAATTAAAAAATCACCAAGTGATATTGCTTTTGAAATAGTTAATTTTCTTAATAGTAAATCTGAAATAATACAAGATTTTAATGTAATACAAGGCTTTTTAAATATATCTTTTAAAGATTCTTTTTTAATTAGCGTTTTTGATTCTGAAAAGAAAGAGAATAAAAATCAAAAAGAACTTTTTTTGATAGAGTTTTCTTCCCCAAACACAAATAAACCATTACATCTAGGTCATATTAGAAATATTCTTTTGGGTGATTCAGTTTCAAGAATTTTTCAACATAATTCTATCAATGTTCATAAAACTCAAATAATTAATGATAGGGGAATACATATATGTAAATCTATGGTTGCTTGGATAAAATTTGGTAATGATTCTTCACCCGAATCTGAAGGGCTAAAGGGTGATCATTTTGTTGGAAAATACTATGTTAAATATAATGAGGAGTTTGATCGTCAAGTAAAACAATTAGTATTAAATGGTTTTTCTGAGGATGAAGCAAAAAAGAATGCTCAAATTTTTATTGAAGCTCAAGAAATGCTTTTAAAATGGGAAGCATCTGACAAAGATGTAATTAATCTTTGGAAAAAAATGAATTCATGGGTGTATGAGGGATTTGATCAAACATATAAAAAATTAAATGTTGATTTTGATTCTATGTATTATGAGAGCAATACATATTTAACAGGAAAAGATATAGTTCTTGAAGGATTAAGTAAAGATGTTTTTTTTAAAAAAGAAGATGGATCTATTTGGGTTGACTTGACCAGTCAAGGATTAGATGAAAAACTTTTATTAAGATCAGATGGAACTTCTGTTTATATAACTCAAGATATTGGTACTGCGTATTTAAGATATAAAGATCATCCTGCTATGAAAGGCATGATATACACTACTGGTAATGAGCAGGACTATCACTTTGATGTACTATTTAAAGTTATTGGTCTCATTGGATATCCATGGTCGTCTAAATTAAAACATTTAAGCTATGGAATGGTCGATTTACCCTCCGGTAAAATGAAAAGTCGAGAAGGAACTGTTGTAGATGCAGATGATTTAATAGATCAAATGGTTGAAAAAGCTAAATCAATTTCAGAATCATTGGGTAAAACAAATAATTATTCAGATCGAAAAAAAAATGATTTATATAAGACAATTGCTTTAGGGGCTCTGAAGTACCATATTTTAAAAGTTGATCCTAAAAAAAGAATTTTATTTGATCCTAATGAATCAATAGATTTCAATGGGAATACGGGACCATTTATTCAATATACCTACGCTAGAATAAAGTCGTTAGAGAAAAAAAATAACAATAACCAGGATTTTAGTAAAGTTAATTTATCCGAAAAAGAAAGAGAAATTATAATTATATTATCACAGTTTGATTTAATTGCCAGATCTGCATGTAAAAATCTTAACCCTGCTTTGATTGCAAATTATATATATGAATTAGTCAAGTCATATAATTCATTCTATCAATCATCTACAATTTTAGGAAATAAACCAATTAATAGTTTTAGAATTCAGCTGTCTTCAAAAGTTGGTGAACAAATTAAAACATCAATGGAACTATTAGGTATAGATATGCCAGAAAGAATGTAAAAAAAAAACCACTCTATTAGAGTGGTTTTTCTTATTATGGTTAGTTCTATTTGTTATTATTTGTCTGTTACAGCAAGGTTATAGATAACTAGACCAAAACCGATCTTATTAACTGCATCACCAACGTTGTAAACAACTTCCATGTTCCAACCTAACGCATCAACAAAGTCATACCAGCCATCAGTTCCTATCATATATCCAATTGGATATATAGCCCAACCTACTAGTACAAACCATTTAAGAGCATTAAAAGCATCAAGAACAGCACCTCCTGCTTTTTGAGCTAATTGTCCTGCACTACCAAACCATAAAATGTATACAATTACAAAATATGAAATACCAGAAACAGTACCCCAAACAACAGCATCACCTAAGCCAGCTTCACCAATATATCCAGTAACAAGCATTACAGTAGATAGTAAGATTAAGTTCCACATTAGGCTTTTTTGTGCTCCAGCTTTTTGAAGAATTAAATAAAATTCAACACACATTAATGGAACAGTTAAAATCCAGTCTACGTATCTAAAAAAAGTTACTGAATCACCTGAAACAGAAGCATCTCTCATGTAGTAGTAGTGTACTGCGGCTATAAATGTGATAAGCCCTGACACTAGGATTGAAGTTCTCCATTTAGCACCACCAGCATCTAATGATAAAAAGAAGAAAGCTGATGCGGCCATCATGGCCATTGTACCAATGAAAAACGTAAAACTTACAAGGTCATTTGGTACATCACCGAGTAAGAATAAATTTAAAAAATTTTCCATAATAAATAATTAATTGGTTTTTATGGGCCCTAAAATAGAAAAATTTAAATAAATAATTAATTTTATCGTAAAAAAAAACAAAAAATGTTAAAAAAATCTCAAATATCAGATAATAAGTTATTCACTTTTATAATATTATCTACTGTTTTTTCAATTATTCTTAATGTTTTTTTACCTGATACCTATCTGTTGTTTTTTTTTTTAGCATTAGTTTTATTTTTTGGAATTATACACGGTGCTAATGATATTTATTTAATTATCAAAGATAAACAGCAAAATAAATCAATTAAATCAAATACCATCTTGTATGTTATATCAGTAGTATTAATTACCACATGTTTTTTTAGCTTCCCTATGGTTTCTTTAATTTTTTTTGTTTTATTTAGTTGTTATCATTTTGGCGAGCAACAATGGACCATTTTTGATGACAATACAAATTCGAATCTATTCTTCTTTAACTATGGTTTAATTGTTTTCTCAACACTTTTTTTCTTTAATAAAAATGAAGTTATTGAAATTGTTCAACTAATATCTGACTTTAATTTAAGTTTTTTGTTTTTCGATTGGTTATTAATAATTTCTTTAGTATTAACGGTTACGACTTTAATTTTAAATTTTAATAATTTAAAAAAGCAGTTAATTTATCAATTTTTTTTGAGCTTGCTTATTTTAATAGTATTTAGTCAATTGAGTTTATTTTACGCTTTTTCTGTTTATTTTGTTTTCTTTCATAGCATCCCTTCAGTTCTTGAACAAACCAAATATTTATATGGTAATTCTAGCATAAATACTTTTAAAAAATATTTTATTTCAGCATTACCATATTGGTTATTTGCAATATTAGGCTTATTTCTTTTTTACTTGTTTTTTTCTGAAAATTTTGAATTTTCACTCGATATCTTTTTTTCTTTTTTAGCGGCAATTACTTTCCCACATGTTATTGTAATTTATAAAATGAAAAAAACACCAATTTAAAAGAATTAGTATTTAAATTTGTCTTTATGTTTGACAACCTATCGAAAAAATTAAATTCAGCTCTTCATGTAATTAAAGGTCATGGTAAAATAACTGAAATTAATATTGCTGAATCTTTAAAAGAAGTTCGACGAGCACTTTTAGATGCTGATGTGAGTTTTAAAATTGCAAAAGATTTTACTTTAAATGTTAAAGAAAAAGCAATAGGACGTAATGTATTAACTGATTTACATCCTGGTCAACTAATGATTAAAATTGTAAAAGATGAATTAACAAAGTTAATGGGAGGAGAACATGTTGGAGTCAACTTATCTTCGGACCCATCTATCATTCTATTAGCAGGACTCCAAGGTAGTGGAAAAACAACATTTAGTGGTAAACTTGCTAATTATCTCAAAAAGAAGAAACAAAAAAAACCGATTTTAGTTGCTTGTGATGTCTATAGACCTGCGGCTATTGATCAATTAAAACTTTTAGGCGAACAAATTAATGTTCCTGTTTTTACTGAAGAAGATAACAAAGATCCAGTTTCTATTGCAAAAAATGCTTTGTCCCACGCTAAGAAAAATAAAAACAACTTAATTATTATTGATACAGCTGGTAGATTAGCTATTGATGAAGTATTGATGAATGAAATTAGAAATATTAAGAAAGCAACCAACCCCTCTGAAATATTATTTGTTGTAGATTCAATGACTGGACAAGATGCAGTTAATACAGCTAAAGCTTTTAATGATGTTTTAAATTTTGACGGTGTTATCCTTACTAAGTTAGATGGTGATACTAGAGGTGGAGCTGCTTTAACCATTAGATCTGTTGTTGAAAAACCTATAAAGTTTGTTGGAACTGGTGAAAAACTTGATGCTTTGGATATTTTTTATCCTGAGAGAATGGCTGATAGAATTTTAGGTATGGGAGATGTTGTTTCTCTTGTTGAAAGAGCCCAAGAAGTTTATGACGAAAAGAAAGCCAGAGAGATTAGTAAAAAAATTGCAAAAAACAAGTTTGGATTTGACGATTTTCTCAATCAGATAAATCAGGTCAAAAAAATGGGAAACTTGAAAGATACAATAAGTATGATACCAGGTGCAAGTGCTATGAAAGATGTAGATATTGATAATGATTCATTCAAACATATAGAAGCATTAA
>CACDPE010000002.1 GCA_902554655.1 uncultured Bacteroidota bacterium
TATTGGGAATAATAAAAAATGTTTTTTCAAGAGAAACTTGACTCAAAACGTCTTTTATTACTAATTCGAAGAATGTTTTCATTATTTTAAAAATAAAAAAAGCGCCTAAAATAGGCGCTTTTTTGTATCAATATCTAAAAAAGTTGATTATTATTCAGAAACTTTGAACTCAACTCTTCTGTTCGCTATTCTTCCTTTTCTAGTACTATTAGATTCTTTAGGTTTATCTTCTCCATATCCAACAGTTGATAATCTATTAGAGTCGACACCTTTTTCTACTAGATGATCTTTAACTTCATTAGCTCTATCTAAAGACAATTTATTGTTGAAAGACTTAGGTCCTGATGTATCAGTATGGCCTTCAATTAAGAAATTTGTATTTCCATATTTTGACATAATATTATAAACAGCCATTAAAATATCGAAAGCTTCTGGCTTAATATTAGATTTATTAAGTTCAAATTGAACAACTGCACCCAAATTATTTAATTCTTCAATTGCTTCAGCTGTAGGATTAGGACATCCTTCATTATCAGCTGGACCAACATCATTTGGACATTTGTCATTTGGATCAGCAAGTCCATCGCCATCTGTATCAGGACATCCCCTGAATCTTCTTGGACCAGCAGCTTCAGGACATGCATCCTTAGCATCTTCAATTCCATCACCATCTGTATCAGGACAACCACCAAACTTAGCTAAACCAGCAACGTTTGGACATTTATCTTGAGGATCTGCAATACCGTCACCATCAGAATCAGCACAACCGTTGAATTCAAAAAGTCCTGGAGTGTCAGGGCATGCGTCTTTACTATTTTCAATACCGTCACCGTCATTATCTGGGCAACCATTAAATTCAGGTAAACCTGGTTGCTGTGGACAGTCGTCGTGCTGATCATATATACCATCTTGATCAGTATCGCGGCCTCCAAAATTGATAGAAATTCCAATATTATGTTGGAAATGAGGCAATAAATTTGGTGCGTAATTTACAGCAGCATCGTTTTTAAAATTTTTTCTAAATGAACTGTTAAGTTTAATTGCCACCGTTTCACTTAATGGAAAATGAACTCCAACCCCAGCGTTTAAAAAATAATCTTTTTCAGAATCAACAAAAGATTGTCCGGCACCTAACTCAATAAATGGTTCAAAATTATAAAAACTGAAATCGCCAAAATCTTTAATTATCATAACATCAGCAGAAATCATTTTCTTTTTTTCTCCTGACATGACATTATCAGGATAATCACCATAACCATCATGAAGTTTATTGAAATCATTAACTGTAGCTCTTACCCCAATAGAGAATCCATTATCTAAATATCTGGACAAACTAATCGTACTAAAAACATCACCGCTGAAGTTCCAGTGCTCTTCAAAATGGAAGTATTCATCTAAAATAACATTGGAATATTTTCCATTTGGACCAGCAATATTGGTTCCATTAAAGTTTAATGCACTAGTACCAAAACTAACTTGCCAAGGATTATTTTTGTCCTGTGACCATGAATTAGTAGTAAAAATTGTAAGTGCGAAAACTATAAATATTTTAACAAAATTTTTCATTTTAGTGTTATTTACTATTTGATCTAACAGCAAACATAAGGATTTTAGTTAAAATAGTTGCTTTTTTACACTAATTAATATGAGGGAGGAATCCTAAAATAGGTTTTTAAAACTACACTATTTGAGTAATTTCAAGCTTTTCTTTTGTGTAAATTAAGATCGCTTTTACTATGTTAAAACCTCCTTTTTTTAATGAGGATATATATTTTTTAATTTGAAGTACATCTTCACCTTTTTTTAAACCAGTTTTGTAGTCTAAAATTGATACAGATCTTTTGTCATGGAAAATAATTTTGTCTGGTCTAATAACTTCATTTTCAGATAAATATATTTCTCTTTCGTTAAATACAGTGTTTTTTCTATCAAAAAAATCTTTAATTTCTGATTTATTTAATATTTTTTTCACTAGTTTTTTTATGGGGAAAAATTCTTTTTCAGTTATTAATCCTGTTGAGCTAAAATCATCGAATACTTTTTCAAATTGATAATCATATACAATTTCTTCCATTATTTTATGGAAAACTTCGCCTTTAAATAGACTTTCAGATTTATTTGTGAAAATATAATTATCTAGATATAAGTTTTCTTTTCGCTCAAACAGCTTTAAATCATATGTTTTTATAATACTTTTATTAAGACACGTTTCTTTACTTTGATTACCAATTTCAAGTCTGTTATTTTTGAAATTTTTTGAATATTTCGATAATATAAAGTTATATATCAGTCCAGAAAAGGAATTTAGGTTTATATCTTTAGGGAGCTTGGAAATAATGTGGTTTTCATTTTGAGCTCTTGTCATTGCAACATACATCAAGTTTATACTTTCATTTGTCATGTTGTTTATCAAATCATTATACTTTCTTAAAGTGTTTTCATTAAAATCTTTAAGACTTTTACTAAACTGTAAGAGTGCTTTTTTATGAATATCTTTTTCTTTTATTTCAATCCAGGTTTTAAAATTTGATTTAATCAAATTAGAGTCAAAAAAAGGTAATATAACTATTGGATATTGAAGGCCTTTTGATTTATGAACAGTTAAAACTTTTACAGCATTCATATCCGCTGAAGGGATTATTTTAATTTTACTTTTTTTCTTATCCCAATATTCAAAAAAAGTTTCTTTAAACTTTTTATTATTTGCTTTATACTCTAAAATTAAATCTAAAAAAGATTGAACATAAATGATTTTTTCATTGAATATAAATGTGTTGTTGATTAAAAATTCGACGCTATCATATAAGTCTAATTTTTGAAATTTCTGAAAGTCTAGGTTTAAATGTTTTTTAAAAATTAAACTTATTTCATTAACTAAATTGGACTCAATAAAATCGTGCTTTTTGGTTTCTTTATTTTTAATTGATAAAAACTTCAAGATTTCTAATTTGAGCTTAACATTATTTAAATCATTTTTAATTTTTAGCATACTTATTAAAAATATAATTTCAGGGCATGACTCAATTGAAAGCATATCGTCTGATTTGACATGAATTTTATTTTCTAATAAAAAATTTGAAACTATAGCACATTCATCATTAGATCTTAATAAAATTGCAATGTCTTTTAGATTAAAATTTTGATCTAACTTTTTTAGTATTATGTTTAATATGCTTTGAAGAGTTGATGATCTATATTCATCTTTTGTGCTTTTATCTATAAATGAAACTGAAACTTGGCCAGTATTTGATTTTGTGTGTTTTTGGTGAAAAGAATTAAATGTTTGGTTGACTTGATCGATTTTAATTTTGTCCATTAAGAATGAAAAAAAACTATTGTTAAACTCTACTATAGACTTAGAGCTTCTAAAATTTTTCTCAAGAGAATAAATTGTAGGTTGTATAAAAAAGGGAGTTTCTTTTTCTATTATAGATTTAAAAATTTCTGGACTAGCGCCTCTCCACTGATATAAAGATTGCTTTGGGTCACCAACTAAAAGTAGACTTCCTTGTGAATCATTAATGTCAACTCCTTCAATTGCATTTGAAATCAAAGGAATTATATTTTTCCATTGAAGTTCAGAAGTGTCTTGAAATTCATCTATAAAGTAATTATTAAATCTGTTACCTAATTTTTCATAAATATATGGAGCTGGTTGATCAGCAATATTTTCAGAGATGATATTATTAAATTCAGAAATTAAAAGAATATTATTTTTTGTTTGAAAACTAAATGAAAAGTTTTTTATTTCTTGAATAATATGGTTTTGGGTATTATTTATATTAATACTATCATAAACCATTAATTTATTTAAATAATCAGTAATTTTTAAAATCATTGACACGGAGTTTTCTAAAAACACATTATTATCTTTAATAGCTTCTTTTTTTAAAATGGTATTATTATCTACTCTTTTAATAATTGCTTCTATTTTTTTTCTTTCAATTTCTCCTTTTATAATATCCATTAAAAATTTTGGGAGCGCTTGTCGAGTAAAATCACTATAGTCAGCAGAAACAGCTTTACATGAGCTAAGCAATTCAGTAGCCATTGAAATGTATTTCTTTTTTAAATTATAGATCTTAGTATGTATATATTTTTTGAATGTTAAAAAACTTCTCTTTTCCAACTTTTCCGCTTTTGAAATGAATTCAAAATTTGATTCACTCATCATCAAATTCATCAGCTTTAATAAATCATAACTAATATCCCATGAATTATTATTTTCAATTTTTTGAATTGAAAAACTTGATAGAACATCAGTTAAAAAAGATTTTTCATCAAGATTATCTAAAAATTCATCTATCAATTTTTCTATGTATTCATCTTGGTCGATAATTAAATCGAAATCACTTGATAATGATAAATCCTGTGAAAAAGCACGTATAATTCTGTGATTAAACTTATCGATAGTACCAACTTGAAATAAGGAAAAGTTATGTAAAATTTTATTTGAAATTATTTTGGCTTTTAACGAAGCTGAATTATCGGACAAATTAATTTCATTTTTAATTAATGAAAAAATTTTGGAAGAGCTTGGATTTTCAGATATTAAAATTAACTCATCTAATATCCTTTTTTTCATTTCATTAGCGGCGTTATTAGTAAATGTTAATGCCAGTATTTTTTTATAAAAATCTTCCTCATTTAAAAAAAACTCTTTTAAAATATTTAAAACCAAAGTAAAAGTTTTACCTGATCCTGCACTTGCGTTAATAATTTTAAAATTGGAGTCCAAGTTTTTTAGTATATAAAAAGTAATTGTTTAATTTTATGTATTAAATTATAATAAATACTATGAGTTTCCAATTACCAGACTTAAATTATGGCTTTGATGCGTTAGAGCCACACATTGATACTAAGACTATGCAAATTCATCATGGAAAACACCACGCTGGATACACCTCAAAATTAAATACAGCAATTGAAGGAACTGATCTTGAAGGTAAAAATATCGAAAGTGTTTTATCCGAAATGGATATGAATAATAGCGCTGTTAGAAATAATGGTGGAGGATACTATAATCATTGTCTTTTTTGGAAAATTCTGAGCCCAAACGGTGGTGGAAGTCCCTCAGGAAAAATTCACGAGGCTATTTTAAATTCTTTTGGGTCATTCGAAGATTTTAAATCAAATTTTACTGCTGCTGCAAGTACAAGATTCGGCTCCGGATGGGCTTGGCTCTGTGTGAAAAAAGATGGCTCACTTGAAATATGTTCAACTGCTAATCAAGATAATCCACTCATGGACGGTGTTGGGTGTGATGGATATCCAATATTAGGAATTGATGTCTGGGAACATGCATATTACCTTAATTATCAAAATAGGAGACCAGATTACATTGAAGCTTTTTTTAATGTAGTGGATTGGGCAAAAGTTGAAGAAAACCTTATTAATGCATTAAGTTAATAAGCTCTTGAGCTAGATCCTTCAAAATAATTAATAAAAGCTTTATTTACAACTTTGTTTCCCCCTGGTGTAGGGTATTCACCAGAAAAATACCAATCACCTAAGTTTTCAGGGCACGCTTTATGAAGATTTTCAATAGATTGAAAAACAACATCAACTTCAGCATTTATATCATCTTCTTTTAACATTGAAGAAATTTTATTACTAATCTCGTTATCAGAGTATGAGGAGTAAATCTTTTTAACTATGTTTTTAATCTTGTTTACAGGTTTTTTATTTTCTAAAACACATTGTTCATAAACTTCACGGATTAACTCTTCTTTATCATTTTCTTTAACTAAGTCAATTGCCGCTCTAAACGCAATAAGATCTGTCATTTTTGCCATATCTATCCCATAACAATCAGGATACCTGATTTGTGGTGCGCTTGAAACAATTATTATTTTTTTTGGGCAAAGCCTGTCAAGCATTTTAATAATACTTTTTTGTAATGTCGTTCCCCTTACAATACTATCATCTATAATTACTAGATTATCCGATTTTTTAATTGAACCGTATGTTATATCATAAACGTGCCTTACAAGTTCATCTCTATTTGAATCATCTGTAATAAAAGTTCTTAGCTTAGCGTCTTTAATTGCAACTTTTTCAATTCTTGGTCTAAAAGCTAAAAGCTCTCGAAGTTTTTCTTTAGATATTTTATCACCTTCATTTAGTATTTTTTTCTCAGCCTGTTTATTCATAAAATCCTGTGCTTCTTGAACCATTCCGTAAAATGAAACTTCAGCTGTATTTGGTATGTATGAAAACACCGTATTTTGGAGATCATTATTTACTGATTTTAATATTTGAGGGAATAACAAACTTCCTAATTTTTTTCTTTCGCTATAAATTTCTTTATCACTTCCTCTAGAAAAATAAATTCTTTCAAATGAACATGCTTTTTTCTCAACAGGTTTAATAACGTTTTTAATTTGAATTTTTCCATTCTTTTTAATTACTATACAATCACCTGGGTTGACTTCTTTTATTTCATCATAAGAAGTATTAAAGACTGTTTGAATTACAGGTCTCTCTGACGCAACTACGACAACTTCTTCACTCAAATAATAAAAAGCTGGTCTGATCCCTGCTGGATCGCGAATTACAAAGGCATCACCATGGCCCAGCATACCACCAATAGTGAAGCCTCCGTCCCAATCTTGAGATGCTTTGCTTAGAATTTTTGGAATATTTAACGATTCTTCAATTAGTGGAGATGCATCAATTTTAGAAACATTTTCTTTTTTTAAATTCCTGTATATTTTTGCAACTTCATTATCTAAAAAATGTCCTATTTTTTCCATTACCGTTACAGTATCTGACATTTCTTTTGGATGCTGCCCTAAAAGAACCAAGTTATCAAACAATTCTTTATTATTTGTCATGTTGAAATTTCCAGCTACAATTAAATTTCTATGCATCCAATTATTCTGTCTTAAAAAAGGATGAACAGCATCTTTGCTATTTTTACCAAAAGTGCCATATCTAACATGACCTAAAAAAACTTCAGAAATATGTGGAATTTCCTTTTTTTGAAGTTCGAGATTATCTTTAAAGGATGGATTATTATTTATTTCCTCTGTAATTCTTTTATTTGAGTTATCAAATATTTCTTGAATCGGGTTTTGATTAGCAGATCTCTCTCTGTGTAAAAATCTTTGACCAGGTTCAGTATCTAACTTGACGCTAGCAAAACCAGCACCATCTTGTCCTCTATTGTGTTGTTTTTCAAGCATGAGATACAGCTTATTTAAACCATAACTATTGGTTCCATACTTTTTTTTATAAAATTCAAGGGGTTTGAGCAGCCTAATTAGTGCTAATCCGCATTCATGATTTATATGGTCGCTCATTGTTTATAAAACAAAATAACGAAATTGTTGCGAAATCTATGTCAAATACGATTTGAAAGTTTTTAATCTTTTTGAAAGTTTTTCGAAATCTAATTTTCTTAATCCTTCAACTCCAAAGTTTTCAACGCAAAACGAAGCTGTAAGTGTTCCGAAAATCATAGCTTCTTTAATTTCTTTATATCCAATTTCTGATTTATTTGATAATGATCCTGCAATTCCTCCAGCAAATGAATCGCCAGCACCAGTAGGGTCAACTAGGCTAGTTACTGGATATGCTGGAAGTATGTACTTTTGAAAATTATCAAAATACACTGACCCATGTTCACCTTTTTTTATTATAACTTTTTGAGGTCCCATTTTTAAAATTTTTTCACCTGCAGTAAAAATATTAGTCTCACTCGTTAATTGTTCAGCTTCTTCATCATTAATAATTATTAAATTAACTTTTCTAATTACATCTTTAAGTTCATCAAGCGCATTGTCCATCCAGAAATTCATGGTGTCAAGAATTATAAATCTGTCTGGATTTGTCGATTGAGTAATAACAGAATTCTGAACTGCAGGATGTAAGTTGCCAAGCAATATTATTTCTGAGCCAGAAAATTCAGAATTAACTTTAGGATTAAATTTCTCTAAAACATTTAATTCAGTCACTAATGTATCTCTACCATTCATATTTTCATGATATTTTCCTTTCCAATAAAAGGTTTTTTCCCCAGCTATAATTTGAACCATGTCAGTGTTTACTCCTCTATCTTTCAAGAATTTAATTTCATTTTTGGGAAAATCATCACCAATAATTGAAACTATAGCAAGTCTATTAGAAAATAAACTTGATGATAAAGCTATATAAGTTCCTGCACCTCCAATTACTTTTCCAGAGCTGCCTTTTGAAGTTTCAATTTCATCAAATGCAACAGTTCCTGTAATTAATATTTTTTTCATATTTAATTTTTATACCAAAACTCTATATCACCAGGAAAATCTCCAACGCTAAAACTTTTTATCTCATTACTATTTGAATCAATAATTTTAAAAAACCCATCTGTTGTTCCAATATAAACTTTATCTCTCAAAGTTTTAACAGAATATACATTTGAAGGGGTATAGTTTCCAATCTGAGATTCAAAATCTATACTTAAGTCTGTGTTTAATTTTGCAATTCCTCCATCATGACTTCTGTATGGTCTATCATTAAACATATTTACAGATCCTCCACAAACAATTCCATTTCCATAATCAATTTTAGTAATTTCATCAACAAGGTCATTAGTAATTTTTGATGTGCCATAATATGCATTCCATGAAGAATCATAAAATGTTCTTGCAACATAAATATCATCATTATATTTGAGTAGTGATGTTGGGCCCTTACCAACATCAAATATTTCAAGAATTTGATTTGATGAAGGTGAAACTTTTAAAACATTACTAGCGTCCGAGTAATCTTTATTCATAATTATTCCTACGTACAGGTTTTGTCCATCACTAATTATAGATTCAGGTAAACCATCAACTGGAATGGAGTTTTCAATACTATATGTTGACAGATTTAGTACTTTAATGTCTTGAGAATTCCAATTTGTAAAATATAATTTATTATTAATTATAGCCATCTCTCTTGGCGAAGAATTATTTGTTTCAATCTCAATTCCAGGTAAAAGTAGGCCGTCTTCGGTTATTTCATAAATATTGATTTTATGTGAATTATTACTTACAACGAATAACTTGTTTTGAAAAACCTTTAGAGATTGAACAACATCTCCAATTCCAGAAATTGTTTGTATAACACCACGAGAATTAATAACACTAACCGAGCCTGTAGTGGTTCCAAACTTTCCTTCGTTAGCAACAAAAATTAAGTCTGGATCAGGACTAAGAATATCGTCATCATCAGTAGTACAACTAAAGATCAATAAAAATGCTAGTAAATAAAAAAAATTTGTTTTCATATAATTTATTTGATAAGAATTTATTGGCTGCTTATGAAGATTCGTTATGAAGCTACAATTAATCATGCCGTGCTTTGATTTTTTGCTCATCAAAGTTCAGTTAAAAAAATTTAAAGAAAAAACATTTAATAATTTAATTTTCATATTCATAATCAATTAGTAGATTTAATTTAAGTGAAGCTTCAACAGCCAAAAAATCACATCTTTCATTTTTAGTATTATTATTGTGGCCTTTAACCCAAAAAAATTGAACACTGTGGTTTCTGTAACTCTTTAAAAACCGAACCCATAAGTCTTGATTTTTTTTATTTTTAAAGCCTGCTTTCTCCCATTTTAATACCCATTTTTTTTCGACAGATTCACTTACGTATTTGGAATCAGTATATACGTGAACTTTTTGGTTCTCTTTTTTTATTTTCTCCAAAGCAACTATCACAGCTAAAAGTTCCATTCTATTGTTCGTGGTTTTTCTGTAGCCCTGCGAAAATTCTTTTTTATAACCTGTTTCATATTCTTGCATTACAATACCGTAACCGCCTGGGCCAGGGTTTCCTCTGGATGAGCCATCGGTATATATTATGATGTTAGGGCTAGACATTTAAAACTTGTTTAATAATTTGAGGATAATATTTGTGTTCTTGAGTTAAAATTTTTTTTGAGAGTTCAAGAGCATTAAACGTATCTACTGGAACGGATTTTTGAAAAATTATACTTCCTTTATCATAGTGATCATTAACATAGTGAATTGTAAAGCCTGATTTTTTTTCATTGTTTTTTATAACTTCCCGATGAACATTTAGCCCATACATCCCCTTGCCACCATACTTTGGAAGGAGAGAAGGATGAATATTGATTATTTTATCTGGAAATTTTTCAACTATTTTTTTTGGAATTTTTTGTAAAAAACCAGCAAGAACTATTAAGTCAGGATCAATTTTTAATAATTCTTTTAAAAATATACCGTTATTAAGCTGAGAATTAGAAATTATACTCACTTTGTAGTTTTTTATAAAACGTCTTTGAAGTAGCGCTGCTTTGGGATTATTACAAAAAATATTTGAAATTATAACTTTTTTATCATCAATAAAGAATCTTAATATATTTTCAACACTTGACCCTCCACCCGAAGCTAACAATACAATATTTTTCATATTTATTATGATTCTACTGAGTAAAATTAAAATTAAGTTAAAAATACAAGTTTATAATTTAAAGTTTTTTATTTTTGTCGACAACAATAAATCAAGTATTATGTCAGATATTTCTTCTAGAGTCAAAGCGATCATCGTCGACAAATTAGGCGTTGATGAAAATGAAGTTGTTCCAACTGCAAGTTTCACTAATGATTTAGGCGCAGACTCTTTAGACACTGTTGAGCTGATCATGGAGTTCGAAAGAGAATTCGATATTCAAATTCCAGATGATCAAGCTGAAAAAATTGAGACTGTTGGTCAAGCAGTTCAGTATATAGAAAGCGCTTAATTATTTTTTATGGGTTTAAAACGTGTTGTTGTTACTGGGTTAGGGGCTCTAACGCCAATAGGCAATGACATTCCTTCATTTTGGGAAGGCTTAGTCTCTGGAAAAAGTGGTGCTGGAATTATATCCTATTTTGATAGCACTAAGTTTAAAACTCAATTTGCTTGTGAGTTAAAAAATTTTGACCCACTTAATTATTTCGATAGAAAAGAAGCGA
Source organism: uncultured Bacteroidota bacterium (assembly GCA_902554655.1). Taxonomy (GTDB): domain Bacteria; phylum Bacteroidota; class Bacteroidia; order Flavobacteriales; family Flavobacteriaceae; genus Eutrophosalina. The sequence continues at coordinate 10,953 of CACDPE010000002.1, forward strand.
GGAAGTTAGATAGATTTTCACAATATGCCATTGTATGCTCTGATGAAGCAATCAAAGATTCTAAACTGAATTTAGAAAAGATTGATAAATCTAGAATTGGAGTAATTTGGGGTTCTGGTATAGGTGGTTTTGAAACAATTCAAAACGAAATGATTAATTACGCTAAAGGAGATGGAACGCCCAGATTCAATCCTTTTTTCATACCTAAATTAATTCCTGATATTGCTCCAGGTGTAATTTCTATTCGACATGGATTTAAGGGGCCTAATTTTGCAACTGTTTCTGCATGTGCATCTTCAGCAAATTCATTAATTGATTCTTTAAATTATATTAGGCTTGGCTATTCTGACATCATTGTATCTGGTGGATCAGAAGCAGGTGTTACTATAGCAGGTATCGGAGGTTTCAATGCAGTACAAGCCTTATCTAAAAGGAATGATGATCCTAAAACTGCTTCAAGACCATTTGACTTAGACAGAGATGGTTTTGTTTTAGGTGAAGGAGGTGGTTGTCTAATATTAGAAGAGCTAGAACACGCAATTTCAAGAGGGGCTAAAATTTATGCAGAAATTGCTGGAGCAGGATTATCTTCGGACGCATATCACATGACTGCCCCACATCCTGATGGCGAAGGCGCCATTTCAGTAATGAAAAACTGTTTAAATGATGCTAAAATTAATCCATTAATGATTGACGCTATAAATATGCATGGAACATCTACACCTTTGGGGGATAAAGCTGAAGCCAAAGCTATCAAAGAGGTTTTTGGTGATCATGCTTACAATATTAACATAAATTCTACTAAATCAATGACGGGTCATTTACTCGGTGCTGCTGGAGCGATTGAGGCAATTTCATGTATTCTTTCAATAAATCATGGAATTGTTCCTCCTACCATAAATCATTTTAATAACGATCCTGAGATTGATAGTAAGCTTAATTTTACATTTAATAAATCTCAAAAAAGAGAAGTAAATTATGCTATGAGCAACACATTTGGTTTTGGTGGCCACAACGCTTGTGTTGTTTTAAAAAAGTTTTACTAAACAACTTTAAATTATGGCGAAGCACAGGTTAAAATTACATGATTTTAATCAGAAATATGCATTACTAGCAATTCACAGCAATGCAGAAATATTTAAAGTTGCTTATTCGTTAAATTATTTACTAAAAATTTCTCTAAAAAGAGAAGATGACATATGTTTTAAAAATTTTGATTATAAATTTCCCTTATATAAATATATTTCGTCCAAATACAAATCAAAAATGTTCCTTTTTTCAAACAAATCACAAAATTCAAATAAACTTAGTGCTGAGGCAACTTTGTTTAATGAATTAGATACTTCTTCATTATTTATTTTAGAATTCCCAAAAGTTGAGTTCTTTTTAAAGATAGAAGAGGGAGAATTTGACATTAAAGACCTAATTTTTAAAATAAACAACTGTAAAAACATAACATCTTGTTATGAAGTGAATCTTAAGAGGGATAAATCAAAATATAACCTTATTTTTGAATAATGAAATTTAAGAAAACTAAGATAATAGCCACACTTGGACCAGCAACTTCTTCAAAAAAAATGATTGAAAAACTTATTAAGTCTGGTGTTGATGTGCTAAGAATAAATTTTTCACATGCTGAACATGATGACGTGAAAAGAATTGTTAATGATGTTATTGAAATTAGAAAAAGACTTAATAATTATGTCACTCTCTTAGGAGATCTTCAAGGTCCAAAGATCAGAATTAGTAGTGTAATTGAAAACAGAAGTCTTCAGAAAAATGAAAAAATTTCATTAACATCTAATTTTTCTATCACAAATGAAAATGATATTATTGGAATTAATTACCCGTCTTTTGCAAAAGATATACGAGCTGGAGAGAATGTTTTAATTGATGATGGAAAGATAATTTTAAAAGCTCTTTCTACAGATAAAAAAGAAACAGTTGTGCTTAAGGTTATACAACCTGGGTTATTAAAATCAAAAAAGGGAGTTAATCTTCCAAATACTAAAATTTCACAACCTGCACTAACTGAGAAAGACATAAATGATGTGATTTTCGCTGTAAAAAACGCTTTTGACTGGATAGCTCTTTCATTTGTTAGGTCCAAAAAAGACGTTTTAGAGCTTAGAGAACTAATATCTAAACATTGTGATCACCATATTCCTATTATTTCAAAAATTGAAAAACCTCAAGCTATAAAGAAAATGGATGATATTATAAGTGTTTCTAATGGCGTTATGGTAGCAAGAGGAGACTTAGGTATTGAAATTCCAGCAGAGGAAGTTCCATTAAACCAAAAAATGTTGGTTTCAAAATGTAAGAAGGCTGGTATACCTGTAATTATTGCAACTCAAATGATGGAGTCAATGATTGATAGTCTAACGCCTTCAAGAGCTGAAGTTAATGATGTTGCTAATTCTGTAATGGATGGCGCTGACGGAATAATGCTTTCTGGAGAGACATCAGTTGGAAAATATCCATGTGAAGTTGTAAAAAAAATAAAAGATATTATATTAGGGGTTGAAGACTCTAACCTAATAACAATTTCTCACAAGCCACCTAGAATTAAATCGGATAGGATAATAACAAAATCTATTTGCAGAAATGCTGCAACTATTGCAAATGAAATTAATGCAAAAGCTATTTGTACATTGACAAATAGCGGTTATACTGGTTGGCAAATTTCATCTTGGAGACCAAACTCATTAGTAATTGTTTTTACATCAAATAAAACCGTTCTGACACAGCTAAACCTATTATGGGGCGTAAAATGTATATATTACGATAAGTTTAAAAGTACTGATTCAACTGTTGAAGAAGTTAATCAACTAGCGCTGAATAAAAAATATGTTAAAAAAGGTGATTTTGTAATAAATTTGGCCGCGATGCCAATTTATGAAAAGGGGCACGTAAACACACTACGAATTACAAAAGTCTAATTTTGGAAACACAACGTCAAAAAAAAGTCTCTATCCTTCTAAAAAAAGATTTGTCTATTATTATTCAAAGTTTTTTTAGAGAAAAAAGAAGGGTAAATTTAATAGTCTCTGTGACTAAAGTGAAGATTTCAGTTGATTTATCCTTAGCTAAAATTTACGTTAGTATTTTTCCCTCTGAAAATATTAAAAAAGCTATTGAGTTACTGCAAAATAACAAATATGATATTAAAAAAAAGCTATCGCTTCTTGTAAAAAATCAACTTAGAATAGTCCCTGAAATACAATTTTTTATCGATGACTCTTTAGACTATATTGAAGGCATTGAAACTGCAATTAATAAAGGGAAGAACCCTTTAAAACAATAAAGTTGAAGCCTTCAAGTTTTTTAGCAATTAAATACTTGTTTTCAAAAACAAAATTTAATATTGTTTCCACAATCTCTGTTTTCTCTATCACTGTTTTAACGTTAGCCTATTTTTCTTTTTTTACAATCTTATCAGTCTTTTCAGGATTAGAAAAATACAGTTTAAACTTTTCAAAGTCCTTTGATCCTGATTTAAAGATTTATGCACAAAATGAAAGGTTTTTTAAACTTGAAAAAAATGATTTAGAATTTTTATCAAAAACATTTGGTGATAATTTTTTTTCAAAAGTTGTAACCGGAAACGTCTTGGTTCAATATAATGGCGCCACTACGTTTGCAAAAATTATTGGCACAGATGAAAACTTCGATAACATCATTTCTTTTTCCAAAATAATCTCAGTTGGAAAATACAAACCATTAAAAAAACCTCGATCATATACTAGTTATTCTATTTCTGAAAAACTAGATTTAACTTTATTTAATAGCTCGGGGTCTTTTTCTGTTTACTCCATCAACGGCTCATACCCTGAAAATTTATTAAATCCGTTCAAAAAGAGTGCTGTTTTATTTTCTGATGGTGTTTTTACCTCTAGAAATAATGAAAATGAAAATATAATCGTTTGTAATATTGAAGTAGCACAATTTCTTTTCGAACTAGAGAAAAATACATTTTCAGAAATACTTATAAAAAACACTAGCAGTCATAAAGACATAAAAAAAATATTAAGCTCCAGATTTAACAACCTAATTATCAAATCACATGATGAATTGAACGAAACACTTTACAAAATGATGAAAAGTGAGAAGCTTATTGTTACTGCTACCATGATAATGATTGTTATACTTTCTGTTTTTAATATCATTGGAGCTGTAATTATGTTGATTGTTGAAAAAGAATTTGACATCAAAAGCTTGAAAATTTTAGGTATGACTAAGCTTGATTTAGAGAGTGTGTTTTTTAAAAATGGAATGCTTATAAATTTAATTGGATTAATTATTGGTTTGTTCTTAAGTATAATTATAGTTTTTATTCAACTAAAATTTTCAATTATAAAAGTGGGCAGTCTAGAACTGGCTTACCCTGTTCAATTTAACCTTTCCAATTTAATAACAGTGATGTTTACTGCATTATTAGTTGGTGCGATATCATCTTATATTTCTTCGAAAGCTGTTAAAAAACTAGTTTAAAACAGTAGCTTCATTATAGGTGTTTTTTAAGACTGAAAACAATTTATATAGGTCTGTTGAGTAGTCGGAAGTTACCATCCTCATTTTATGTTCTTTAAAGTTTGGAATATTTTTAAAATAGTTTGAATAATGTCTTCTAGTTTCTAATACACCTAGCTTTTCTCCTTTCCAATCAATAGCCATTTTTAAATGCCTTTCTGCCATTACGATTCTTTCATAGATAGTTGGAGGTTTTTTATGAGAATTGTTTTTAATAAAATACTTAACCTCATTAAAAAACCAAGGATTTCCTATTGATGCTCTACCGATCATCGCCCCATCAAGACCATATTTGTCTCTCATTTCAATGGCTTTTTCAGGTGAGCTTACATCACCATTTCCAAAAACAGGTATTTTCATTCTTTGATTGTTTTTAACATCAGCAATTTTTGACCAGTCTGCTTGACCTTTATACATTTGGGCTCTTGTTCTACCGTGTATGGCAATGGCCTTCGCGCCTGCATCCTGAATTCTTTCTGCAACTTCAACGATTTTAATAGAATTATCATCCCAGCCTAGTCTTGTTTTAACCGTTACTGGTAAATTAGTTCTCTTGACCATCTCTCTAGTAAGATTTTCCATTTTATCAATATCTTTTAAAATTCCTGCTCCAGCCCCTTTACAAACAACTTTTTTAACAGGACATCCAAAATTAATATCAATAATATCTGGATTGGTTTTTTCAACAATATCAACTGCTTTAAGCATTGAATCAAGATTTGCTCCAAATATTTGTATTCCAACTGGCCTTTCTTTCTCATAAATATCAAGTTTCATCACGCTTTTAACAGCATCTCTTATTAGCCCTTCAGAAGAAATAAACTCAGTATATACAACATCCGCACCATTTTCTTTACACAAAGCTCTAAACGGAGGATCGCTCACATCCTCCATAGGAGCAAGCAATAATGGAAAGCTTCCTAACTCAATATGACCTATCTTAACCATTTTTATATTATATGGTAACAAATTTAAACTAATAAATTTTATGAGCTAAAGGGATTAATTGGACTATATTTGCTATTACGAATGGAGAACATCAGAAACTTTTGTATAATTGCTCATATTGATCATGGGAAAAGCACCTTAGCAGATCGTCTTTTAGACCAAACAGGATCAGTAACTGACCGTGAAAAGCAAGATCAATTATTAGATGATATGGATCTTGAAAGAGAGAGGGGCATTACAATAAAATCTCATGCAATACAAATGGACTATACTTTTAATGGAAAAAAATATACTTTAAATTTGATTGATACACCAGGACATGTAGATTTTTCCTATGAGGTTTCTAGATCAATAGCAGCATGTGAAGGCGCATTACTTATTGTTGATGCTGCACAAAGTATACAAGCACAAACAATTTCAAATTTATACCTTGCTCTTGAAAATGACCTTGAAATAATTCCTGTTTTAAATAAAATTGATTTACCATCTGCAAAGCCTGAAGAAGTGTCCGATAATATTGTTGACTTACTTGGTTGTACTCATGATGATATTATACAAGCTTCAGCTAAAAATGGTATTGGAATTGAAAACATCTTAGAGGCAATTGTTGAAAAAATTCCATCTCCTAAGAATAAATTAGATGATGAATTAAAGGCTTTAATTTTTGATTCAGTTTATAACCCCTTTCGTGGAATTGAAATATATTTTAGAGTTTTTTCAGGAAGAATTAGAAAAGGGCAAGTAATTAAGTTTTTTGCCACTAATAAAACTTACAATGTTGATGAAGTTGGTACGCTTGGATTAAAACAAAAGCCAAAAAATGAAATTGCTTGTGGGGATGTTGGATATTTGATTACTGGAATAAAAAATGCTAAAGAAGTTAAAGTTGGTGATACAATCTTTGATTCAAAGTCAACTTCAACCGTTGCAATTTCTGGTTTTGAAGATGTTAAGCCAATGGTTTTTGCCGGGATTTATCCAATTGACACTGATGATTACGAAGATTTAAGAAATTCTATGGAAAAACTTCAACTCAATGACGCGTCATTAGTTTTTACGCCAGAAAACTCTTCAGCATTAGGTTTTGGATTCAGATGTGGCTTTTTAGGAATGTTACATTTAGAAATAATTCAAGAAAGGCTTGAAAGAGAATTTAATATGGCTGTAATAACAACCGTTCCAAATGTGTCTTATCATGCATATATAAAAAAAGATCCTAACAAAAGAATTATTGTGAACACTCCCTCTGATCTTCCTGACCCTACATATCTAAACCATGTAGAGGAGCCTTACATTAAGGCCTCTATTATTACCAAATCTGATTTTGTTGGTCCTGTAATGAGTTTATGCATTGAAAAAAGAGGTGAAATAAAAAATCAAACATACTTAACGACAGAGAGGGTTGAATTAATTTTTGATATGCCTCTAGCAGAAATTGTCTTTGATTTTTACGATAGATTAAAATCTATTTCAAAAGGATATGCTTCTTTTGATTATACTCCAATTGGATTTAAACCTTCTAAATTAATAAAAATGGATATTTTATTGAACAGTAATTCTGTTGATGCCTTATCTGCTTTAATTCATTTTGATAATGCTTATTCAATGGGAAAAAAAATCTGTGAAAAACTGAAGGAATTAATTCCAAGACAGCAGTTTGATATTCCTGTTCAAGCTTCAATTGGCTCTAAAATTATTGCTAGAGAAACCATCAAGGCAGTGAGAAAAGATGTAACTGCAAAGTGTTATGGAGGTGATATAACTAGAAAAAGGAAGCTTCTTGAAAAACAAAAGAAAGGGAAAAAGAAAATGAGACAAATTGGAAATGTTGAAATTCCGCAACAAGCATTTATGGCTGTTTTAAAGCTAAACGATTAAACTTTTATTATATTAAGGTCACAATATCTATTATGAAAAAGTTTTTTATTTTATGTTTTTTGACTTCTTTTTTATTAATATCGTGCTCCAAAAACGAAAATAAAGAAGATGAGATTGAGGAAACAGAGATAGAAATTCCTTTATCTATTTATCAAAAAATTTATAAAACAACTTCTGATATATATATTCAAGATGGTTTTGTATATATACATACAGATGGCGTTCCGGACCATAAAAGCCCCTATTTTCCTGTAAATCACGAACTTTATGAATCCTATGACGGATCAAATCCTTTTGTTTCTAATTTCAATAAAAACCCAAATGGGATTTCTACTTTAAGCTTACGATTTAGAATACCCAACAAGCCAAAAAAAGCTAGTTTTTCTGGACCAACACCATTAGGGCCTATTGGTGTTTCACTCAACGGCGTACCTTTTTATAATCAATATGCTGGTCCAGATCAACCACTAACTAGGGAAATTAATTCTTTTGACCAATTTAATGGACATCCAGCTCCGCTTGGGCCAGGATTAGAAGATGGGTTTTCCGGTAGGTATCACTATCACATGGAGCCTTTTTGGATCACTCAAAGCAAAGGTAAAGATGCTTTGATTGGGTTTTTACTAGATGGTTTCCCGGTTTATGGTCCGGTTGAAAACGGAAACCCAATATATAGTATTAGTTTAGATGAATACCATGGTCACAGCCACGCAACTTCTGAATTCCCTGATGGAATTTATCATTATCATGTTACTTCTGACGATCCTTATATTAATGGAAGTGGTTTTTATGGAGTTCCTGGAACAGTAAATGAGTAAAACAGTTTTTTTATTAATATTTCTTTTTTTTTCATGTAGTGAAAATGAGCTTACTTTAAAAAAGTCAAACCCGGATTTAAATTTACGATCGAAACAAGTGACTTACTTAAACAATTTATACACAGGATCTATAATAGAGCTTTCAAAAGACAATGATACTATTTTAAAAGGGAAATTTAAAAATGGATATAAGACTGGTAAATGGACTTCTTTTTATAATGATGGAAATGTAAAAGAAGTTCGATTTTATAAAAAAGGAAAAAAAATTGGACTGTATAGAGGTTTTTATAAAAACGGGTTAATTAAATTTGAATATAGTTTTAAAAATGATGAATACCACGGAGAAAATAAAGCGTGGTCTGAAAAGGGCGTTTTAATTCAACACCTAACTTTTGAAAAGGGCTTCGAAAAAGGCTTACAAAGATTATGGACGAATGATGGTGCCATCAAATCAAATTATGTAGTAAAAAATAACAGAAGATATGGTCTTCTAGGAACAAAAAATTGTATAAATGTTAGTGATGAGATTTTTTAAAATTCTTATACTTGTATTTATAACTGGGTGTTCTTCAGAAACAATAAATCTTCCATATTATAATTCCCCAGATTTTACTCCAATTTTTATAAATGATAATGATTTGTCAAAAATTAATCATAAAATTTCTGATTTTAATTTTATTGATCAAAACAATGATGAATTTGAATTGAAAAAGTTAAAGGGTAAAATTCATGTTGCTAATTTTATTTTCACATCCTGTGGAAACATCTGCCCGATAATGACTAATAATATGGGAAAGGTAGAAGATGAATTTAAAAATGATGATGATGTAACTTTATTATCTTTTAGCGTTACGCCATGGATTGATTCTCCAGAGGTTTTAAATTTTTATAAAAAAGAATACACGAAAAATTCTAACAACTGGTATTTTTTAACTGGCAAAAAAAATAAAATTTATGATCTAGCTAGAAAGTCTTATTTTGCTGAAAAAGATATTGGCTTCACAAAAGACAGCACAGATTTTTTACATACTGAGCACTTTCTATTGGTTGATAGAACCTTAAGAATCAGAGGGATTTATAATGGAACATTGTCTCTTGAAATGCAACACTTAATAGAAGATATTAAGTTGCTAAAAAATCAATAGTTTTACAATAATGAAAAAACTTCAAAGAACTCTTTCTTTGCCTGGTGCCATTGCTGTGAGTATTGGCGGAATGTTGAGTGGGATTTTCGTGCTTCCAGGTCTTGCTGTGGGAATAACAGGGTCGTCAATATGGCTAGCTTTTTTAGTTGCTGCTCTTTGTATTCTTCCTGCTGTTTTATCTAAGTCTGAGCTTGCTACAGCCATGCCAAAATCAGGAGGAACTTATGTATATATAGAAAGGGCCTTTGGTCCATTGTTTGGTACAATAGCAGGTATTGGATTGTGGCTTTCCTTGCTTTTAAAAAGCGCTTTTTCGCTGGTGGGGCTAAGCGCATATTTATATGTTCTTATAGAAGTTGATTCAAGCTTAACAAAATTTATAGCTCTTTTAGCCTTACTTTTTATTTTGCTTTTAAATATTTTTGGTGTCAAAAAAGTTGAAAAAACACAATTAATAATTGTTTCAATAAGCTTACTTTCTCTTTTATTTATAATCTTTTTTGGGTTTAACTCTTTTGACTCAAAATTAACGGAACCTGTTTTTTCTGATGGCAGTTCTGGATTTATTACTGGTGTAGCTTTTCTTTATATTTCATATGCAGGTGTCACCAAAATTGCTGCAGTAGCTGGTGAAATCAAGAATCCAGAAAAAAATCTTCCAAAAACAATGATTATTTCTTTGTTTTTAATTACTAGTGTTTATGTTTTAGTTGCTATTGTTTTGGTTGGAAATGTTGAAGCTAGTGTTTTGTCGACGGATATTAAGCCAATATATACCTTATTTCAAACCGTGGGTGGAGATTATTTAGGTTATGTTGCTGGTGTAGTTGGAGTAATAACTCTTTTATCAATGGCAAACTCTGGTGTTTTAGCTTCTTCAAGGTTTCCATTTGCTATGGCAAAAGATAAATTAATGCCTACTTTTTTATCCTCTGTTAATTCAAAGTTCATGACTCCAGCTCCTGCAATAATTACTACATCCTTGATTATTGCATTAGCAATAACTTTTTTGGATGTTGTTAAAATTGCAAAGCTAGCAAGTGCATTTAAAGTTTTAATGTTTATTTTCAATGAGCTTTCTGTTATTGTTTTAAGGGAAACAAATGCGCAGTGGTATAATCCTTCGTTTAAGTCTCCACTTTATCCATATGTTCAAATATTCGGAATTTTAAGTGGAATAGTTTTACTTGCATTTTTGGGGATTATGCCCATACTTTCTGTATTGGGTGTATTTTTACTTGGAATAATAATTTTTTTAATTTACGGGAAAAACAGTGACAGAAGAGGGGTTATTTCTAACTATGGGATTTTGTCTTTTCTATTCAAAGGGAACTCTACAGAAACAACTGATGAAACCCAAAAAAATGATGCTTTAGATGAGGTTGTAAACATTAATGCTGATATAGTTGTACCACTTTTAGGTGAAGAAAAGTCACCTGAAGCTCTTGTCGAAATCGGGTCATCGATTGTGAAAAAGAGCAAGATTAATGCTATCAATCTAATTGAAGCTCCAAATCAAGTATTTTTAGAAGCTGTCAATGTTGACTCTGCTAAATCAGAATCTATAAAAAGACGTGTACTAAACCTAAAAAAATCTCACCAGATAAATGTAACGTATGAAAGTGTTTCAACTCATAATGTTGCCAATTCGATTGAAAATATTACAGGCTTAAGAAAGTGTAAATGGCTTGTAATGGGCTGGGACGGAAGAGCTCAGTCAGGAATATTAGTTGGAAACCCAATTGGTTGGATTCTGAGAAATGTGAATTCAAGCTTTGCTCTTTATAAAGATAATGGCGTGAGACGTTTTGAAAAAGTTGTTTTAGCGCTTCGACCTGGAAGAAAAAATATTGATTTTATTAATGTGGCGGATAATATATGTAGCTTTTATGGAGCTAGTCTTACTCTCCTTAATATAATTCCTACGAACACTAAAGCAAAAGAAAAATCAAAAATTGAAGAAAATTCAAATTCTCTAATTGTGGGAACTAACTGTAAAAGTGATCTGCTAATTGTTAAAAGTGACGACCCTCTTGAAACAATTTCAGATCAATCTGCTGAGTTTGACTTGCTTATTTTAGGAACGCCTGAAAAAGATAATTGGTTAAATGTTTTATTTGGCGGCGGAAAAGATAAGTTTGTACAAAACTCTGTGTGCTCTGTTTTGAGACTAACTATTAAATAATTCTTTTATTAGCTTTACATCATGACATTATACCCTATTGAGACTGGAAACTTTAAGCTTGACGGAGGTGCTATGTTCGGTGTTGTTCCAAAATCAATATGGCAAAAAACAAATCCATCAGACTCAAATAATATGATTGATATTTCTGCAAGATGTCTTCTTCTTGAAGAAAAAAATAAGCTTGTTTTGATTGATACGGGAATGGGTGATAAACAATCTGAAAAGTTTTTTAGTCATTATTACAGGTGGGGAGATAATAATTTAGTAAAATCAATTAATTCTGCTGGTTTCTCAACTGACGAAGTAACTGATGTATTTTTAACACATCTTCATTTTGATCATTGTGGAGGGGCTTCGTTTTTTAACAAAAAGGACGAAAGAAATGAAGTTGTTTTTAAAAACGCGACATACTGGTCTAACAGAGAACATTGGAATTGGGCTAAAGAACCTAACTCTAGAGAAAAGGCTTCTTTCTTAATAGAAAACCTCGAGCCCATTGAATCCTCAGGGCAATTAAAGTTTCTTAAAAAAATTGGTTCAGGTTTTAATTATTATAATGAAATTGGTTTTGAACTATTGTTTGTAGATGGGCATACAGAAAAACAAATGATTCCAAAAATCACCTATAAGGGTTATGATCTTGTGTTTACTGCAGATTTAATCCCAACAGTTGGACACATTCCCGTTCCATACATAATGGGATATGATATTAGGCCTTTAACAACCATGAACGAAAAAGCTGTTTTTTTAGAAGAAGTAGTGAAAAATAAATATTTACTATTTTTTCAACATGATGCTCACAATCAAATTGCTTCACTAAAAGAAACTGAAAAAGGAGTTCGCCTTGAAACTGTATTAGATTTTAATGATATTTAAATATTATAGATGAAAATTAGAAATCCATTTAAAGATTATTTATTGCGCTGGAAAGACGATGCTTCGACAACAGAAAAAATTATTTGGAGCATGATTTCTGTATTTTTTGGAATGACTACAGCTTATTTTTTATTTTAGAAATATGAAAAAACTATTTATCTTTTTGGTATTTGCTCCTGTTTTATGCTTAAGCCAAGACTATTGGCAACAACATGTAAATTATCAAATGGATATTTATATGGATGTGTCCGATTTTACTTTTTCTGGCGAACAAGAATTAGTTTATACAAACAATTCTCCTGATACAATCAACAAGGTTTATTATCACCTATTTTTTAATGCATTTAAACCCAATAGCCAAATGGATATTCGATCAAGAACGATAAGAGATCCTGACAGAAGGGTTGGAAGCAGAATTGTTGCTTTGGAAGAAAAAGATTATGGTGACTTAAGTATTAAGTCTCTAAAACAGGATGGTAAAGATATTTATTTTGAAGAAAACGAAACCATACTCTTGGCTAGACTTAACAAGCCTCTTCTTCCAGGGAAAAAAACAAAACTAAATATGGTTTTTAACGGTCAAGTTCCTTTACAAATCAGAAGGTCAGGTAAAATGAGTAAAGAAGGTGTTCATTTGACGATGACACAATGGTTTCCAAAGCTCTCTGAGTTCGACAGTGAGGGTTGGCATCCAAATCCCTATATAGGAAGAGAGTTTCACGGTGTTTGGGGAGACTACACAGTAAATATAACTATTGATAAAAACTATGTTGTTGGAGGAACAGGCTATCTTCAAAACGCAAATGAAATTGGACACGGTTATTCTGAAAAAACAAAAACAAACAATAAGGAAACTAATACTTGGAAGTTTTTTGCCCCGAATGTTCATGATTTTGCTTGGGGCGCTGACCCAGATTATATTCACGATATTACAATGTCTGAATCAGGAGTGGAACTTCATTTTTTCTATAAACCAACGGTAAATATTGATAATTGGAAAAAGCTTCAAGAAGACTCGGTAACTTTAATGAAATATTTAGAAGAAAAAATTGGTCCATATCCATGGAAACAATATTCAATAATTCAAGGCGGAGATGGAGGAATGGAATATGCAATGTGTACAATGATTACTGGAGAAAGACCGTACCCTAGTCTTTTGGGTGTTACCGCTCATGAAATGGTTCATGCTTGGTTTCAACACCTTCTTGCTACTAATGAAGCCAAACATGCATGGATGGACGAAGGGTTTACAGAATACATGACCAGTTTATCTGAAAATTATGTAAATAATGTAAAACCTCAATTTCCTTTAAAAAGCAGCTATGATAGATATTACCTTTTAGTAAATTCTGGATTGGAGCAATCACAAACTGTTCATTCAGATAGATATGATTATAACTTTGCATATGGCGCTTCTGCCTACAGTAAAGGTTCTGTTTTTTTAGCTCAATTAGGATATATAATAGGTGAAGAAAACCTTGACAAAACCTTAAAAAGATATTACGAAGAGTTTAAGTTTAAACACCCTACGCCCAATGATTTTAAAAGAGTAGCTGAAAAAGTTTCTGATCTAGAGCTTGAGTGGTACTTAAATGATTGGACAAGAACAGCTCATAAAATTGATTATGGTCTTGATGTTTCATCTTTGGAAACCGATAGGCTTGTAAAAATCAAAAGAAAAGCTCGAATGCCTATGCCTATTGAGATTGAAATTTCTTTTTCTGATGGATCAAAAACACTGTACTACATACCCACTGACCTTATGCATGGAAACAAGAAGTTTAATTCTGAAAATGTTTATTATATGGATGCTTGGACTTGGGTTTCTCCTGAATATGAGTTTGTTGTGGAAGGTGACAAAAAAATAACAAAAGTTGAAATAGACCCTTCAAAAAGATTAGCTGATTTCAATCAAATAGATAACTCAATAGAGATTATAGAATGATCCCATCATTAAAAAGCAAAAAAAAAATTGAAACAGTTTTTGAAAAAGGAAAGGTTTTAAAAAGCGGCTCAGTTTTTCTTAAGTTTCATGATTTTAATGATGATGAAATTTCATTTGGCATAAGTGTTCCTAAAAAAAATTTCAAGTCTGCTGTTTTAAGAAATAGAATTAAAAGACAAATCAGAGAAATTATTAGAAACAGCTCTGATATTAGAAAAATTAAAAAAGGAATCTCTTTTTTTATTATTTACAATGGAAAAAACTCTCCTAATTTTGATTATTTAAAGAGAACTATTCTTGATTCATTAGAGAAAATTTAGTTATTTCTTCCATGTTCCTCCATATCTATAAAAGATGTTATTTTCTTTTACAGAAATTAAACAAGATTCGCACACAAACACCCAATTTTTATCAGGTTTATACTGAATTCTAAACATTGTATTAAAAGTTTTCTGACAAACTTTACAGTTTTTTTCCCTCATATTTATTTCTAATAAAAGACTAGTTTGTCTTACCTTTAAAAATAAAAAGAAATATGATCAAAAAATTTAAAAACACATTATCGTTCATAGATAAATTACTAAGTAGGTTTAGAAGACTTTTTGTTAACGGCTTTACCGCTTTCTTTTTGTTGATAATAGTGATAGGTGTTTTTTCTAGTATAGCCTCGTTGTTTGAGTCAGATGAGATTGAAACAAAAGATAAAATATTGTACTTGGAGCCAAAAGGAGTAATTGTAGATAAATCAATCACTAGAGATGATCCATTTGACGGGTTTGAGATTTTTGGAGGTTCTACAAACCAAATTGAATTAGAAAATATTTTGAAGGTTATTGATAGTGCTGGTAAAGACGACAACCTTAAGGCAATTTATCTTGATGTTGATGGTTTAAGGGCTTATTACACTTCAGCTTTAAAAATAGCTGATGCCCTGTTTCAGGCAAGAGAAGGCGGTAAAGAGATTATTGCTTACACAAGTGGCCTTGGAACAACTGGGTATCTACTTGCCTCACAGGCAAATGAGGTAATTTTAGAAAGAGACTCATATGGTTCTGTTCGACCATTTGGGTTTAGTAGGGTAAGGCAATATCAAAAAGATTTTTTTGATAACATTAAGATCAATGTGAATGTGTATGCTGCTGGTGATTATAAGTCTGGACCAGAAGGTTACACAAGAAATAACATGTCTGAAACGGATAAGCTGGCTTGGTTAGAATTTGTAACTCCTGTTTGGGAAAAATATAAACATAAAATGGAGGCTGGTAGAGGTTTCGAGTCGGGAAAAATTCAATATATCGGAGACAACTATCATTTGCTAGTAACTGAAAATGGTGGTAGTGAAAACGAAACTGCTCTTGCAATTGGTCTTGTTGACAAACTAATGTCAAAGCAAGAAATTAGAAACTATCTAATTGAAAAGTATGGGAAAGATGATAGCGAGGAAGAAGATGAGGAAGAAAAAGAAACAGAAAATGAAGAAAAAAAGGATAAGGATGAGTTAGAGAAAAAAGAATATGAACGTCCTGATGGAATTTCTATTAAAGAGTATTTATCCACCCTAAAAGAAGAAGATATAAGCAGCAAGAAAAAGAGGGCCCAAATGAAAAATAAAATTGCTGTTATTCATGTTGAAGGCGCAATTGTAACAGGCAATATTGGCTTCAACACTGCTGGTTCTGGAGGGATTGTAAAAAATATTAATAAGGCTAGAGATGATAAAAATGTAAAAGGTATTGTGTTGAGAGTTAATAGTCCTGGAGGAGATGTCTATGCTTCTTCCGTGATTACAAACGCTCTTGAAGAATTTCAATCTACTGGAAGGCCAGTAATAACCTCAATGGGAGACATAGCTGCATCAGGTGGTGTTTGGGTAACGACGACCTCCGAAGAAATTTGGGCTGAAGAAACTACTCTAACCGGTTCAATTGGTGTCTATAGCATTATTCAAGATATTTCTCCATTAGAAAAATGGGCAGGATTTAATAATGATGGTGTAAGCATGACAAAAGCTGGTGATATTTATGATTTAAGTAGGGGAATGAATGAAGAACTTAACAAACAGTTCAGACAAAACACAGAAAACTTTTATAAAAATTTTGTTACTAAAGTCGCCAATAATAGAAACATGGACTTTTCAGAAGTTCTTAAGTTTGCAGGTGGTAGAATATGGCGGGGTGATACTGCTCTTGAATTAGGTTTGGTAGACAAATTAGGCTCCTTGGATGATGCAATTGATTCTATGGCGTCAAAACTTGAGCTAGAAGACTACAAGGTTTTTTCTTACAACAGTGAGGTAGAGTTTGATGATTATTTAAGTTCGTTAGAGGACTTACTTCCAATTGAATTGCAGGTTTTTTTAAAAGAATTTAATGGCTTAAAAAAGATGTTTCTTTCTAAAAAAGATAGATATGTCGTTGCTTATTGTTTTGATTGCGGTTTTGGGCGTTTTGAATAGACTATTAGTGAATGTGGAGATTTAATCAAAAGGTAATTCCTTTTCGATCGTTTGGAGAATGATGTTTACTTTGCTCTTGTAAACATTGCTGTGTGAGGAATTCCGTCTTCCAAATACTCTTCTCCTTTAGCGACAAAGCCGTGTTTACCGTAAAATCTTTTCAAATAAGATTGTGCAGATATTTTTATTTCTTCTACTGTGATGTGTTTAAGACATTTTATAACTAGTTCGTTTCCATGGCCTTTGCCTCTTTCAGATTTTTTTACAACCGTTCTACCAAACGATGCTTCTTTGAAATAATCTCCTGGTTTAAAAATTCTAGCATAAGCAATTATCTCATTATTTTTTTTTCCTAAAACATGTTTTGCTTTTTGGTCTTTACCATCTATGTCTTGATAGATACAATCTTGTTCTACTATAAAAACTTCTGATCTTAATGAAAATATATTTTCAACTTCTTTTATAGATAATTCGCACCACTCTTTAATCTCCCAGATCATTTATCTATTTTATTAACTCTTCTTTCGTGTCTTCCTCCCTCTTCAAAATCCGTTTCTAAAAAAACTTTTACTATTTCTATAGCATCTTCTGTAGATATAAATCTTGCCGGTAAACTTAATACATTTGCATTGTTGTGTTTTCTTATAAGTTCTGCAATATCTTTACTCCAACACAATCCAGCTCTTACTCCTTCATATTTATTAGCAACCATACTTACTCCATTTCCTGTACCGCACATAATAATTCCTTTATTTTCATTGTTTTCAGATATTTCTTTTGCAAGTGGATGTATAATATCAGGGTAGTCCACGCTTTCACCATCATTATTTCCAAAGTCTTTTAAATTATATCCTTTGGATTCTAAATAGTCTTTCACCTTATTTTTTAATTTAACGCCAGCGTGATCATTTGAAATAATAATGTTCATATTTTGTTAGTTGTTGTTAATAATTTTGAATTATATTTTAAATATTTACCTTTTATAAAAACCATCATTTATTTTTAACAAAATTAATGTATTTATTGACATCCTTTTTTTAAAATTTTATACTATTTATAAGTTATTAACTATAAATGATAACTGCCTATAAAATTGAAATTCAAATAATTAATATTAATATTTATTGTTTATAATATTTTAATATCTCAAATAGTTTTTAAAAAACACAAAAGATATCATACATATTAACAGTATATAATAATCATAATAACTTTTAAATATTCTTTTTATTATGTTATTTATAAATAATAAAATGTTGATAACGATTTTATCCTTTTAAAAAGTAATTTAGCAAAGATTAAATGAGAAAAATAATTCCTGAAATTTTTACTAAAAAACTTTTATTTCTTTTTGTAGAAAATAGAAAAAAAACATTTAATCTAAAACAAATTAGATACTATTTAAATTCTGTAATAGATATTAAAAATCTAAAAAATATCCTTTATGACTTTGTTAAAAGAGGGTATTTAATTAGCTCAGGTAATGATAAGTTTATATTTAATAGAAATTTAGATTTACTTGTAGCAAGAACTAAAAAGAGAAATATAATAGACCTTGAGACAGGATTTGAATTTAAACCAAGAAGAAGAGAACTTAAAGGAGTTTTTGATAATGAATTAGTATATTATTTTATTGATGGAAAGAGTAATGTTAGAATTTTTTGTCATAAAAACAGAGAAGAAATTAGATATGTAGGTAAAGTAATTGAAGAAAACGGAAGATCATATGTTAAGGTTCCAAAAAAAGATTATAAAATTATAGTTAATGAAAAACAATCTTATGAAAATGAATTAGTTGTTGTTATAATTAAAGATTGGATATATGAAAATCCAGATGGAAAAATATTAAAATCGCTTGGTGACGAAAAAGAAAACAATACACAAATACATGCTATTTTAGAAGAGTTTAGTTTACCTTATGTTTTTCCTAAAAACGTTTTAAAAGAAGCAAAAAACTTAAAAGTTGAAGAAAGTAAAAAAAGAAAAGACTATACGAAGGAATTAACATTTACAATTGATCCTGTTGACGCTAAAGATTTTGACGATGCTATCTCCTTTAAAAAAACAAATGAAAATTATGAAATAGGAATTCATATAGCAGATGTATCTCATTATGTAACTAAAGATTCAGTTATTGATAAAGAAGCGGTTAGAAGAGCAACAAGTGTTTATCTTTCAGACAGAGTTGTGCCAATGTTACCAGAGGTTTTGTCAAACGACAAGTGTTCATTAAATCCTCATGAAGAAAAAAATGTTTTTTCTGTTTACATAACTTTTGATAGCAATTTTAAAATAATTAATAAAAGCATTAGTAAGAGCAAAATTATTTCTGATGAAAGATTCTCTTATGAAGAAGCTCAATTCATAATTGAAAAAGAAAAAAACAACATACCAAAAGAACTAACTATTTTAAATAAAGAAAAAAAAGTAAAAAAAGAAATAGCAGATGCACTTGTTGTTTTAAATAAAATTGCTGAGACATTAAAAATAAAACGATCAAACAACGGCTCTATATTTTTTAACAAAGAGGAAGTTAGATTTAAAGTTAATAATAAAGGAGAGCCAACAGGATACTATGTAAAAAAGCAAAAGAAAGCTAATTTTCTTATAGAAGAGTTTATGTTGCTTGCAAATGTTACTGTAGCAGAAAAAATAATTGAAAGTAAAAGAAGAGGGGTATTTAGAGTTCACGATAAGCCTGACGAAAAGAAAATAGCGGAAATAGAGTCTTTTATAAAAAGACTCGGTTATAATATTAATATATCTAACTCAAAGGAACCAAACAAAGCCATAAACAAGCTGCTTAAAATTATTGAAGGCAAACCAGAAAAAAACATAATTGATATGATGGTCATTAGAGCTATGAGCAAAGCTAAATATAGTTCTCAAAACATCGGTCATTTTGGTTTAATGTTTGATAATTATACACACTTTACATCTCCAATCAGAAGATATCCTGACTTAATAGTTCATCGCATAATAAACGACATTATAAATAATAAAACAAAATCGATAAATGAGCTAGAGTCATTGTGCCTTCATTGTAGTTCAATGGAGGAGAAAGCAACTAAAGCAGAAAGAGCTTCAATAAAACTTATGCAAGTAAAATATCTATCTAATAAAGTTGGAGAAACTTTTCATGGCGTTGTTTCTGGTATTAATGAGAGAGGTCTTTTTGTTGAGTTAAATAAAAACAAATGTGAAGGTTTTGTAAGAATGAAAGATATTCCTGGAGACTTTTATAACTTTGATAGAAAATCTAATACAATTATTGGACAAAACACTTTGGCAGAGTATTCGTTAGGAGATAACGTGAAAGCTTCTGTTTTAAGCACAAACATTGAAAAAAAACACATTGATTTAAAGCTTTTAGATTATTAACATGTTACATTATTCAACGTATACTAATTCAAAATCAAAACCATGGGTAACCTTTGTTCATGGTGCTGGCGGAAGTTCCTCAATATGGTTTAAACAAATAAGAGAATTTTCAAAACACTTTAATGTTTTAATGGTAGACTTGAGAGGTCATGGAAAATCTAAAAGAAGTTTTTTAAATGCTTTTAAAAAAAAATACACGTTCACTTCACTTGCCCAAGACATAGTGGACGTGTTAGACAAAGAAAAAATCAATTCTTCTCATTTTGTTGGTATTTCCTTAGGAACAATCTTAATTAGACAGATCGCAGAAACTTATCCAAAACGAATTAAGAGTATGGTAATGGCTGGCGCCATAATGAAATTGAATGTTAGATCTCAAATTTTAATGAGGTTTGGAAACCTTTTCAAATCAATTGTTCCTTATTTGTGGATCTACAGACTTTTCGCATATATAATAATGCCAAAAAAAAACCACAAAGAGTCAAGACTTTTGTTTGTAAGAGAAGCTAAAAAACTATATAAAAAAGAGTTTATGCGTTGGTATAAGCTCACGTCTGATTTAAATCCGCTCTTAAAATTGTTTAGACAAATTGATATTAAAATACCAACACTTTATTTAATGGGAAGAGAAGACTATATGTTTTTGCCCAGTATAAAACAAATTTCAAAATCTCAGAAGCTTTCTCAGCTTTCAGTAGTTGAAAATTCTGGACATGTTGTAAATGTTGACCAGCCAATAGAATTTAATAATCGCGCCATTTCTTTTATAAGAAGCCTTTAAATAATTAGAATAAAAGAGTACTTTTAATTATTCTATAATAAAAATGGCCGATTACATAGATGCAGTAGTATTTGGGTTTATCCTATCTTTTTCTTTTGGCCCAATCTTTTTTATTCTACTTGAAACAAGTATAACTAGAGGGATAAAGCAGGCTGTTTTTATGGATTTTGGAGTAATTGTTTCTGATTTACTTTTCTTTTCTCTTGCATATTTTGGTGCCAGTAAAATAGCAACTGAAGAAAATCAGCCAGCTCTTTTTTTATTAGGAGGAGTAATTCTAACCGTTTATTCTGTAGTTTCTTTTATAAACAATGTTGCTAAAAAAAAGAAAATTAAAAAAGCAAAGGCTGTTGAAGAAACAAGACTTTTAAAATATACGGTCAAAGGTTTTTTATTAAACATTATTAATGTTTCTTACCTTGTTATTTGGGCAGGCGTTATTGTTTGGTTTGGCCCAAAGGTTGAAATGAGTCCAGTAAAAATTTGGACTTTCTTTGTAGTATCTGTTGTTACTTATTTAGCAATAAACCTTTTAAAGTTTCTTCTATCCAGCAGGTTAAAATCAAAACTCACAGACAAGGTGCTTTTTTATATAAGGCAAGGGCTTAACATCCTAATATTAATTTTTGGAATAGTTTTAATTTTTAAAGGACTATAAAAAAACCCCAAGAGCGGGGTTGATTTAGAGGCACCGAGCGGATTCGAACCGCTGTACAAGCTTTTGCAGAGCTCTGCCTAGCCACTCGGCCACAGTGCCTTGAGGAAGCAAAAGTAAAATATTTTAACTAATTGGATCTCTTTTTTTCAATTTCTACACGAACCTTTTCAACATCACCATCAATAGGCGGGTTTATTTTCGTCACCGAAACCATTACTTTTTCAATATTTGAAGAAATTCTCAAAACGCTATCACAAATTTTCTCACAAACTGTTTCAATTAATTTGCACGGAACAGACATATGATCCTCAACAATTTTACTTACATCACAATAGTCAATAGTCTCATTTAGATCGTCGTTTCCACTGAGTTTTTCATTCTCTAAAAAAACAACAACATCAACCCTGTACTCTCCTCCTATTATTGTTTCTTCAGGCAAACACCCGTGAAATGAATGGCAGCGAATATTTTCAACAAAAATTTTGTACATATAGCAAATATAAATTTTAAACCCAAAGGAGAATTTAATTACCTTTGAATTTTTATGAAAAAAGCCAAAAACTTTATTGAACACATCATTGATGAAGACTTAAGAAATGGCTTTGATAAAAACAAGCTCAGGTTTAGATTTCCGCCAGAACCAAACGGCTATCTTCATATCGGACATGTAAAAGCAATAGTTTTAAATTTTGAACTAGCTAAAAAGTATTCCGCAAAAATTAATTTACGTTTTGATGACACTAATCCAGAAAGGGAAGAACAAAAATATATTGACGCCATAAAAAGTGATATAAAATGGCTAAACTATAAATGGGACAACGAACTTTATGCTTCAGATTACTTCCAAACACTTCATGATTGGGCTGTTAATTTAATTGAAAATGATAAAGCATATGTCGATTCTCAGAATTCTGAAAAAATTGCCAGCCAAAAAGGAACACCCACAGAACCTGGGCTAAATAGCCCCTTTAGAGACAGGCCAATTGAAGAAAGCTTAGCGATGTTTAAAAAAATGACCATAGGCCATTATAAGCAGGGCGAAAATGTTTTAAGAGCAAAGATAGACATGTCTTCACCGAACATGCTGATGAGAGATCCGGTTATCTACAGAGTTATAAACAAACCACATCCAAGAACTAAAGACAAGTGGATAGTTTACCCAATGTATGATTGGACTCACGGAGAATCTGATTACATTGAGCAAATCTCACACTCTCTATGTACTTTAGAGTTTAAACCACACAGAGAGCTTTATGATTGGTTTTTAGATCAAGTTGTAGATTCTAATAAAATACGCCCAAAACAAAGAGAGTTTGCAAGATTAAATTTAAGCCATACTATTACGTCAAAAAGAAAGCTTTTATTTCTTGTAGAAAACAATATAGTAGATGGTTGGGATGACCCACGTATGCCCACCATTTCAGGATTAAGAAGAAGAGGGTACTCTCCTAATTCATTAAAAAAGTTTGTTGAAACGGCGGGTGTTGCAAAAAGAGAAAACATAATTGAGATGTCTCTTCTGGAGTTTTGTGTTAGAGAAGATTTAAATAAAAAGTGCAATCGTCTAATGGTTGTTCAAGATCCTATTAAAATTTTCCTTACAAACTATGAGAAGCTTGAAGAAAAACTAATTCTTGAGAACAACCCTGAAAGCAGTACAGCTGGGTCCAGAGATGTCATGTTCTCTAAAAATCTATACATTGAAAGAGATGATTTCATGGAAAACCCAACAAAAAAGTTTTTTAGACTTTCTCTCGAAAATGAAGTTAGGCTTAAAGGGGCATATATTATAAAAGCTAATAAGGTGATTAAAGATCCTCAAGGGAATATTACAGAGGTTCATTGTACATATGATCCTAAAAGTAAAAGTGGAAGTGGGAGCCCAGAGAGTCAGCGCAAGGTTAAGGCAACTTTACATTGGGTTTCACAACCCCATTCAGTCCCAATAGAAATAAGAGAATATGAAAGGCTATTTAATCACCCTTCACCAGCAGATTTTGACACCGCGGAGTTTGATAAAATTCTAAATAAAGACTCCATAAAGAAATTTAATGGTTTTGGGGAAAAAGTATTAGAAAAGTCTAACGCTGGAGAATCTTTTCAATTTCAAAGAAAAGGGTATTATGTTGCAGATACGAATTCAAATAAAAACGGCCTTGTTTTTAACAAGACCGTTAGCTTAAGAGACAATTATAAAAAATAAGTTAGCTCTTTTTTTCTTCCTCTTTTTTCAAAGCTGCTTTTTTCATTTGTTCGCCAATTTGATTGCTCGCCGTAAAAGAAGCAACCATGTTGTTAAGCATGTCAGATCCTGATTGTGGTGAATTTGGCATTAATATTAAATTGCTGTTGCTTTCTGATCCAACAGACTGTAGTGTGTCATAGTGCTGAGTAACAACAATTAAAGCTGATGCTTCTTGAGAATTGATGTCTACACCATTTAATACTTTTACTGAATCTTCAAGGCCTCTTGCAATTTCTCTTCTTTGATCTGCGATACCTTGACCTTGAAGCCTTTTGCTTTCAGCCTCAGCTTTAGCTCTTTCTACAATTAAGATTCTTTGAGCATCTCCTTCAAATTGAGCAGCAACCTTTTCTCTTTCAGAGGCGTTAATTCTATTCATAGACTCTTTTACTTGTGCATCAGGGTCTATGTCTGTCACTAAGGTTTTAATAATATCAAAACCATAGTTTTGCATTGCATCGTTTAGCTCTGTTTTGACAGCTATAGCTATGTCATCCTTCTTTTCAAAAACATCGTCTAATATCATCTTTGGAACTTCTGCTCTAACAACATCAAAAACATAAGAAGTAATTTGATCTTGAGGATAGTCAAGTTTATAAAAAGCATCATAAACCTTGTCTTTTATGACTTTATACTGAACAGAAACCTTTACTTTTACAAAAACATCATCTTTTGTTTTTGTTTCAACCACAACATCAAGCTGTTGAATTCTTAGGCTAAGCCTGCCTGCAACATTGTCAATTATTGGAATTTTAATTTGAAGACCAGAGTGTCTTACGCTAACAAATTTTCCAAACCTTTCTACTATTGCAGCGGACTGTTGTTTTACAATAAAAAATGTTCCAAAAAGTAAAAAAATAAATAATATTGATAAAATAGGTACTAAAAAATAATTCATAAATAAGTTAAAGTGTTTTAAGTTTTTTAATTACCAATAAATTAACAAAAAAATATGACAATTAATTGTGTCTAATATTAAGTTTTTAATAGTTGTTGGAGCCTGTATTAATCTTTCTTAAAAAAACGACCCAAGTTGATATGACAAGTAAAAAGTTCATGTACGCAAAATCAAACCAATTACCCCCTCTATTGTTCAAATATTCATGAAGCCAAACAAGATAACATGGAATAAACAATATAAATAAGGGAACTCTATGCTCATTCTTAAACTTCATTATCTGTCTAAATGGCACTACTCAGATTATTCAATCTTTTGACTACTTCTTTTGCTCCAAAAAAATAAGCCAATTCAAACAAATCAGGACCCTCAAGTTTTCCAACTAGCGCAATCCTGATTGCAGGCATAATTTTTCCAGGTTTTATGTTTTTTTCTTTCAGGAAACTAAACATACTTTGTTTTAAATTCGATGCATCTATGACAGTATATCCACTAAAAAAGTCAGCAGCAATATTCAGGTTTTCTTTTACTTCACCGTTTCGGAGTTTTTCTAATGTTTTGGTATCAAAATTTGGTTTGTTTATAAGGTAATTGAATGTGTCTTTTAATCCAGAAAGTTTTTCTAAACGCGGTTTAATCATTTTAGTTATAAAAATCGATTTTTTAAGATCAACATCCATTTGAGCAGAAATGATTTTGCTTAAATCTTCATCGCTTATTAACTGGACGTGTTGTGAATTTAGCCATAGTAATTTTTCAGGATCAAATTTTGCCCCCGACTTATTAATGTTTTTTATATCAAAATCGTTAATTAAATCTTCCATTTTATAAACTTCTTTTTCCTTGTCATTACTCCACCCTAAGAAAGCTAAGTAATTCTTAAGTGCTTCAGGCAAATACCCTTCTTCCCTAAACCCTTTATAAACAACTCCACTTTCTTCCCAATTCAAAGGATAAACAGGAAAGCCAAATTTTACCCCATCCCTTTTTGAAAGCTTGCCTTTTCCAGTTGGTTTAAGAATTAAAGGAAGATGCGCAAATAAAGGAGCCTCCCATTCAAAAGCTTCATATAGCAATACATGTAAAGCTAAAGACGGGAGCCATTCTTCGCCTCTTACTACATGACTAATTTTCATTAAGTGATCATCTACAACGTTAGCTAAATGGTAAGTGGGCATTCCGTCACTTTTGAATAAAATTTTATCATCAATTTCTCTAGTAGATATTGAAACTTCACCTCTTATTAAATCTTTACAATCTACGACCCTGTTTTCGTCAGTTTTAAACCTTATTACATAATCTCCTTCATTTATTTTTTTTTCAAGTTCTTTTCCGCTCAATGTCAAAGAGTTTTTAAGTTTATGCCTATTGTGCGAATTATATATAAATGTTTTTCCTTTAAGCTCATGGTTCTTTCTATGAGCATCTAACTCTTCTTTTGTGTCAAACGCATAATATGCATTACCTTTTTCTATCAACTTGTCTACATGTTGTTTGTAGATTTTTTTTCTTTCACCTTGGTTGTATGGACCATAGCTTCCACCTTTAGCAGGAGATTCATCTAATGTTATTCCTGACCACTCCAAAGACTCTTCAATATGTTTTTGACTTCCTTTAATTATTCGCCCAAGGTCGGTGTCCTCTACTCTTAAAATTAGTTTTCCACCAAGTTTTTTAGCAATTAAATAATTAAATAATGCTGTTCTGAGACCACCAATATGAAGAGGGCCAGTCGGACTTGGAGCAAAACGAAGTCTAGTTTTTTTTTGCATCTCTAGTTACAAAAGTAAGCTCTTGATTTTAAATTGAGAATGTTTTTAAACCTTTTTCATTTTTTCTGGAACTAAAGGATCCATCATATAAAACCATAAGGGCGGTACAAGACTTAATAGAATTGATGCAGGGTATCCATATGGGAGCTGCGGGCTTTCTTCATAGTAGTTTAGAAGCTGATATTTTTTTGCTGATTTAAAGTGATGATCACTGTGTCTAGTAAGCTCATATAAAACTATTCTACCAATGTTATGGTTTGAATTCCATGAATGATATGTTTGAACTCTTTCATATCTACCAGATTCATTTTTAAATCTTCTTAGCCCATAATGCTCAATGTAGTTTATGCATTCTAAGAACAAAAAAGCTATAACTCCAACAACTACAGCAAATAATAAAACTTTTGTAGAGAACAAGAATAAAACAAATAATAAATATGTTGGCTGTATCATATGATACCACAGCATGTCGTTCTTTATTGAAAAGAAATTATTTTTCTTAATTTTCAACAATTCGATTTGTTTTTTCCAAGCATCAAAATATTGTTTTGTAACTGATGTTATCCAAAACGAGTAAACAGATTGTCGATATTTTGCAGTTGCTCCGTCATCAGGTGTCGCTACATTAATATGGTGTCCAAAGTTGTGCTCTATATAAAAATGCATATACAAACAAGGCATGTATAATGCCTTTCCAATAAATTTTTCATAATACTTATTTCTGTGACAAAGTTCATGAGCCACATTTATTCCGTTTGTAGCTAAAAGAATTCCTGTCGATAGAGAAAGCCCTATCATTTCACTAGTTGAATATTCTATGCTTTGAACCTTATTAAAAACAACCCAAAGTAATCCAAAGACAATAGGCAGGTTAATGTATAACATAATGTCAAAAACCTTATTAATTTTCTTTACTTTAACCTCGTTTTCTTGAAGATTTTCTTTACTTTGTCCAAATAGCGAGTCTAAAAATGGAATAATTATAAAAGCATAAATTACTGCAGTATATGTTCCAAGCCCAAACGATGTAAATGAAAGGTATGCAGAAACAGGAATTGTGTAAGCAAATAAATACTTTAGATCCTTCATTTTTCAAATATATAATTTTTCTCTTTTTATCTTTAATCTTGTAATATTATATTTGCCAAGTTTTTATGACCGTCGAATTTATTTACAATACTGATTATAAGCTAGATAACGAGCAATTATATTGTAGTTGGTTAGCGAAAGTAGCTCTTTCTGAAGGCTATTCGCTAAACAATATTGTTTATGCTTTTTTTAATGACACAGATGTTAAAAGCTTGAATATCAAGTTTTTAAATCACAATTATTTTACAGATGTATTGTCGTTTGATGATTCTGATGGTTATCATCTTAAGGGTAATATTGCGGTATCCGTTGATAGAGTTAGGGAAAACTCTAAAAAGTATTCTACCAAATTTGATGATGAATTGAGAAGGGTTATGGTCCATGGCCTCCTTCATTTTATGGGATATAATGATTCTAATGATGAAGAAATAAAGGTCATTAGGGCTAAAGAAGAAAAAATGTTACGTTTGTTCCACGTGAAACAGTAAATATGTTCCAAAAAGAATACGATGTTATAGTGGTCGGCGCAGGACATGCCGGAAGTGAAGCAGCAGCAGCAGCAGCAAATATGGGAAGCTCTACTTTACTTGTAACAATGAACCTGCAGAATATTGCGCAAATGTCTTGTAATCCTGCTATGGGAGGTATAGCCAAAGGCCAGATTATTAAAGAAATTGATGCTTTAGGTGGTTACAGTGGGCTGGTTACCGATTATAGCGCTATACAGTTTAAAATGCTTAATAAATCTAAAGGACCAGCTATGTGGAGTCCCAGAGCTCAATCAGATCGTATGATGTTCTCTCAGAAGTGGCGAGAAATGCTCGAAGCTACTGCTAATCTTGATTTCTATCAAGATTCTGTAAACGGCCTAATTGTTGACGGGACAGCTGTTGTTGGTATTACTACTCAGCTTGGAATTAAAATATATAGTAAGACTGTTATATTAACTAATGGAACTTTTTTAAATGGTTTAATTCATGTAGGAGAAAAGCAGTTTGGTGGCGGTAGGGCTGGTGAAAAACCCTCATTAGGTATTACAGAAGAATTAATTAGTCTAGGTTTTACATCAGGAAGAATGAAAACTGGAACTCCACCAAGGGTTGATGGTAGAACGTTAAATTATAATAAAATGGAAGAGCAACCTGGAGATGTTAATCCTGCCCGTTTCTCCTATTTACCTTCTTCACCGAGGTTAACTAAGCAAAGAAGCTGTCATGTAACTTATACTAATTCAATTACTCATGATTTGTTAAGAGAAGGCTTTGACAGGTCTCCGATGTTTAACGGACGAATTAAGTCTGTCGGACCTAGATATTGCCCGTCTGTTGAAGACAAGATTAATAGATTTGCAGATAAAGAAAGACACCAGGTTTTTGTTGAACCTGAAGGTTGGAACACCGTTGAAGTTTATGTTAATGGCTTTTCAACTTCTTTGCCTGAAGATATACAATTTAATGCTCTAAAATCCGTACCAGGATTTGAAGATGTTAAGTTTTTTAGACCTGGATATGCTATTGAGTACGATTATTTTCCTCCTACTCAATTAAAACATTCACTTGAAACAAAACCTATTGAAAACTTATTCTTTGCAGGACAAATAAATGGAACAACTGGTTATGAAGAGGCGGCAGCACAAGGTTTAATGGCTGGAATAAATGCCCATCTAAAAATTAATAATAAACCAGAATTTATCTTAAAAAGAAACCAGGCATATATTGGTGTCTTAATAGACGATTTAATTACTAAAGGAACAGAAGAACCGTATAGAATGTTTACATCCAGAGCAGAGTTTAGAATGCTTTTAAGACAAGACAACGCTGATATACGTTTAACTGAATTGTCTTACTCCTTAGGATTGGCCTCAAACGACCGTTATAATCTCGTCAGATCTAAACTTTCTAAAACTAAAAAACTCATAGACTTTATTACAAAGCTTAGCGTTCTTCCATCTGAAATGAACCCAATACTTGAAAATAAAAGTTCTAAGCCAATTTCCCAGTCAATGAAATTAAAGAAGTTATATTGCCGACCAAATATTATTTCAGAAGATGTTTTAAAAATCAAAGCTTTAAATGACTATATAAATGAGAATTCCATCGACGAAGAGATCATTGAGCAATCTGAAATACAAATTAAGTATTCTGGTTATATCGATAAAGAGAAGTCTCATGCAGAAAAACTTAATAATTTAGAGTCCGTTAAAATACCTTTAGCTTTTGATTATAGTAAGCTTAAGTCTTTATCTTCCGAGGCCAAGTCAAAACTTGAAGATATTAAACCTAGAACTTTATCACAAGCCTCCAGGATAAGCGGTGTTTCACCGGCAGATATTAGCGCAATGCTTGTTTTTATGGGTAGATGATTATGAGTTTTTTAAAGGTTCCACGTGAAACAAAAGAAATTGTAACTAGAGATTATTTAGTCTCAAACGAAGAATTTGTTATAAAGGAGGTTAGAAAAGGGCTACTAAAAACAACTCCCGAAGTTTCGGACAAAGATATTTTTAATTATTATAATTCAAGTGAGTATTTGTCACATAACAAAGGGTCTTCACTTTTTTCTTTAGCGTATTCTCTTGCTTCAAAATTTATGCTTAAAAGAAAATTAAATTTGATTGCTAAATATATCGACTCTTCAAAGCGATTTTTAGATTTTGGTTGTGGTTTGGGCAATTTAGTTTTGGAAATGAAGTGTAAAGGGTTTGAGTCTTGCGGCGTCGAAAACAATTCCAAAGCTTTAAGTGAGTGTGATAAAAAAAACATCAATGTATATAGAGATCTTAACACTATTAAATCTCAGTTTGATTTAGTTTCTTGTTGGCATTCATTAGAACATCTTTTAGACTTTAAATCAACACTCTTTCAATTTAATAAGCTTATTGTTAATGAAGGATATTTAATTATTGCTGTTCCAAACCATGATTCATTTGACTCTAAATACTACGGAAAATATTGGGCAGGCTATGATGTTCCAAGACACCGATACCATTTTAATAAAAAAGCAATAGTTTTGGCCGCAAAGAATGCTGGTTTTGAGCTGTTAAAATCAGCCCCTATGTTTTTGGATGCTTTTTATGTTTCGATATTGTCTGAAAAATATAAAAACAATCCACTAGGGTTTTTAAAAGGTTTTTTGATTGGTTTGCTTTCAACAATAAGCTATTTATTCACTAATAACGCAAGCTCTCACTATTTTGTCTTTCAAAAGCAAATTAGTGAGCTTTAAGGCTTTTTTGTTCCAATTTATGAGAATTACCACTAGATTTTAATAATTGTTAATTAGACGTTAAATATAGGTGTTGTTTTTTTAACAAAACTGTTGTATTTATAACAATTAGTGTTTGTGAATGGCTTTAGTGAGTTTTAAAGCAAGGTCAGTCATAATCATTGTTGAGTTTCCGTTTCGCAAAGTGTGATAGAAAGCTTTTTCAAACTCATTAGTAAGCTCCTCAATATTGTTATGTGTAACAAATTTTGAAAAGGAAGAAAAATTAAATTTTGTTTTAGGAGAAAACGTAACAAGTTTATCAGCCTGAATATTTTTCAAAAAAGCTTGACGGATTATCTCAGTGGAATAAATAAAAAAATCTTTCTGATTTTCACGATCTAGTCTAGCTGCAGTTTTAGACCATTCAATTATTTTTGACCCGTATGAAACATCCTTTTTTATTTGAAAAGCGTTTCTTAATAACTCACTGAACATTAGTTCTAGTTCAACAGAAATATTATAATACTCTTTGAGACCTTCAAAAACTATGGTTTGACATCTTGAAACTAATGTAGGTAAAAGGTCTCTAGCTTTATCAGCAATAAACACAAACGATGTTTTATTACCAGGTTCCTCCACCATCTTCAATATTTTGTTCGTAGCCTCTGAATTCAATCTCTCAGCTCCCCAAAAAAGTACAAGCTTATGTTTTTTTTCAAAAGCAGAAATAATAAGTTTTTTAGATAATGGCTCTACCGAATTAACACCAATGAAAGGTTGTTTATTGCCACAATCTAGTTTTTCTATCCATTTATTCATAGTAAGCTCAACACCCATTTCAGTAAGAGCTTCTCTCCATTTGTCATAATAAAAGTCACATCTATTTTCAACTGGTTTTGTAGACGATGGTATTGGGAATATAAAGTGCAAATCAGGATGACTGTATGATTCACACATCTTTTCTAGTTTTAACTTTCTATCACCTTCTTCGCCTTCAGTTAAAATTGTTTTACAAAAATCTAAAGCGGATTTAAGTTTGTTTTTTCCATTACCTGAAAGCAGAATGGAATTGGGTATCCTTTTACTTTTCGCAATATTCTTTAATTCTTCGCTTGCAGATTGTAATTTTTCCAATTCTTAAATGTATTAAAAATAAAACTTAATTTTTATAAATGACATATCTTTGAGTTGATTATGAATACGATATATAAATTTAATTTTAATAATAAAAAAACTATTGTTAGGGTAGATTTTAATGTTCCAATTGAACGTGATAAAGTTACAGATAATAGCAGGATTGTCGCTGCCAAAACAACCATTGAAAAAATTATTTCTGACGGTGGTTCATGTATATTAATGAGTCATTTAGGGCGGCCTCAAGGACACGACAATAACTTATCAATGCAGAAAATTCATGCTGAAGTTGAAAGTGTTTTAAAAACTAAAGTGATCTTATCTAGAGATGTAGTTGGTAATGATTCTATAATGAAGGCAAAAAACCTTTCAAATGGACAGGTGCTTCTTTTAGAAAATTTAAGATTCCATAAAGAGGAAACAGAAGGTGATTTAGCTTTTGCAAAAAAACTCTCATCATTAGCAGATTGTTATGTTAATGATGCCTTTGGAACAGCACACAGGGCACATGCTTCAACAACTATTATTGCACAGTTTTTTGAAAATAAGTTTTTTGGATGTCTTTTAGAAAAAGAAGTGAAATCTATAGAAAAAGTCATGAAAAGTGGAGAGAAACCAATATTAGCCATTCTTGGTGGAGCTAAAATTTCCTCAAAAATTCCAATTATTAACAACATTATGGATGTTGTAGATCATATTATAATTGGGGGTGGAATGTCTTTTACTTTTGTTAAAGCCATGGGAGGAAAGATTGGGTCGTCTATTTGCGAAGATGAAATGATTCCTATCGCACTGGAAATTTTAGACAGAGCAAAAGATAATAATGTTAAAATTCACCTTCCAACTGATGTTGTTTGTGCTAAAGAATTTAACAATGAAGCACAGTCAAAACAGTTTGATATTTATAGTATTCCTAAAGATTATGAAGGTATGGATGCAGGTAAGAATTCAATAGAGGCTTTCAAAAAAGTTGTTTTAAATTCAAATACAATATTATGGAATGGACCTGTTGGTGTTTTTGAGTTTTCTAATTTTTCACATGGAACGAAGGAGCTAGGTAATTTAGTAGCTCAAAGCACCTCTAATGGTGCGTTCTCATTGGTTGGTGGTGGAGACTCTGTTGCTGCAGTCAAAAAGTTTGGGCTGCAAAATAAAGTGAGTTATGTTTCAACAGGTGGTGGTGCTATGTTGGAAAGTCTTGAGGGCAAAACACTACCCGGTATAAACGCGCTGATTAGCTAAGTTATTTTGAAAAAACTAATATATATACTTATTGCTCTTTTTCTTATGTCATGTGAGGGAGAGACTAACAATTATAAACCATTGTCATCAGGAAGAATCAATTCGATTTCCGTCGTTACAGACAAAGCAACATGGGACTCTGAAGTTGGTAAAGAAATAAGAGCTATTTATGCATCAGAATTTAAAGGCCTTCCTCAAATTGAAGAAGCTTTTAGTTTGAGCCAAATACCATATGAAGCTTTTACTGGTTTTGGGAGAACTGGTAGAAATATAATTTTTATTGATAAAAAAAGTGAAAATCAACCAAAAATGGTTAGAAATAAGTTTGCTAGACCTCAATTGTTTTTACAGATTTCAGGAACAAATGATGAACAATTAATAAAAAATTTAAAAAAAGCGGCCAGTTTTTCAATTGATGAGTTTCAAAAAGGTGAAATAAATGAGAACAAAAGAAGAATTTTAAAATCAACTTTAAGTAAAACTAATTTAGAAGATTCTCTTTCCCTATCCCTAATAATGCCTTCTGCTTACAATATTTTTAAACAAGATAAAAAATCTATTTGGTTACAAAAACCTTTGAAAAATGGTACATCTAATATTGTAGTTAGCGAGCTAGACATGCTATATAAAACCTTTGAATTTTTGACAATTAAAGATGTTATTCAAGCGCGTGATTCACTAAATAAACAGTTTGTGCCAGGAAGAGTATCCGGAAGCTATATGATAACCGAATCAGCATATTTACCATATTTTAAAAAAACCATAGTAAATGGTTTTAACGCAAAAGAAACACGAGGAACTTGGGAAGTTAAAGGTGATTTTATGGGAGGCCCCTTTATTAATTATATTGTAAGGGATTCGATTAATAAAAGAATTTTATATTTTGAAGGTTTTGTGTTTTCACCATCTCAAAGAAAAAGAGACGCTATAATTGAGTTGGAATCAATAATTAAATCAGCTAAAGTGTTTAAAATAAATTTAAAACCTTAATCCTCTTTATCTTTTTTATCTTCTTCTTTAGAAGCATTTTTGAATTCTTTGATGCCAGTTCCAAGCCCTTTCATCAGTTCAGGGATTTTTCTACCACCAAATAACAAAACCACTACAAGCAATATAAGGACAATCTGGCCTGGACCTAACGCAAATAAAACAAACTCTGTTTTCATAAATGTAATTTTAACAAAAGTAATAATAAATTAGTCTTTAATCTTTAAACGACAAAAATTAATAATATTTTGATGATTATCTTTGCTTTAAATGAAAGAAAAAAATTCAATAACTAAAAATACAAATAATAATTATAGGTTAGTTATTTTAAATGAAGAAACCTACGAGGAAAGGGTTTCTTTAAGGCTCTCTAAATTAAATATTTTTGCTTTTTCAATAGTCATTACTCTTTTTGTTATAACAATAACAGCATTTGTGATTTTTTTTACACCCATTAAAGAGTATATTCCCGGATATGATTCAACAGAGATTAGGTTTCAGGCGATTGATAATTTACAAAAATTAGACACTTTAGTTACAGAACTTGAAAAAAATGAACAGTACATTTTATCATTAAAAAGTCTGTTATCTGGTCAAGAATTTAACAATAAGTATCAGTCTAGCTCAGAATTAGCCAGAGTAGATTTATCAGAACTTAATGTTCAAATAAACTTGGAAGATTCTATTCTTAGAAAGCTAGTTGAAAGAGAAGATAAATTTAATGTTTTTGAATCTCAATTTAAACCAATTAATATTTCATTACAGGCACCAGTTAATGGTATTATTTCAGAGAAATTTTCAATTTCTGATAAACATTTTGGGATTGATATTGTACTAAAAGAAGAAACACCAATAAAATGTGTTGCAGATGGAATTGTTATTTTTTCAGAATGGACAATAAGTTCTGGCTACACTGTCGCTGTTTATCATAAAAATAAATTAATGACTATATATAAACACAATAAGTTCTCTAAAGTTTCACAGGGCGATTTCGTGAAATCGGGTGAAGTTATTGCGCTTTCAGGAAATACGGGTGAATTAACTAGTGGACCCCATCTTCATTTTGAGCTTTGGGATGATAAAGGGCCAATTAACCCTGAAGACATTATAAGTTTTTAGTATGTTAAAAAAATGGATTGCAAAAATAATTGCTTTTGTTGTAGTTAAGAGAATCGAAAACACTTATTCAAAAGCTGCCAAAATTCAAAAAAAAATATTGTTGAAACTTTTAAAGAAAGCATCTAATACACTTTTCGGTTTAGACCATAGTTTTAGCCAGATTAATGACTACAAGTCTTTTAAGAGTTTAGTTCCTGTCAGAGATTATGAAGGCATAAAAAGCTATATTGATAAAGTTAAAAACGCAGAAGAGAATGTTCTTTGGCCAGGAAAACCAAGGTATTTTGCTAAAACATCAGGAACTACAAGTGGCGCAAAACTTATTCCAATTTCAAATGAATCAATGCCCCACCACATAAAATCATCCAGAAACGCCTTGCTTTTTTACATAAATAAAACAGGAAAAACTGATTTTTTGAGTGGTAAAACAATTTTTATTCAAGGATCTCCTGTTTTAAAAAATGTGAATGGAATAAAAACAGGAAGATTGTCTGGAATAGTAGCTCATTACGTTCCTCAATATTTAAGAGCGGACAATATGCCCTCGTGGGGTACTAATTGTATTGATGATTGGGAAAAAAAAATTAATGCAATTTGCGACGAAACATTAAATGAGAACATGACAGTTATTGGTGGAATTCCGTCCTGGGTGCAAATGTATTTTGAAAAACTTATCACAAAGTCAAATAAAAAAAATTTATCTGAAATTTTTCAAAATTTTTCCCTTTTTATTTTTGGCGGAGTAAATTATGAGCCTTATAAAAAAAAGTTTAACAAACTTATTGGAAAAAAAATTGACTCGATTGAATATTTTCCGGCATCTGAAGGTTTTTTTGCCTATCAAAATGATCAAGAAAATAAAGCTTTACTCCTCCAATATGACTCTGGAATTTTTTATGAGTTTATTAAGCTTAGTGAATTTGAAAGTAATAAAGCAACACGTCACGATCTTTCCACTGTTGAAATTGGAGTTAACTACGTCATGATTGTTTCAACTAATGCAGGCCTTTGGGCATATAATACAGGTGATACAGTTGTTTTTACCTCTTTAATTCCTCCAAAAATTTTAGTTACGGGAAGATATAAGCATTTTATTTCTGCCTTCGGAGAACATGTTATTACAAGTGAAATTGAGCAATCTTTAGCTGAAACAGCCAGTTTTTTTAATGTTGTTATAAGTGAATTTACAGTAGCTCCAAAACTAGAAAATGAAGGTGATTTACCATGTCACGAATGGTGTTTTGAAATAGAAACAACGGACTTTAACAAGTCAAAGTTCTCTAAATACCTAAATTCAGCATTATGCAATAGAAATATTTATTACAAAGATTTAATTAAAGGAAAAGTTTTAAAAGAACTCGAAATAGTAGTAGTAAAAAAAGGTACTTTCAAAAAATATATGAAGTCAATGGGAAAGCTTGGTGGACAGAACAAAATACCAAGACTTTCTAATAGCAGACAATTTATTGATGGTGTTCTTAAACAAAGTTAACCTTGTTTGAGGTTAATTTTTTGATTTAAAATATAATTAGTTTGTCTTGAATCAGTTTTAGACTTTTGATTGTAGAACAAAGTTACTCCGTAAAGATCTGTGAAACGCTTATTGAGGCTTGTTAACTCTTTATTTTTTCTTTTAATCGCATAATCTTTTGTTTTGGATTTTTCAGCAAACAAAGACATTATTATAGAATTTGCAAGTGATTTTTTATTAATAAATAGAGATATTAAAACGCTTTCAATTTCACTTAATTTTAAAATTCCTTTCGTGTGAATTATCTCATTATCGACTAAAATATAGTATCTACTGGTGTTTTTAAAGAAAATCCACAGAAAAACAATAATGGAAATTAATAGAACCGTACCTAATATTAGAAAATTATAAAAATTGTCTGAATTTCTGTATAAATATTCTTCGGTAATGTTTGGATTGTTCTCAAGTCCAGTTAAATCAAAATAAGCCATAGAGACTGATCCAGTTGCAGAATTTCTAACCGTACTTATTATTTCATTGTCTTTAATTATAGACTTCTCTCCGCTTTTGTGCAACAACAAATCATTAGGTATAGTTTGTATAATGTTTTCTGTTGGGTTAATTAAGTAAAGATTGGGATCATCAATAATATTGATTAAAAGATTGTCTTTATAGACCCAATCTTTGTTTAAGGCAGTTATAGGAGCGTTTAATAAAACAGGGTTTAAAACACCTTTCTTTTCCCAATTAAAAGTATCCGAAGCCATACTTTCCCCTATTGATGTTGATATCGGCAAGCTTAAAACATAAAGATTATCCTCTCGTTTTTCTTTTTGATTATTACTGTTTCTACTCACAAATCCTGCAGCATAAAGCTTACTGTCTTTAATTAAGAAAGCGCCACGATCAATTCCTTCAGGCGCTTGTCCTGTAGTAGGTATATAGTCCCACTCCCCAGAACTAAAATTAAATTTTGTTAAAAGAGATTTTGTTTCCCAAAAGCCATAACCCCCCAGTAAATAAAGACTTTTGTTGTGGCTGAAAAAATATCCAGAATATTGATTCCTATGAGCGAAAGATCTATCAATTCTTTTTATTGCCCCGCTGCTTTCATTAAACTTAAATAGCATACCACCTCCGGGATACAAAAGATAAGTATCAGGGCCCATTTTAGTTTGTATTAGAGCTTGAAGCTCAACATTAATTTCCTTAGGCGCTGGGCTAGAATAATCTTTATAGATAAACTCATCGTTTTGAAATGGACCTGTAAGAAAACCATTTCTTAAAAGTATGTGAAAATAGTTTTTCCCATTTTCAATAAATAAGAAATCTTTGGTTTCTAAAAGTTTTGAGACGTTGTCATTTTTTAGAATAGAATCATTGGAAGCTTTAGTAAAATCATTTTTTTCAGAAGCAAAAAAATGCTTGCTGTAAAAGTTTAATGTTATTAAAAAAATCCAGAAAATTGTTTTTTTATTCATTTGAAGATTAAGAAAAATATACCAATCATATAAACTAATAAACAAATAATTACAAGGCTCAAACTTAAAACACCTGAAAGAATAAAACCTAAAACAATAACAGAAATAGAAACTACTAAAATTGTTAATGTTGATTGCCAATGATTAAGCCCTTTTTTATCAATTAGTCTATGATGAAGATGTACTCTATCAGCAACAAAAGGAGATTGTTTCTTGTAAGCTCTTATAATAAAAGCTCTTAAAGTATCAGCCAGAGGATATATTAATAACAAGACGGCAAGTAAAGGTCTCGAAATGCTTGAATCGGTTATAATAGAACTTCTATCATCAAGTATATAAAAAATATAAAAAGCCATAACCGAGCCTAGTAAAAGCGAGCCAGTATCCCCTAGAAAAACTTTCTTGTGAGGGTTCATGTTGTAAATTAAAAAACCAATTAAAGCTCCTATTATTGATGGAACAACAAGTTCCATTTCTTTTGAAGAAACAGCAAGAATAGCCCCAACTATAACAAAAAACTTTATACAAAGTAAAGCGGCTAACCCATCAATTCCATCAATTAGATTTAATGAGTTTACTATCACTACAAATACATATAATGTTATTACCACAGATGCCCAGTAAGGAATTTCATATATACCAAAAACACCGTGAAAATTATTGATAAAAATATTGCTTTGTAATAAAACAACTCCAGCAAAAACTTGAACAAAAAACTTTTCTCTGTATTTAATTGTAAACAAATCATCACCAACACCAATTAGAGCTACAAAACAAAAAGCAATTAGAGCGTAAAGATTTACACTTATCACACCCAGTGCTTTTCCTACGCCATAACATATGCAAAAAGTTAAAAACAAAGCAAGCCCACCAGACCTGGTCGCTTTGTCCTTATGAGAAGACCTTTCTACAACTGGATCATACATTTTATTTCGATTAAAAGTGTTGTTTAAATATCCGTTTAAAAAAGCCGAAAGACCAGCTCCTAATAACAAAAACAAAAAATAATAAACTAATAATTCAATTTCCATTTATTAACTTAGTTTTAGTGAAAAGATTTGTTTTATACATTGTTTTATTGTGTTGTAATATTTCTCTATGTCAAATTCAGCTGCCAGTTTATGATAGTATAACAAATTATCTGTTTGCAAAATCAGAAAATGAAAAACTATCTATAATAACCACTAATGGTATTTTTGAATTAAATAATAATTCGTGGGATTATTTTGAATTTACTTCTTCTTCATTCAAACAAGAGATTAAAGAAATTGGAGTAGAATTTTCACACAAAGAATATTTATCTATTTCAACTTCCAATGATTTTTATTTGGTCTCAGTTGGAGGAGGACCAGTTTTTAAAAAAGACGGTAATCAATTTATAAGAATTGACAACACTAGCCTTCATAGGAATCAAGTATGGGGCTCTTTTTTTGTATATAATGACAAAATTCATATTTACGGAGGTTATGGTTTTTGGTCTTTTAAAGACTATATCACTTTCTATGATCCAAATATTAAACAATGGGACATAGTTTATAATAATAGCGCTTATATTCCAAAAGGCAGAGGCAAATCAATTAGTTTGATTTCACCTGATGATAAACTTTATGTCCTTGGAGGCTCAACCATTAGTTCACAAAGCGCCATGTATAGTACAGACAACGATGATGCCTTTTATTTTGATTTAATCAAAAAAGAATTTGTTGATCTAGGCAAAATTTCTCAACCATTAACCTCAAAACACACCCTTTTTACATTGCCATCAATTGACATGAGTTCTTTTTTAGTGGAAAACGACTCAATTATCAAATTTGACTTTAATAATATGAGCTATACCTCGTTTAAAAACAACAATAAAAAACTCAACATTGATAATAAGTTTCCAACTTTTATTGTTGATGAAAGCATATTTTTTATTTCTGGAAACAATGGCTCTAAAACGCTTGATCACATAAACTTAAATTTATTAGATCAATCAGCTTATTCCAAATCAACATTTCCAATAGTTTCAGAAAAAAGAGACACTAAAATTGAAAACATCTTAATTGCTTTAATTGGAGTTATATTTTTCTGGATCATTTTGAAACTTTTTTTATACAAAGATCACATTAAGGCTCAATTATTATTTGATGAAAAAGCAATTTACTTTAAAAACAACTCAGTTGAAATTACGATGAAAGAAAAAAAGTTTATAACACTTTTGTCTAAAAACAATTTCATTTCAGCCCCTCAAATAAATAAAATTATATCTTCTAAAAACTACAGTAAATCACACCTAACTTCAATTAGAAATGACTTTATTGGCGACATAAACTCAAAGCTTTTTGATTTGACTGGAAACAAAACTTCAGTTATTGAAACCAAACACCCAGAAGATAATAGAATCAAGGCGTATAAAACGGATATTAATAGTTTCAAACCTAAAATAAGTTTTATAAAATTTGTTTTTAAGCTGTAATTTAGATATAGCTTCGCTATTCTGTTCACAAAAAAACCAGAACAATTATTGGCGTTTATGCAGCGATTAAATCACTTTTATTTATGACTATCTTAATATTTAAAGATTTTAAAGTAATTGTAACTGTCTTATTATTTATTTTTTCAACAACTCCTTTTTTGTAAATCATAGGGCCTGAAATAATCTTCACTTTTTCACCAATATTACAATTAAAAAAACTATCATTGTCTCCATCACCATTAATGTGGTTTTTCAAAACAGAAATTTCATACTCAGTTATTACTGCTGGCATCCCATTGGTATCCCTTACAATACTTTTAGTGTAAGGATTAAGATTGATTAAATTATAGTCGAGTTTATTTAGTTTAAAAAAAGCATAACCAGGCATAGCAGGCGTGTTGACTTTTTTTATTCTGTCAGACCAAACTCTTCTTGTTTTAAAAAAAGGAACATAGGATTCAATATCAAATGAAGAGAAAAAGTCTCTAGCTTTGAACTCGTTTTTGCCTTTAGTTTTAATTGCAAACCATTTCATGCGTATTGCTAATATATAAATAATATTCAAATCAATAGTTCGTTTTTTTGTATCCTATTTTTAAAAAACTGATTTTCAACAATTTAAATTTGAAAATTAAAAATTACAAGTTTTTTTAAAGTCTAATAAATTTTTATTATCGAAGCTTTTTTATTGATATAAATTGACTTAAAAAAGTATAAATAATTTAATTTTACAAAATGAATATTTTGGTTATTGGTTCCGGGGCTAGAGAACATGTTTATTTTCACAAACTTCTTAATTCTAAAACAGATGTCTCTTTATTTTCTATTAATCCAAATGCTGCAATTTCTTC
Organism: uncultured Bacteroidota bacterium; assembly: GCA_902554655.1. Classification (GTDB taxonomy): domain Bacteria; phylum Bacteroidota; class Bacteroidia; order Flavobacteriales; family Flavobacteriaceae; genus Eutrophosalina. The sequence continues at coordinate 52,510 of CACDPE010000002.1, forward strand.
TATTTCTAAGGCTCTATATTTTGATTTTAATTTTCAAAATTTAAAACAAGCTATTATTAATAATTCAATTAATCTTGTTCTTGTTGGTCCAGAAATTCCACTAATTGATGGTGTTTATGATTTTATTAAGTCTGATTATGAAATTGGTAACACAATTGTTATTGGACCTTCTAAAAATGGCGCAATGCTTGAAGGCAGTAAAGATTTTGCAAAGAACTTTATGTCAAAATACAATATTCCTACAGCACAATCAAAATCATTCACTAAAGAATCAATCTCAGAAGGAATTAATTATTTGAAAAATAAGAAAGGACCATATGTACTAAAAGCTGATGGACCTGCAGCAGGAAAGGGAGTGGTTATCGTTGATAAATTTGATGAAGCAAAAATCGTTTTAGAAGATATGCTTCTTAATAACAGTTTTGGTAAATCCTCAGAAACTGTCGTAATTGAGGAGTTTCTCTCAGGAATTGAGATGTCTTGTTTTGTTCTATTTGATGGTAAAAACTGTTTAACTCTTCCATATGCTAAAGATTACAAAAGAATTAGCGAGGGAGATGTCGGGCTTAATACTGGAGGTATGGGATCAATATCTCCTGTATCATTTATGGATGATGAAATGCACAACAAGATTGAAGAAAGAATTATTAAACCAACAGTAAATGGCTTAATCAATGAAGGAATTGAATATAAAGGGTTTATTTTTATAGGGCTTATTAATGTAAATGGTAACCCTTACGTAATTGAGTATAATGTAAGAATGGGTGATCCTGAGACTCAAGTTGTTTTACCAAGAATAAAAAACGATTTCTTAGAAATATTGCTCGCAATTGAGAATCAAAACCTAGATCAACTCGAATTAGAAATAAATCCTAATCATTATGCAAATGTCGTTCTAGCATCCAAAGGATATCCTGAATCTTATAATAAAGGCTTTGTGATTAAAGGCATTGAAAATATTATTAACTCAACTGTTTTTCATGCAGGCACGTTATTAAAAGACAATAATGTTTTAACTAACGGAGGTAGAGTTATGTCTGTGGTTTCTTCAGCAGATAATTTTAAAGAGGCCCTCAAACAGAGCTATGAATCAATCGGATTAATTGAATTTGAAGGAAAAATCTACAGAAAAGATATTGGGTTTGATTTATAAAAAAGAATGCGCTGTAACTTCACTTTCTACACCCTCATTTTTGTCATACTTTACAAGCTCTAAAGTCCAGTAAACCAATGCTGCCGTAATAATAAAAATAAAACTAAAGTTGATAGCGTTCTGAAAAATCCAGCTAGTTATATCTAGACGTATAAAATCAAAAGGGAAAAATAGAATTTCGACAAACAAAAACTCTACTGCTTCAAAAAATTCTTTCATCATACAGCAAAGATAATAACAATATTTATTTTTGTTGAACTTAGTTTAATTATATTTAAAGCATATGACAATCTCTAACGAATGTATCGAAGTTTTTAAAAAGGCTATTGATGACTACCATACCTTTAATTCTGTAGATCAAGAAATAAAAAATCCTTTTTCTGACAATGAGGTTTTTAAAAAAAACATTTACAAAAAGTCATGGATTGATACAGTTCAATGGCATCTTGAAGATATCATAAGAAAACCTTCTATTGATCCTAAAGAGGCTTTATTAATTAAACGAAGAATTGATAAAAGTAACCAAGACAGGACAGACATGGTTGAGATTATTGACGAATATTTTTTTAATAAATTTTCAAATGTAAAAATTGCTGAAGAGTTTAATATTAATACGGAAACTCCTGCTTGGGCAATTGATAGACTATCAATTTTAGAGCTTAAAATTTTTCACATGGATATTGAGGCAAATAGATCTTCAGCTGATGAAAAGCATAGACTTTCTTGTATTAGTAAATTAGAGATATTAAAAGCCCAAAGAAAAAATTTGTCAAAAGCTATAGATCAGCTTCTTGAAAATATCTCTAATGGAAAAACAATGGCTCTCACTTTTAAACAAATGAAAATGTATAATGATGATAAGTTGAATCCTGAACTATATAAGGATTAGTTATGAAAAAGACACTCATTCTAAGGTTTTCTTCTTTAGGTGATGTGGCCATGATAGTTCCTGTGATAAGGTGTTTGTGTAAAAAATATCCATCCGAAAAGTTCATAATAGTCTCAAGAAAAAAATTTAAACCATTATTTGAGGAACATCAGAACCTCTCTTTTTTTCAGCTGGATTTTGATAATAGACATAAAGGATTTTTAGGTGTTTTTAAGCTTTTTAAAGATTTAAAAAAGACTAAACCAAATAAAGTAGCTGATCTTCATCATGTTTTGAGAACTAGAATTCTTGTTTTTTTATTTAAACTGTGTTTTTATAAAGTCAAGCGGTTAGATAAAATGAGAACAGAAAAATATAGATTGACTCGCTCAAAAAACAAAGTTTTTAAACCCCTAACTCCTATTCACTTTAAATATCAAGAAGTGTTTAATAAACTTGGATTTCAAATTGATCTTTCAAAAGACCATACATATCCAACTCCTAAAAATTTAAATAATTTTGAGATTACAAACAATAATCCAAAAGTAGGGATTGCTCCATTCGCAAGGCATATCGGAAAAGTATACCCACTTGATTTAATGCAAAAAATAATTGCTTATCTATCTCAAAATAATCAAGTTTTTCTATTTGGGTTTGGAGATGAGCTTAAAATTTTGGAAAAATGGAAAAGCTCTTATAAAAATGTAGATTGCCCTTCTTCTAATGCAAATTTTAAGCAAGAGATTGAATTAATTTCTAATCTTGACTTGATGATTTCTATGGACTCCGCTAATGGGCATATTGCTTCTATTTACAATGTACCAGTTATTACTATTTGGGGATTAACACATCCCTTCACAGGTTTTTCAACATTTAACTCAATGGAGGAAAATCAATTTACAGTTGATAGAACTAAATTTCCATTAATACCAACTTCAATCTATGGAAATAAAAAAATTAAAGGATATGAAGACGCTATGAGATCTATCGATTTAAACGGGCTTCTTTTTAGAGCAGATCAAATTTTAAATCAAACATCGTCATAATCTATAGTGATTTCTTCAGACCTGGGTTTTGAAATACAGGTTAGAGTTAGCCCTTCATCAATCTCCTCATCAGAGAGCATTCCTGGATCATCCATTTGAGTTTTTCCATTGGTTACTTTGCCTAAGCAAGTCATGCAAACTCCACCTTGGCAGGAATGAGGTGCATCTATTCCGTTTGAAAGGGCTATATCTAAAATAACTTCATCTTTTTTCATATTGAAATTATGATGTTCTCCGTCCAAAATTAAAGTTACTTTTGTAGTATCCATGTTCGAATGCAATAATATGAAATATTAAAATCTAAAAGAAAAAATGATCAAACAATTTAAATACATATTATTTTTTTTAATTTTTATTTCCTGTAAAACCAATTCAGATAATATTAAAGTTAATTCGGTTAAGATTAATTATAACATATTGTATAATGGTGAAAATTATTTCAAAGAAGCGTTAACTATCTTAAAAGACAATTATAGTTCAAACTATTGGGATATTATTCCTTTAATTGAGGAAATGGAGTATTCTAGAGATGAGAATATTATTCCTACCAAAAACTTTGAAAAAGCTGAAGAAAAAGCTATAAAAGCAATACAAAAATCAAAAAATAATCAAATTAAAATCTTAGATAGAGCATATTTATTATTGGGAAAATCAAGATTTTATGATCAAAGGTATATTGCTTCCTTACAAGCTTTAGGACAAGTTGTAGAACGAAAAGATGAAGCAATTTTGTGGAAAGTCATGATATATCTAAACCTTGATCAAATAGATTTGGCATTAAAAATTATAACAGATGAATTAAAAACAAGAAATAAAGACCAAATTAATATTGAATTACTAAAAGCTAGTGTTCAATCTGAAATAATAAATAAGAATTATAAAAAGGCTTTAGTTGGTTTAAAAAAAATATATGAAAACACTGACGATAAAATTATAAAATCAAGAAGTAGTTTTATTTCTGCTCAAATTTATTCTAAAAATAATGAACTGGATTCAACAAAAATCTTTTACTCGAAGGCACTCAATAGCGGAATTAAAAAATCTTCAGAAATTTATTTGATGTCAAAGCTTAGACTAATGCATATTAATGAAAATATTGATTTAGCTGAATTCAGTAAGATTAGAAGATCTGGACTATACCCTGAAAAAATAAGTTTGATTAATTTTTATGAAGGTTTGAGCACTTTGAAAACAGATACTCTAAAAGCTGTAAGTTTATTTAATAAAGCTTTAAAATATGAAAATATTGATCATTTCTTGAAATTAAAAATCTATAAGAACTTACAAAAGATTAGTTATGATCAAAAAAATTATTTAGAATCTTCAAATTATATAGACACATTACTAAAAATTGAAAATCAGTCGTCTAAGGAGTTTTTTAAGCTAAATGCTTTAAAAAATAAACTAAAAAGTGTAACTAAATTAGAAGAGAAAAATATTGAAATCGACTCTATATTAATACTATCTAAATTAACTGAAAAAGAGATCAATGATTTGAAAACTAAATCAAATTCAGATACACAAAAAAAACAAATTAAAGTATCTAATAATTTTAATAAAAATACATTTTATTATTACAATCAATTGGCAATTGAAAAGGGAATTCAAGATTTTAAAATGAAATGGGGAGATATAAAACTTCAAGACAACTGGAAGATGAATTTAGAATACAGTAAAGTTATAAGTCAATCTGCTCATAAAAACAATACAAATAAATTAATTGAAAAGAAGGTAGATTATAGTTTAACAGAATATGAACAAGATAGCTTATACAATTTGTATAATAAAAATATGTTAATGCTAGGAATTTATTATAATGAGTTTTTTAATGATTATGTTAAATCTTTAAAAAAACTAGAAAATATAGATCAAAAATATCTTACTAGTGACGATAAAATACAGTTAAAATATTATAAGTATTTGTCTTATTTAAATAATAAAAATATAAAATCCAATCACTTAAAAAAGGAAATTTTAGAGAATTACCCTTCATCTATCTATGCTAAAAGAATTAATCAACAAAAATTAGTCGATCACCAAAACATAGATAAACTTAAAGACTCAATTCAAAATTTGATAAACACAAATAAGATTGAATTGTCGTCTCGGCTGGTTGACTCTTTGATTGTTTTAAATATTAAAAGAAATGATCTATTTGAGCTAAAATTAATTAAATCTGAGCTAATTCTAAAAAAAGATAATATAAAATCTTATGTCGATGAATTAACAAGCCTGAAATTAGAGTTTCCCGAGAACAAAGACAAGCTAGACAGAATGATTAATATTGTCAGCTCAATAATTTTGAAAAAATCATTAGATATTAAAGATGACAATTTTGTATTTGGTTTTTTTATCGAAAAAAAAATTAATAATAATTATGGAAATCTCAATATTGAATATTATGATGAAAAATATGATCTTCTTGTCTCATATGGACACGCTAGTTTGATTAGTGCAAAGAACAACCTGAATGAATTTTTGAAAAAAAATAAAAAGTTGCTAAACAATAAATATTTTGTATTTTCGACATCCCAATTCATTAATGCATTGGTTTTTAAAACATTAGATAATTAAAATTTTAAATTATGGCTGATAGTAAGTTCTTTTCTTCACCCTCTGTGGATGTTATTGAAAAGTCAACAAAAATTATAGGAGATATTTTTTCAAAAGCAGATTTTAGAATTGATGGAGAGGTTGAAGGTAACATAACTACTTCAGGTAAAGTTGTTGTAGGCAATAACGGTAAAATATCTGGAAAGCTTAGTTGTTCTAATGCAGATATTTCTGGTAATATATCTGGTATTATTGAAATTAGTGAAACTCTTTCGCTGATGTCTGATTCATACATTCAGGGTGAAATTATTACTGGAAAACTTTCAGTTGAGGAAGGAGCTCAAGTTGATGCCACAATTGCTATGAAATCAGCAAAAAAATTAAAAGCATTAGATACTCAACAAGAAAATAACTCTCAGTCTGAAAAAACAGCCTAATCCTATAAAAATATTTTTGTTAATCAGCTTTGAAATGGGAATTACAATATTTCTTTTTTCAAGACTTGGTAAGTGGCTAGATTCTACATATGACCAAAACAAGACCTTTACTTTTTCGTTAACTCTTGTAGGTTTTCTATTAGCGTTTTATTTAGTCTACACTCAGGTAAATAAATTAAACAAATAGCTTTCTTTTTCCTTTTAAAGTTTTAACTTTGCGCCAATACTAGAATTGCTTTAATTTATAGATGAAGCACATAAGATTTTTTATTATATTTTTTACCTTATTTTCCTTGTCTTTGCATGCAACAGATGGGTTTAAAAAGACTGAAGAAAAAGGAGATATAAAATCGGAAATTAAAAAATACATTAAACATCACTTAAAAGACTCTCACAGTTTTTATCTTACAAGTTTCACTAATGATGAGACTGGTAAAAAAACATATGTTGAGATTCCGATGCCTGTAATTTTATACGACAATGGGTTTAAGTTTTTTATGTCCTCAGACTTTAAACATGGTAAGGAAGTCGTGGTTGATAATGAAAGTTTTTATAGAATGAATTATGATAATAATAAGATCTATAAAACTGATAGTCAAGGTAGCATAAATGTGTCAGAGGAAGGGAAGATTTTAAATGAAAAACCATTGGACTTTTCAATTACAAAAAACATTGCTACTATTTTATTAGTATCAGTTTTAATGTTTTTCTTGTTTACTTCATTAGCCAAATCTTATAAGACTAATAATGGCGTTTCTAAAGGTGTTGGGAGATTTTTTGAGCCAATCATTTTATACATAAGAGATGATATTGCCATCCCAAATATTGGACTGAAAAAGTATAAAAATTATATGAGCTTTTTACTTACAGTATTTTTCTTTGTTTGGTTTTTAAACATGTTAGGTTTAACACCTCTTGGAGTTAATGTAACTGGTAATATTGCCGTTACATTTTCTTTAGCATTGTTAACTTTTTTAATAACAAACCTAACTGCAAATAAAAATTATTGGGGCCATATTTTCTGGATGCCTGGTGTTCCAGTTCTTATTAAAATAGTATTAGCACCAATAGAGTTTTTAGGAGTTTTCATAAAGCCTTTTTCATTATTAATAAGGCTTTATGCAAATATTCAGGCTGGACATATAGTTTTATACAGTTTGATAGGTTTGATGTTTATTTTTAAAGCTTGGATCGGAAGCAGCTTGTCTTTCTTTCTAGCATTTTTTATTGCTATAATTGAGATATTAGTAGCATTATTACAAGCTTATATTTTCACTATGCTTTCTGCATTATACTTTGGTTTTGCAGTGGAAGATCATAGTGAAGCACATTAAAAATGAAAAAGTTTAATTTAAATATATAATTATGGAAATACCTTTAATAGTAGGCGGTGGCCTAATAGTAATCGGAGTTGGAATTGGAATTGGTCAAATTGGTAAAGGAGCAATGGAAGCCATCGGACGTCAACCAGATGCTAGTGGAAAAATTCAAGTAGCTGCCCTAATTTTAGCAGCATTAGTTGAAGGAATTGGTTTTGCAGCATTGTTTGCATTATAATTCAATTAGACAATTAAGATTAATCTAAATTATTTCTAATGGAAAAACTAATTGAAGAATTTTCAATTGGCCTGTTTTTTTGGCAAACTGTAATTTTTGTCATACTTATTTTTTTACTAAAAAAGTATGCTTGGGGACCCATTCTAAAAGCTGTAAACGATAGAGAACAAGGCATTAAAGATGCATTGCAATCTGCTGAATTAGCTAAAGAGGAAATGGAATCTTTAAAAGCTGATAATGATAAGATTATGAAACAAGCTAGAGTTGAAAGAGACGCTCTTTTAAAAGAAGCTAGGGATCTTAAAAATTCTATTGTTTCTCAAGCTAAAGATGAGGCTAAAGCCGAAGCTCAAAAAATTATAGAAAGTGCTAATGAAGCAATCAAAAATGAAAAAAACGCAGCTGTTTCAGATATTAAAAAACAAGTTGCATCTCTTTCAATTGATATTGCTGAAAAGTTACTAAAAGAAAAGTTGTCAGACGACAACAAACAAATGCAAATTGTTGAAGAACTTTTAAAAGATGTAAAGCTTAAGTGATTTATAATAGAGCAGCATATAGATACGCAAAAGCAACACTTAAATCATGTCTTGAAAACAAAAAGGATTTAGATTTGGTTTTTGAGGATATGAAAAGTGTTTCAAAAGCTTTTGAAGAGTCTAAAGAATTAAAGCTTTTCGTAGACAGTAAAGTTGTTAAAGATTCTGACAAGATTAATACTCTTAAATCTGTATTTAAAAACTCTTCTAAAAGAACTAAAGACCTGATAGAGCTTTTGATGAAAAACAGAAGAATTGATCTTTTTGATGATGTAGCTAATAGTTTTGTTGTATTGTATAATGAATACGTTCAAAACCAAGAGGTTGTCTTAACTTCATCCTCTGAGCTTAAATCTTCAACGATAAAAGAAATTGAAAATAAGGTTAGAAATATTACTAATAAAAACATAACCCTTGTAAACAAAATTGATTCAAGTATAGTTGGGGGGTTTGTTTTGCGTATAGGAGATTTACAGTATGATGCTAGCTTTAAAAATCAATTAAATAAGTTAAAACAAGATTTTATTAATATATCAATACAATAAGTTATGGCAGATATTAAGCCTGCTGAAATATCAGCGATTATTAAAAAACAATTAACAGGAAGCGATGTTTCTCCTTCACTTGATGAAGTAGGAACTGTCCTTCAAGTTGGGGATGGAATTTCTAGAGTTTATGGACTTTCTAATGTTCAATATGGAGAATTAGTGCAATTTGAAAACGGAATGGAAGGTATCGTACTAAACCTTGAAGAGGATAATGTTGGGGTAGTACTTTTAGGTCCATCAAAAGAAATTAAGGAAGGAGATATTGTTAAAAGAACTAAAAGAATTGCATCTATTAATGTTGGAGAGGGAGTTGTCGGTAGAGTTGTAAACACATTGGGCCAACCAATCGATGGTAAAGGTAAGATTGAAGGAAAAATGTATGAAATGCCATTAGAAAGAAAAGCTCCTGGTGTTATTTACAGACAGCCTGTTAACGAGCCTTTACAAACTGGAATTAAGTCTATTGATGCAATGATTCCAATCGGGAGAGGTCAAAGAGAGCTTGTAATCGGAGATAGACAAACTGGAAAAACAACAGTATGTATTGACACTATTTTAAATCAAAAAGAATTTTATGATGCAGGTAATCCTGTATATTGTATTTATGTTGCCGTAGGGCAAAAAGCTTCAACTGTTGCTGGAATTGCTAAAACTCTTGAAGATAAAGGTGCTTTAGCTTATACGACAATTGTTGCTGCAAATGCTTCTGACCCTGCTCCAATGCAAGTTTATGCTCCTTTTGCCGGAGCTGCGATTGGTGAATACTTTAGAGATACCGGAAGGCCAGCTTTAATCATTTACGACGATCTTTCTAAACAAGCAGTTGCTTACCGTGAAGTTTCATTATTATTAAGAAGACCACCTGGAAGAGAAGCTTATCCTGGAGATGTTTTTTATCTTCATTCTAGACTTCTTGAAAGGTCAGCAAAGGTTATTAATGATGACGACATAGCAAAAAATATGAATGATCTTCCAGAGCCATTGAAGCCTGTTGTAAAAGGGGGAGGTTCTTTAACAGCGCTACCAATTATTGAAACTCAAGCTGGAGATGTTTCTGCATATATCCCAACTAATGTAATTTCAATTACTGATGGACAAATATTTTTAGAATCTGACTTGTTCAATTCTGGTGTTCGTCCAGCAATTAACGTAGGAATTTCAGTTTCTAGAGTTGGAGGATCAGCTCAGATTAAGTCAATGAAAAAAGTAGCAGGAACGTTAAAACTTGATCAAGCTCAGTTTAGGGAATTACAAGCATTTGCCAAGTTTGGATCAGACCTAGATCCAGTGACTTTGGGTGTTATTGAAAAAGGTATGCGTAACGTTGAAATATTAAAGCAAGCTCAAAATGACCCTTTTACTGTTGAAGATCAGGTTGCAATTATTTATTTAGGATCAAAAAACTTATTAAAATCTGTTCCAGTTGATAAAGTTAAAGAGTTTGAAAAGAAGTTTTTAGAGCTAATGAATTTAAAACACAGAAAAACTCTTGATTTAATAAAAGAAGGAAAATTAACAGATGATGTAATTGCTACTTTAGAAAAAGTTGGTGCTGAAATAAGCTCATCATACGAATAATTCATGGCTAATCTTAAAGAAATAAGAAATAGAATCTCGTCCGTAACTTCTACCATGAAGATTACAAGTGCAATGAAAATGGTTTCCGCAGCTAAGCTTAAAAAAGCTCAAGATGCTATTACAGCTATGAGACCTTATTCAGAGAAATTAACTGAGTTAATGTCAAATTTTTCTCAAATTATTTCTTCTTCAAGTATTTCTTACTTATCTGATAATAGACCAGTGAAAAACATCCTTGTAGTAGTTATTTCATCTAATAAAGGTCTCTGTGGAGCATTTAACTCCAATGTTGTTAAACAATCACTTTTATTAAAAAATTCTGAAAAGTTTTCCAATGCTAATTTTAGTTATTTAGTTATCGGTAAAAAAGCAAATGATATTCTTTCTAAGACTGAAAATGTAATTGGGAATTATAGTTCTATATATGATAATTTAACCTATGAAGAGTCTTCTATAATAACAGAAAAAATTATAGATGAATTTAGCACTGGTAAGTTTGATCATGTTGAGATTATTTTCAACAGTTTTAAAAATGCTGCTAATCAAATAATTAAAAATGAACAGTTCCTTCCAATAGTTAGCCCAGATGAGTCTGAGCCACTGTCAGATTATATATTTGAACCTTCAATGGAACAAATTGTTTCAGAGCTTGTTCCAAAATCTTTGAAGATTCAACTATTTAAATCAATAAGAGACTCATTTGCAGGAGAACATGGAGCTCGAATGACAGCCATGCATAAGGCAACTGATAATGCTACAGAATTAAAAGATGATTTGGTTTTAACTTATAATAAAGCTAGACAAGCTGCAATTACCAATGAAATTTTAGAAATTGTTTCAGGTGCAGAAGCTTTAAAAGGATAATTTAACTTCATGAAAGTTAAAATTATTAATAAATCTAATAATCCAATTCCTAAATACGAGACTTCTCTTTCAGCTGGAATGGATTTACGTGCTTATTTAAAAGGCTCAATAACTTTACATCCTGGAGAAAGAAAGTTAATAAAAACTGGGTTATACATCGAATTGCCCGAAGGTTGTGAAGCACAAGTAAGGCCTAGAAGTGGTTTAGCCTTTAAAAATGGAATTACTGTTTTAAATTCACCTGGTACTATTGATGCTGATTATAGAGGAGAGTTAGGGGTCATTTTAATTAACCATTCTAACGAAAATTTTATTGTCAAAAGTGGAGACAGAATAGCTCAGTTAGTAATATCAAAATTTGAAAGAGTAGAATGGGAATCCACAGAAAAAATAAACTCAACACTGAGAGGGTCCTCTGGGTTTGGCAGTACTGGAAGTAATTAATATCTTCACGGGATGCGTTTTTTGTATCTACTTATATTGATTTCATTAATAGGTTGTGGTACTACAAAAGAAAAAGCAGTAATTAATAATTCTGTTTTTAAAAAAAATTTAAGTGTCAAAAAATCAGTTTTTTCTCCCTTCGTTTTTGATAAAATACTTATTTCAAGTAAAGTTAATTTTCAATATAATCAGCAGTTTTTAACATTTGATTTAACATCACGAATTGATTCAGGCTCAAAAATTTTATTTTCTGGTAACCTTTTCTTGCCAATTTTTAAAATATTAATAGATAATGATAGAGCATATGGATACGACAGAATAACAAAAAGTTTTTTTGAAAGCTCAGTTGATGATATAAATAAAAAATATAAAATTGTTTTTGGATTAAATGAATTGCAAAATATTTTGATTGGAAATCCAATTTTTCCATTTGAAGAAATAAATAAATCAAACAAATTAGCTGTAAATGAGGGACTCTTAATTAACTATAAATATAAAAATTTGCAATATAAGTTTTTGTTTGATGATAAATTACTAAAGTTAAAAAATCAGTCAATAATTCATTATGAATCAGGAACATCAATACAATTTTTTTATTCTGGCTCTCTCAACAAAAAGCTCAAAGATATTCCATCTTTAGTTTCGGTTAAAATCAATTATGAAAACGATTTTATTTATTTAAAAATAATTAATAGGTCAATAGTTTTAGAAAGAGATTTTCCATTCTCATATAAAGTACCAAAAGGTTTTAAAAAAATTAATTTATGAAAATAAGATCATATATTATCATCATTTTAATGCCTTTTGTTAGTATTGCTCAAACTCAAAAAATAGAAGATTTAGAAAATGAAAGAAAAGTTTTAAAAAATGAAATATTAGAAATTAATTCATTATTAATTAATAATTCTAAAAAAAAGAAAAACGCTTTTAATGATCTAGAAAGTTTAACCTACAAAATAAATAAGACAGAGACTCTAATTAAATTAACAAATGATCAAATTAATCTTTTAAATTTTGAGGTAGAAAAAAATGAGGATAAAATAGATAAATTAAATGTAGAAATTATAGCTGCTAGAAAAGATTATTCAGACATGATATTCAACTCTTACAAAAGTAGACTTAAGGAAAATAGATTGATGTTTCTATTATCTGCAGAAAATTTTTTGCAAGCATTTAAAAGATCACAATATTTTGAACAGTTTTCTCAGAACAGAAAAGAAATGGCATTATCTATACAAACAAAAGTGGGAACGGTAAAAAAAATTATTGATACTTTAAAAACTAAAATTTCCGTGAAGGACTCTTTAATTAATTTTAATTTGAGTGAAAAAAAAATATTATCTAATGAAAAAAAAGAACAGAATAATTTAATTAGGTCTTTGAGAAAAAAAGAGAGCGCATACAAAAAACAAATTAATGATAAACAAAGACAAGCATCGCTTTTAGATAAAGAAATTGATCGCTTAATAAAGGAAGCGATAAAAGAATCAAATATAAATTCTTCTTTATCAACATTTTCATTAACTCCAGAAGCTAAAGCTTTAGCAGAAAGTTTTTATAAAAATAAAGGCAAGCTTCCTTGGCCAGTTGAGAGAGGAGTAATTATTCAAAAATTTGGTTTACAATCACACCCTGTTGTTAAAACAACTAAAATAAAAAGTAATGGAATTGTTATTGCTACAACTAAAAATGCAAACATAAGATCAGTGTTTAATGGAAAAGTGCTTTCAATTCTAAAATTTAAAGGTAGCAATTTGACTGTTTTGATTCAGCACGGAAATTACATTAGTGTATATAAAAATTTATCAAAAGTATATGTTAATAAAGGACAAAATGTTGAATCATATGATATAATTGGTGAAGTGTTTAGTAGTAATTCTGAATCAAAAACAACCCTGCAGTTTAGTATTTTTAATAACACAACTGCACTAGACCCTTATTTATGGATAGCAAAGTAATTGATAAAAATAAAGTTCGTAAATCCATTGATATTAAAGGTGCAGAGATGCACAATTTGAAGTCAATTGATCTAAAAATTCCAAAAAAACAATTAGTAGTTATTACTGGGTTGTCAGGGTCAGGAAAATCTAGTTTGGCTTTTGATACAATTTATGCTGAAGGTCAAAGAAGATTTATTGAAAGTCTTTCATCTTATGCCAGACAGTTTTTAGGAAAACTAAATAAACCAAAAGTTAAAACAATAGATGGGTTATCACCGGCTATAGCGATAGAACAAAGAGTAAATAACTCTAATCCAAGATCAACTGTAGGAACTTCTTCTGAGATATATGAATATATTAAATTATTATATGCTAGAATAGGTAAAACAATATCTCCAGAAACTGGAAATGAAATTAGAAAAGATAATGTTAATAGCGTTTTAGATTTTATTAGATCATTTAATGAGGGAGATAAGTTTATAATTATGAGTAATCTTAATCCACCTCAAGATTTTAATGTTGCAGATTTCTTGGCTATATATTCGAGTCAAGGTTTTGCAAGAATTGAAATAAACAATAAGATTTTATTAATTGAAGACTTTCAAGAGAGTAAATTCGACAATATTTATTTGGTTATTGATAGATCTATTTTCAGTAAAAATGAAGATTATCTAAACAGAACAATTGATTCAATTGAAAATGCATTTAATATTGGTAATGGTTCTTTATTAATCAAGAAACTGGATGATAATTCATATCATCATTTCACCAAAAAATTTCAAGAAAATGGTACTAATTATATTGAGCCAAATGAACATTTATTTAGCTTTAATAATCCGTTTGGGGCTTGCTCAACCTGTGGTGGTTATGGCGATATAATTGGAATTGATCCAGATCTTGTGATACCTAACACATCATTATCGGTTTATGATGAATGTGTAGCTCCGTGGAGAGGTCAAAAACTTAAAAAATATAAACAACTTTTACTAAAAAATGCTCACTTATTTGATTTTCCAATACACAGGCCATATTTTGAATTATCTAAAGATCATAAAGAATTAATTTGGAATGGAAATGAGCACTTTAAGGGTATTCACTTTTTCTTTAAAAAATTAGAAGAAAAAATGTATAAAATTCAAAACAGAGTAATGTTATCTAGGTACAGAGGTAGAACACTATGTTCGGATTGTAAAGGGAAAAGATTAAGAAAAGAAGCCAGTTATGTAAAGATTAATGGATTATCAATTACTGATCTTGTTGATATGCCTATATCTAAACTTTTAGATTTTTTCAATCAAATAAAATTGACTGGTGAGTCAGTTAAAAAAAGTGAGAGACTATTAAAAGAAATTATAAGTAGATTAGAATTCGCTAAAAATGTTGGTTTAGGATATTTGACCTTAAATAGAAAATCTAACTCACTCTCCGGAGGGGAAACTCAAAGAATTAATTTAGCCACATCTCTTGGAAGCGCTCTAGTTGGATCTATTTATGTTCTTGATGAACCTAGTGTTGGTCTTCACCCTGAGGATACTTTAAAATTAATTGAAATCCTGATAAATTTAAAAAAAATAGGAAATTCAGTATTAGTTGTTGAGCATGATGAAGATATAATTAGAGCTGCGGATCATATATTAGATCTTGGGCCAGGCGCAGGTTCTGAAGGAGGAAATATTGTTGCACAAGGTAATTTAAAAAACCTACTTAGATCTAATTCCCTTACTGCAAAATATTTGAATAAATCATTAAGTATTGAAGTTCCAAAGTCTCGTCGAAAAATAAAAAATAAGCTATCACTTTTTGGATGCAGGGAAAATAATTTAAAAAATATTAATGTTGATTTCCCCTTAAATATGATGGTCTGTGTTACAGGTTTGTCTGGAAGTGGTAAAACAACACTTGTTAAAAATATTTTATTTCCAGGATTATTAAAGAAAAAAGGGATTTTTAAAGAAAAACCTGGTCAGCATAGTGATATTAAAGGTGATTTTGATGAAATTAATTCAATTGAATATATCGATCAAAATCCAATTGGTCAATCATCAAGATCTAATCCTGCAACTTATATAAAAGTATATGATGATATAAGGTCATTATTTGCAAACCAAAAGATATCTAAGCACTATGGCTATAAGCCTAAACACTTTTCATTTAATGTTGATGGAGGAAGATGTGATGAATGTAAAGGAGAAGGGTCTATAAAAATAGAGATGCAATTTATGTCTGATATTATTCTTCAATGTGAAACATGTAAAGGAAAGAGATTTAAAAAAGAAGTTTTGAAAGTTAAATTTGAAAAAATGAATATTGACGATGTTTTAAACTTAACGATTAAAGATGCGTATAATTTCTTTCAAGAAAATAAACAGAACAAAATAACAAATAAACTCAAAGCTTTACTTGATGTAGGTATGGGATACGTTAAACTTGGACAATCCTCATCTACTCTCTCAGGGGGTGAAGCCCAAAGAATAAAGTTAGCTTCTTTTTTATTAAAAGGTAGTTGTAAGGAAAAAACACTCTTTATTTTTGATGAACCAACTACTGGCCTTCACTTCCACGATATTAAGAAGCTTATAAAATCATTTAATTTATTGATAGAGTTTGGACATTCAATAATTATTGTTGAACATAACTTAGATTTGATAAAATCATCAGACTACATTATTGATCTTGGTCCGCATGGTGGAGATAAAGGTGGAGAATTAGTATTTAAGGGCACTCCTGAACAGTTAATTAAAGACGGGAAGTCTTTATTGGTAAATCACCTAAAGCCTAAGCTTTCCGTATAAAATATTTTTAATCAATTTATTAATTGGTTTTGAAACATTCATGAAATAAATTATTGTAGTATAAATTATTGAAATTAAAACCGAATCAATAATTATAGACATTATACTGTTGTCAGTTATTTTGAAATTTTGAAAAGTAAAAAACATTACAATAATTATCGAAATTACTTTTAAACTATTTATAGAGTAAGGACTAATTTTTAATTTATATTTTATAAAAATAATTTTTAAACCTGTAAAAAAGAGTACAACTATAAGTGTTGAAAGGGCAGCGCCATTAATACCATATATATCAATCAAAATATCATTTAAAAAATAAACTGAAAAAGCCATAAGAATAGAAAAAGGCAGTGTGATTTTGTAGAATTTTGAAGTTGCTAAAATTGCAGGGCCACAGCCAAAAGACATTAAAATTAATTTACTTATAGAGATCATTAGAACAACCCAAATACCATTTGAATAATCCTTCTCAATCATTAAATCGTAAAAAGGTGAAATACTGGAATTAATTAATAAAAAAATTAACCCCGCAACAATTAGTAAATTAATTGAACTAGATGAGTATAATTTTCTTAATTCATTAAAATTATTTTCATTAAGAGCTTTAGCTACTAAAGGGTTAATTATTTGAAACATAGCACGCCCAGGAATTTCAACAACAGTTGCTATGAATACAGCTACCGCATAAAATGCAGTTTGACCTATTGCTTGTTTTTGAGGAATCATAAATTTATCAATATCAATTAAAATGCTTGCAGCAGATCCAGCTAAAAGAATGTACAATGAATATATTAAAATACTTTTAGTGTTTTTAGGAATAGAAAAAGTGAATTTTGGTAAATACAAACTGAAAGAGTAAAAAATCATGATTATAAGTCTTAAATAATAAAGACCAGTTAGCCACCATATAAAATTTTCTTTTGTTATTTGATTTAGATAAACTAGAGTGAGTAAAGTTAAAACTGCTAATCTTGGAAATATTTCTTTTAAAAAATTTCCAAAAACTGATTTTAGTTGAACCCTAGCCCATGAATAAAATACTTCAAAATACGACGTAGCAAAGGCAACAAGAAAGATTACCCAAACATAACTTTCAATTATAGGATTTTCAATTGACAAGAACGACGCAATTATATCATGAAACTCAACAACCAAAAACGTAATTGGAATTATAGTAATTAGTGGCAGAAAAATGATAGAAGACATAAAGATGTCTTTTTCATTTTTAGTATTAAAAGAACTAAAATATTTTATAATGGTGTGTTGACTTCCAAAAGAAATCAAAGGTTGAAGAAGGTTTGAGGTAGCTAATAAAAAAACAACTAAGCCATAATATTGTTCCTTTAAAAAAACAGGATAAAAATATAGCGTATTAACCCCTCCAATAAGCAATGCAAAAGCTATAATTATAATATTCTTATATGACTGATTAAAAACAATACCCATTATAATTTTGATATAATTTCATCAATTTTAATTGTAATATTTGAAGACAAAAATTTATTATTTGTTTTTTGACTATTCACCTTTCCATCTTTATAATCACTAAAGCATTTATAAATATAATTTTTTAAATCTTGATAGTTGTCATAGCTAAATGACATTCCAGACTTAGTTTCTACTATAATTTTTTCAAGATCACTTCCTTTATTGGAAATTCCTAGAATTTTTTTTCCAGATGATAAGTAATGAAAGAACTTTCCAGGAACAATATCATCACATCCTTTAACATTTACTGAACAAACAATCAAAACTTCAGAAATACAAATTTCTTTATTCAAATCTTTTTGGGACATGTAAGAAATAATCTTTCGATTTTCAAGATTTCTAAATTTTTTTGTTTGTAATATTTCAAAATCAATATTACCTATCAAAACTATTTCAACTAATTCCTTAAATGAATTATCTGTATCGACTAAGTTTTTTAAAACTGTCCATAGCATTTTTGGGTTTTGAATAGCCTTTAAAGATCCTGCATATAGAATTCGGAATTTATTGTGTGGTTTAGGAGAAATTAATTTATTAAAACCGCTATGTATACAGTAACTGTTTTTATTTATATTTTTAAATTGAGCTTTTAGAGATTCTGATGTTGTTAGTACAGCATTACTAGATTTAACAATTTCTATTTCTTTTTTTTTATGTTTTTTTTGTGTTGATTTGAACTTGTTTAATAATTTGTTTTGAAAAAAATTAGACCATGGATCTCTAAAATCCGAAATCCATTTTATTCCATCATTCTTTTTTAATCTCTCGCCAACGTAGTGTAACGAGTGCGGTGGCCCAGAAGTTATTAAACAATCTAATTGGTTCTTTTTATTATAGTTTGAAATATATTTTATTGATGGTGATATCAAATATTTTCTTGTATCGGGAAAGAAAAAAAGTTCTCTAATTAGCAGTATAAAATTTGAAATAATGTAATTTAAACTTATATCAGCCTTACTTGATGTTAGCCCATAACTTTCACTTGGCTTAGAGCTTCTTAAATTTAGAAAATTTGGCAACTCAAATCCTGAAATAAAATTCACTTTTAATTTAGAATCAACGTTTTTTAATAATTCATTATCCACAATTGGATACTTAGGATTTTTAAAAGTAAAAATGTGAATATCGTGACCTAACTTTGCAAGCTCATTTGAAAATCTGAGCCATCTTTGAACTCCAGACCCTCCAGCTGGTGGCCAATAGTAAGTTAATATTCCAATTTTTTTACTCATATATTTTTATCAGATCTTTTGATACTACACTGTTGTTTAATTTAGAAATAGCATCATAACAGTTGTTTTGAATTTTTGAATAAAGCTCCTTGTTTTTAACCATTAAGAGCAAATTTGAAATAAAATCTTCAACATTTTTTTCTTTAAATATTTTTCCACATTTAAATTTATTAACAAGCTCTGCTTGAGCTATTGAGTCGCTGCATAACAAAGGAATATTAAATGAAATATATTGAAAAATTTTATTGGGATAAGTTGTATCGTGATGTTGGTTTCTGTAAAGAGGAGAAAGTCCAATATCAGAAATTAATAAATATTTGTATAAATCCTCTTCCTTTTGCCATCCAATAAAGTCAACTAAACTTGAAATTTTTAGCTTATCAATTTTGGACTTTATTTTTTGGTCATAAGAACTTTTTCCAATAATTATTAGTTTAATTTCTGGGACCTCTTTTGCTACAGAAATCATTGAATCTAAAACTGTATCTAAACCTCTTCTTTTGGAAGTATTTCCAATGTATAATAAAACATAATTTTTTGCATACTTTTTCTTTAACTTTTCATCATACTTTTTATTTTGGTAGAAGCTTTTTCTAACTGTATTTGGATAAACGATAACATTGTCATTTGAAATTTTACATCTTTTTATTATCTCTTTCTTTGCTTGATGGGTTACTACAATTACTTTTTCTGCTTTTGAGATATATTCCTCCTCAGCTTTTTTCCATCTTTTAATACTGATTAAAAGCTTTCCTAAAAAACTATTTACATGTTTGTAAGATTTCATTATCTCATGCCTGTTTTCATGTAAGTCAAGAGTGTATTTCAGTTTATATTTATTACTAACACCAACAGCAGCTTTAGCAATTTGTATATCATGAATATGCATCCTATCAATCTTGTTATTAAGAACAAAATCTTTAATTTTTGACTTCATTAAAATTGAGTATAAAGGAAAATCATTTGCTAGAGCAGATAGTTTATATGTCAATGATGAGCAGTAATATCTTCTAACTTTTATATCATTTATTATCTCACTTTTAATATAATTTTTTTGATATGATAAACAGAACAAATAAACCTCATGACCATTTTTAATAAGTTCTTCACATTCATTAGTGACCCTTGCATCACTTGGATAAATAGCGTCTAGAATCATTCCAATTTTCATAATAAAAAATTAAAGATTTAAAACACCCTTGTAATAATTAGTATAGTTTCCAAGAGACTTTTCAGCATACACAGCATAGTACCTATTTGTAAAATTTCTTAGTAATGGCCTAATGCCTAATTTAAAAGTAGGGTTCTTCCAGTACTCTTTTTTCTTTATTTCCCAGCCTGATTTTTCTAATAGCCAGTCAAATTGCCATGCCTCAAATTCATGGTAATGACGATCCCATTCGTCATTCTTATTTTTATAAGCTCTAGAAAACCATAGGTTTAATGGAACTGTCACAAAAAGTCTTTTACAATTCAAATTTTTTAAAAGGGGAAAAGGAGAAACTAAATGTTCTAGAATTTCAAATCCAGTAACAAGATCAACCTCTTTAGGTATTTCAATGTTATATTCAAAATCAAAATCTTGACCTTTACTGTTAATGACCCTGTAACCTTCTTTTTCCATTATTTCTGAAAATGGATTTCTAATCCCAAGGTCATAAATTACTCCACCTTTAGGTAAAATACCTTTAAGCATTGTTAGGGTTTTTTTGTATCGGTATTTTGGAATTTTATTATACATTAACACTCTTTTTTATATAAAATCCTATTGAAAGTAATAAAATCAAAATTGAAAAAATAGAGATAATAGATCCAGTTAATATAATAGGAGGATCAAACCAAAAATGTAATTCATATTTTCCTGCAGGAACTTCCATCCCTCTTAGCAAATAATTAACTCTTTGATGACTTAAAGGTTTTGAATCAATGGATTTATCATCACTATTAACGATCATAACATTCCAACCTTTATTGTAATAAGCCTCGGAAAAAACAGCAAACTGGTCTGAGATTACATCCACTTCATAAATCAATTTATTTGCTAGTTTTTCCTTTAGAACAATTGAGTTTTGTGGGTCTTTTTTATAAGATTTATCACTTATATTTTGAGATATCGCAGTTTTTTCAAAGTCTATGTTATTTAGCTGTAATATTTCTTTATCAAAGCTTTCAACAGAAACTACCTCATCAACAAACCATGCAGAACCTAAAATATTTTCATTAGTTTTTAGCTCAAGTTCATTGTTTTGATTTACATCGATAATATACTTCACATTAAGCATATCAAGAACTTTGTAATTTCTGTTAAATAAATAAAAATCAAATAAGTCTTGCATTTTTTGTGGTCTAGCCGCATTATATCCAGAGATTGATTTGTGAAAATATGATGTACGACCGTTAGTTAAACCTCTGTATGGTTCAAAAACTCTAAAATCACTTTTGTCATTCTTTATTTCAAGATCGAAAACATTTGCTTTAAAAGGATTAGAGATAGAAGATTTAGCAACAAAATCATCTTTGTTTACATATTTTTTATCAATAGACCATAAGTCAGTGGCTATGATTAAAAACAGAATCAATAAACTATAATTTTCTTTTATTTTTTTATTAATACTAGCATATAATACTCCAAAACATAGGATTACAAAAACAGAACTTCTTAAAATATCTGACTTATAAACTATGATTCTTTCATCTATAATCATTTTAAGTATTTCTGGATATTGATTAAATGGCTCAAAGTTGGATTTAAAATCAAATAAACTTTCACCAAAAAAATATAAAATACCAAATACTGAAAGAAAAGCTAATACAACTTTTAATAATTTCTTAAGTGTAATTATTTTTTCACTTCCTTTTTTATAAAACTTATATAGACCAAGAATAGCAATAAATGGAACCAAAAATTCAATTAATACTTGTATAGATGATACTGCTCGGAATTTATTGTAGAATGGAAAATAGTCTATAAATATATCTGTTAAAAAAGAAAAGTTTTTTCCCCAAGACAAAAACAAAGTGAATGCAAATGCGCTTAACACCCAAATTAAATTTATTCGATCAAGGAAAAATAAACCAATAACAAATAAGAAAAATACTGTCACACCTATGTATGCTGGAGCCTCAACTATTGGTTGATCTCCCCAATAAAGTCTAGCATTTTCATAAATTATTTTAGCACTTTCGGAATCGTAATTTCTGAGATTTTTGAAAAAATTAGAATCTTTATCAATTAGATCTCCACTGCCACCACCAGTGAATCTAGGAACAATTAGGTTAAAACTTTCAGTTATTCCATAGCTATATTCTGTAATATATTCACGAGTCAAACCACCTGTGTTTTGTCTCTTAGATCCATCAGGATTAATTGTAAGTTCAGAGTTGCCTCTTGTGCTAAAATCTGTATATTCTTTAGTAGCAAGGATTGAAGTTGAATTTAGTGAAATTGCAAGAACTATTGCTCCAATAAAACCAGTATATTTTTTATAGTTAATATTCTTATTTTTTATTTCGTTAAATAAATGAATTAATGCTAAAAGACCAGATAACATCACAAAGTAGTAAGTCATTTGATAATGATTTGCATTAATCTGTAACCCAAATCCTAGAGTTGCTAAAATGAATCCAATCAAGTATTTTTTTTCAAATAAATTATATACTCCTGCAATAGCTATAGGAGCATACCCAATTGCAAGCGCTTTGGTATTATGTCCAACTCCTAATATTACAATAAGATAGGTCGAAAAAGCAAAAGCAAAAGCACCAATAACAGCAAATTTTTTTTCTATTTTAAGCGAAATTAAAAGAATGTAAAAGGATAATAAGTAGATAAATAAATAATCAGCAGGCCTTGGAAGAAACCTTAGGGTTTTATCAATTTTATCAAGTATGTCAAAAGGATATTTAACTGCAACTTGGAATGTAGGCATTCCTACAAATGCATTGTCTAGCCAGTAAGGCTCTTCATTGAAAGATTCTCTATGATCAACAATCTGTTTTGCCATTCCTGAAAACTGAACTATGTCAGACTGAAAAAGAGCCTTTCCTGAAAGTAATGGATTGAAATATGCTAAAGAGATAACTGCAAAAAAAGTGGTTATTGCTATGTGATAAATAGAATTACGTGTGAAAAAAAAATTAATCAATTTCTTCATAATCTATGTATTCTCCTACCTGTTCCTTTTTTTTCTCTTCTTTTTTCGGAGCTTTATGAAACGGATTGTTTTGTCCTCCCATTTTGGTAAACTTTTCAAAGTTTTTTTTGATTATGTATCTTAATAAATATGGAGCAAGACGTTTAAGTAGATAGCTAAAAACAATAAAAAATAATAAAATGTATATAAAAATCATTATAATTAATAATGTCAAAAATACAATTAATCAAATAATGGTTTTAAATTCAGCTATATTTTAAATGAAAAATAAATTATTTGTAATCATCATATTTTGTTCATCATGTTTATTTTCACAATATACAGAAACGATTAATTCAAATAGACCAGGTACTTCACACGGTGCATTCTCCGTTGGACGAGATGTTTTACAATTTGAAGTTGGATTAAAAAACTATTCTTTAACTCATTCAAACTTAAATAATTCAAAAATTAATGGGTTAAGTTCGTCTTATAATGTTAGGTATGGACTGTACTTAGAAAATCTAGAAATATTTTTAAAGGGCAGTTATAATTATAGTGACATTATTGATAATTATAAAACTTATTCCACTGATACTCAAAAATTTTTAGCAGAACATTCCTTGGGTTTAAAGTATTTAATTTTTGACCCTTTCAAAAATAAAAAATGGTATAGTCAAGATTTATATAGCTGGAACTCAAATAAAAAAATTAGATGGACTGATTTAATTCCTGCTATTTCAGTTTTTATAGGTGCTGATTATTTATTTAGTGATAACATACATTATGATGATCCATATTTTAACTTGAAAAAAGAAAGCTTTGGATATGAAGATCAGAAAACTTTATCTCCTTTTTTTGGTATTGCAACTCAAAATCATTTTTTAGGAAAATGGGTTATTGTCAATAATTTATCATTAGAAAATGTCGGATCAGATTATGGAAAGTTAAATTACATTTTTACTTTAATTCATAATTTGAGCAATCCAAAATGGAGCATTTTTGCAGAATATCAAATTATAGAAAACGATATATATTCAGACAACTTTTTTAAATTTGGAATAGCTAATCTAATCTCAAAAAATTTACAAGTAGATTTAAATTTTGGGGGTAGCTTTAAAGATACGCCTTCCAAAAGTTATATTGACTTAGGTTTTTCAAAACGATTTGATTGGCATAAGGATAAACTACCAATTGATAGAAAGAAATTAAAAGAGTTTAGAGATAAGAAAAAACAAGAAAAGAAAACAGAAAAAAGCAATAGAAAAGATTCTAAAAATGTTGGAAAACAAAATAAAAAACAATCAAGGCAAGAAAAAAAACAATTAAAAAAATCTAGTAAGCCTAATAAAAAGAAATTTTTAATATTCTAATGATTAAGATTATTACTGTTAAAACCCATAAACAAATTAAAGACTTTGTAATGTTTCCATTTAAACTATATAAAAACTGTGATTATTGGGTTCCGCCTATAATTAAAGAGGAAATTGAGGCAATGGATACTAGTAAAAACCCAGTATTTAAAAATGCAGAAGCAGAGTTTTATCTTGCCTTTGATGAAAAAGAAAATATTGTCGGAAGAATTGCAGCTATTGTTAATTGGGTAGAAATAAAAGATCAGAAAAAAAATAAATTAAGGTTTGGGTGGTATGATACGATTGATGATATAGGTGTCAGCAGGAAGTTAATTGAAAAAGTATTAGAATTTGGTAAAGAAAGAAAATTAGAATTTATTGAAGGCCCAGTTGGTTTTTCAAATATGGATAAAGCTGGATTGTTGACTTATGGTTATGATGAGCTAAACACTATGATTACATGGTATCATTATCCTTATCAGAAGGAACATCTTATTAAATTAGGTCTTAAACAATTAGCAGAATGGGTTGAGTACAAAATCAAAATTTTTTCTGCTGAAGATGCTCCTGAAAAAGTTAAGAAATTTTCAAAAATAATTCAGCAAAGGTATAATCTTAAGGTTGTAAATTTTAAATCAACAAAGCAGATTATACCTTATGTAGATAAAATGTTTGAGCTATTAAATGTAACCTATTCTAATCTTCAGACATATGTAACAATAAAGCAATATCAAATTGATTTTTACAAAGAGAAATTTATCAAATACATTCATCCAGATTTTATTAAATGCTGTTTGGATGAGAATGATAATCTAATCGCTTTTTTAATTACCATGCCTTCATTTTCCAGAGCATTAAAAAAAATAAATGGTAAAATTGGTCTAATGGGCTATTTTCATCTTTTTAAAGCTCAACATTTTAATGATAGAGTTTCACTTTACCTGATTGGTGTTGATCCTAAGTATCAAAGTAAAGGTGTAACAGCTGTTATTTTTAATGAATTACAGCAAACATTTAACAATAGAGGAATTCTTGAAGTTGAAACTAATCCAGAGCTTGTTGAAAACAAAGCTATTCAAGCATTTTGGAAAAATTATGAAAGTACTCTGCATAAAAGAAGAGCAACATTTACTAAGAAAATCTAGAGATGGAAATCAATGATGATATAGTTGCAATTTCATCTGCTCCTGGAATGGGAGCAATAGCAATAATAAGAATCTCTGGACCTAATACAATTTCTAAATTTCAACCTTTTTTTAATTCAAAAAAGAAAAAAAAATTAGCAAATCAAAATTCTCATACTCTTCACTTTGGAGAGTTTGTTATAGATGATAATGTCATTGATGAAGTGTTAGTGTCTATTTTTAAAAAAGGAAAATCTTTTACTGGAGATGAGTCAGTTGAAATAACTTGCCATGGTTCAACATTTATTCAAAAATCTATTGTAGAAACTTTATTAAAAAATAATATTAGGCTTGCTAAGCCAGGAGAGTTTACGATGAGAGCTTTCTTGAATGGTAAGCTTGATTTGACTCAGGCTGAGGCTGTTTCGGATTTAATTTATTCAGATTCACAGGCAATGCATAAAATTTCTCTTAATCAAATGAGAGGAGGATTTCAAAGTGAACTTAAGCTATTAAGAGCGGACCTTCTTCATTTTTTGTCAATGATTGAGCTAGAGTTAGATTTTTCTGAAGAAGATGTTTCATTTGCTAATAAAGAAGATTTAATTAAGCTCGTTGATAAAGTTGAAAAGAAATTAATCTCCCTAAAGGATAGTTTTAAACTTGGAAATGCAATTAAAAATGGAGTTCCAGTAGCAATTGTAGGCAAGCCAAATGCTGGGAAGTCCTCTCTACTAAATTCATTATTAAACGAAGACAAAGCGATAGTTTCAAATATTCCAGGAACAACTAGAGACGCTATTGAAGATACGATGTTTATTAATGGAATTAAATTTAGATTTATTGATACTGCTGGATTAAGAGAAACATCAAATGAAATTGAAATTAAAGGAATTGAGAGAACTAAAGAGAAAATTTTAAAATCTTCAGTCTTAATTTATTTATTTGATATCAATGATACTAATGAAAAGGAGATTTTAAATGATTTTGAAAAGTTTCATACCAATGATTTAAAAATCATATTAGTCAGAAACAAAATTGATTTAAAAAGTAAAACCAAAATTAATATAGACAACTTTAAAAAATACAATATCAAATCAATTTTAGAAATATCAGCAATTGATAAAGACTCAGTTAGTGTTTTTCGAGAAAAATTATCAAATGAATTTGGTAGTGATTCATCTGATAATGGTGTTATTGTAACAAACTTAAGACATTATAATGCTCTTTCTGAATCAATCAACGCAATTGAAAAAGTAAAAGAGGCAATTGAAAACGAAGTCCCGGGAGATTTACTTTCAATTGATTTAAGAAATGTAATTGATTCTGTTGGTGAAATTACAGGCGAAATTAGTAATGATGAAATGTTGGGAAATATATTCTCTAACTTTTGTATTGGTAAGTAACGAAAGTTTCCTTTATTATATAAATACATTCTTCTACTTACTTTAACCCATATGGTATTTACTTTTACTTTCTTTTGTTTGGATAATATTTGTAAATAAAGTGTACGAAAAGTGTACTAAAAATAAAGATTAGTACACAAAGTGTACGAAATAGTGTACGAAAAAGTGGATGCCCTAAAAAAAGGGATAATTTCATATATTAGGTTGATAAATAACCTTCATTGAAGTTGAAAAAAGAACATAGAATTCTGTTATTATACATATTATTTGTTCCGTGTTATCTTTTCTGGCTTCACGAGTATTTAAATGGTAGAGCTGGTGATTGGTTTGAATTTGCATATATGAACTTCTTGCTTGCTATATGTACTTGGGTTGTTTTTTTCAGAAAAGAAAAGAAAAAATGAAAAAATATTTAAATCTCATAATTATTTCTTTAATCTTTTCTTGTGCATCACCACCTGATATAAAAGAAATTAAAGGAATTACTTTAAAAGCTCCAAAGCCGGAAAATATTGAAAAGTTTTTAAATTTTGTTACAGATGTTTTAGATCCAGATGAAATAAATACAATTATTTTCAGAATAGGATGGAATTATGAATTTTCTTCACATCCTGAGTTAATTGATGAAGATGCTCTATCTAAAGCTGAGGTGAAAAAAATTGTCAAACATTGTAATTCTCTTGGAATTCAAGTAATTCCACAAATAAATTTACTAGGCCACCAATCAACTTTAATAAGAGATCAGAATGGCATAGCAATCAAAACAAAGTTGAGACCTCTTCTAGCTAATTATCCAGAATTTGACGAAACACCAGAGATTAAATTACCAGAAAATTATAAGTGGCCAAATGAAGACGGATTGTATACAAAAAGTTATTGCCCTCTTCACCCAGATGTTCATGAAATTGTCTTGGCTATTGTCGACGAGTTAATAAACGTATTTGGATCAAAATATTTTCACGCAGGAATGGATGAGGTTTTTTATATCGGAAATGATAATTGCTCAAGATGTTCAGGAAAAAGCAAGGCAAAATTATTTGCTGATGAAGTAAATTTAGTAAACTCATTTTTAAAAGAAAAAAACGTGGAACTTATGATTTGGGGTGATCGTATGATTGATGGTTTTGAAACTGGTTTAGGAATGTGGGAAGCAAGTGAAAATAACACTCATGGTTCTGTAGATCTAATTGATAAAAATGTTATTGTTACAGATTGGCATTATAGAACAGTAACAAATACACATGATTATTTTATTAAAAAAGGTTTTAGAGTTATAACCTGCCCATGGAACGTTACAGATGTGGCGGTTGGAAATTATGAAAATTACAAAAAAAATAATAGTGATTTGTATTTAGGATTATTACAAACGGTATGGATGCCTTCGGAAGATTTTATTGATCTATACTATGACAGACCAGTAGATGTCGTTGAAAGGAGAAGAAGATCAATTGATACATATAAAAAACTTGTTTCACTTTGGAAATCTGAATAAAAACATTGAGTAAAAAAATTATTCTTGTAGTTATAATTCTTGCTTTTATATATTTACGGGTTGAACTTGGAGTAGGAATTTTTTTCCAAGATGATTGGGGAGGAGATTAATTTTCAATTAATATTGAATCTCCTTGCTGAATTTTTTCTTTTGCTAATCTTAATTTCTCCTCTATCTCAATTCTTGATTCTTTAATCTTTTTTGCAGTTTGTTTAGTATTATAGTCAGTCCATAACATAAGAAATACTGTGAAAATAAAAATTGATATAATTAAAATTTTATACTCTTTAGATTCCTTCATTTTTTATTCTTAAAATAAATACTCAATGAAATCGGTAACATTGTAATTACAAAATAAATAACATATGTCAGACTTGAATTCAAAAAGCCAGGTAAGTAATCACTAGTCAAATCACTCATAACAAAAAAAAATAGAGCTAAAATCATTGTTAAACTAGCACCATTATTAATAAATATTTTTTTCATTTACTTAATCTAAAAGTTATTGGAATAGAAAAAGGCACTCTAACAGCTTTTCCATTAACTCTGCCAGGTCTTAGTTTAGGAATCAACGAAACTATTCTTTTTGCCTCAGCTTCAAGCATAGGGTCAGGTCCTCTTGCTCTGATTTTATCAATATATCCCCCTGTTCCAATTATAAATTGTACAAAAACTCTACCTTCAATTTTTCTTCTTTGAGCGATTTTTGGATACCTAAGATTCTTAATAATATGGGTTTGGATTTTTTTCTGGAAACAATTTCTCAATTGTTGATTTTTCATATTTACTTCACATCCTGGATAAATTGGAATTCTCTCCACGCTATTAAAATCAAATTCTTTTTCCTGACTTAATAAGGTTGAGGAGAAAAATAGTAATAGTAGAATTAGTTGCTTCATATTTAGTTTATGATGTAATTACTGTATAAAGAACCAAGCAAATAGTAAAATAAAATACTAAAGTTTTTTATAAGTTGAATTCCCATAGCCCAGGATTGGATAAAATATAAAAGGAAGAAAAAGTAATCCAATTGTAAAACCAACTCCTTTTCCAAAGGATTTTGAAAGTAAGTTAGTCATCCAAATACCAATCCCTATGCCTACTATTGGTATAAAAAATAAAAATAAAAACCACCAGGGTTTTCCTAAAATATCCAGTAAAACCAATGTTGAATATATAGGTATAATTGATGTCCATCCCGGTTTACCTGCTTTTGTGTAAATTAACCATGTTGGTATTATAACTAAAGGAACAATAAAGAAAACTATGAAAAGAAACAATACACTCATATTTAAATTTAAAAAAATTATGAATTATATCTTTTCAAATAAATACACATAATATAATATTTATTAAATATTTAATTTACAACTCTAAATATTTAAATTTCAATAAATTAACTTTATAAAAAATGAAAAAGCTCAAAGGATGTCTAATGTGGTTTTTAATAATAGCATTCGTTCTCATTATTTTTGTATATATGTTTGATGATACTATTGCTGATTACATCCCAGATCCACCAAGTGATTAAATGAAAAAACTAAATTTAACTATATTATTTTTTTTACTTTTTTTTGGATGTTCAAGTTTTCAAGAAAAAATACCTCATGTTACATTAGAAGGTGCCTGGTATAAGGAATCTAAAATTATTTTCAGTTTAGGTGTCGCTACTGATACGCTACCATACGACGGAGTACTTAATGAAATTTATACTAAAAATTATTACATAACTCTTGTAAATAATATTAAAATTGATTCTGTTACAATGAAAGATAAAGATTTAGGATTCGCAGAATCAGGACAATACGAATTGATGGACAATTATTTAATTAAAAAACTTAAATATGGTACGGCATGGATTCCTGATGCCATAAAAAAAAGAAAGAATTCAGAAAATGATTACTTAGAAGTAAAGTTTAAAGTTGATGTTAACGATGATTATTTTCTTAAATTCACTAAAATTGATTCTAGCGGTAATGGTTCAGCTGATTTAATGAAAAAGATTAAATAATATATAAAATTGAAAAAATTAATTCTCTTAATTTATTTATTAATTTTTGTTTCTTGTGCAATGACTACAGAACAGCTTGAAATTGAAGTGAAAGCGAGCATAGTTGAAACATTAAAGGATGATCCAGAATACGAGGGTGTCGAAGTTATTGACTTATCACTAATCCATAAAAGCGGGAATGAATACATCGGGATTTTGAATGTAATTGAGCCAAACTCTTTTGCAGAAGCATGGAATTATTTATTACAAACTGATGCATTAAATGTAGATGGCATTGAGGCTAAATATGATGTCGAAGTAATATATGATGGTCAATCATTTATCTGGGAAATATTTAAGAAAGAATAAAAAATTAATGAAAGGAAATAAGAGTACAGATTAAATTTGAAAGATCTAAATTCATTAAATAAACATATTTGTTATTCCTGTAATAAAGAGATTGACTTTATTTGGTCAAGCGGAATATATAATAGCAATCCAACGGCTAGATTATGTTTTGATTGTAAACAAAGATTAATAGAAAATGCCTATAGAAACACTAAATAAATAATTTATTTCAGAGTAAAATGAAAACATCTGTAGAAATTACATTAATGCCATTAAATGATAATTATAAAGAAATAATAAAAAACTTTATAAAATCTATTAGAAATGAAGGATTTGAAATTTTAGAAAACCCATTGAGTACTCAAATTTATGGTGATTTTGAGCCATTAATGGAAATGCTTATTCAAAAAATTAAAACAGCATTTATGAACTCTGATGGAATAATGATCAACTTAAAAATTGTTAAAGGAAATAGAATAAATTATAAAGCTGATTTTTAAAAAAATATATTGAATAAAATAAATTTAATTAATGGATAATTTTAATATGGGAGGAGATTATGACTCAATCCCAAAGTTAAATAAGAAACAAAAAAAAATTTTTAAAACAGTAGTTTTTGGATTAATACTGATTTTGATCATTATTATTTTTTTTGAATGATTATTTAATTTTGATTCTTATTTAAGTCTTTATAGATTTGAAGCTTAAACTCAATTAATTATGAAATATATATATTCAATTTTACTGTGCGCTTTTCTATTTAGTTGCACAAATTCTAATCAATCAGTTATAAAGACTGATGATGATCTCACAGCAAATATTAAGCTTCAATATGAAAGTTATGTAGCAAATGATTTTAGTTTTTCAGATCAATATTCTGAAGATGTAGTATCAAGGATCAATAATTTAGTAATAGATGATCGTGATAATTTAATGACAGGCTGGAAATCACATCATGAAGTTTTATTTGAAAATATTGATATTCAAGATGTATATGTCCACACAAATTATTTTAGTGATGGTGCAGTATGGTCAAACGCTTGGTTTACATGGACTGCTGAGGGTCAAACAACTGGTGAAGAATATTCAAATAGAGGCCATTTTGATTATAGATGGGAAGATGGAAAAATTGTGGAACTTTTGGCTTACTTTAGCGAATATCCTGAAGCAACTGAGACTGCTGCATATGCAGCATCTCAGGAATAAATCTTGCTTAAAACAAAAAAGCCCTCAATCATGAGGGCTTTTTTATTTAGTTTAGTACATAATTAAAAATCAGCTATTCTTACCATCATATAGGTATTAACAACTTTTCTAATTCCGCTGACTTTCGCAGAATATTTTGCAAACTCTGGAGTTGAATACATCTGTTTAGTTCTTGAAAGAGCAGTCTCTAGATCAGGAGCTCCAACCCATACAAAATGAGAAAAATCTGCTTTTTTCCCGCTAATAGGATAACCAACACCATATGAGTTGTTTTCGTAACCAAGAGATGTAGCTAATTTCTGAGAAAAATCTGCAAATTCTTTTACATAAGTAGCCGGATCTGATACTTCCATTTCATAGATAAAAAATACTTGATCCGGAGTCCAGTCATTTTTGTACCATACTGGTGTGTTTAAAGCTGTATTTACAGGCGTTATGTAACGATTAAGTTTTTCACCAAATACCTGAGCTACAGAGGACATAAACCAAGAGTTTGAAAAGTTAGCAAACGCAGCCTCATTTGGAAAACAAAATTGAACAGAATGAGTTGCTTGATTAGTGCCGTTAAATTGATATGCAAATAAAGACTTTGATCCTTCAATATTCTTTGCCCACTCAGTTTCCATCATACCTTTTAGAGCTGAAACAACCATTTCAGGTTCCTCAGCTTTAAAATCAAAAAATGCACAGTATTGGGAAAACGAATAAGATGAGAATAAAATTGTAAATAGTAGTATATATTTTTTCATTTTATAAATTTTAAACCTAAAATATAATTTTAATATTTAATATTTGTTAATAAACCTTTAAAAGTTGAAAGCATGAATATTTTTTATTAATTTTTAAATTGGATACATAAAATAATCAATAATGAAAAAATATATTTTAACCATACTATTAATTGTTCCTTTTTTACTTCAATCTCAAAATTTTCGTGGTCTTGATAAGAGCCCAATGGACCAAGCAAAATTTCCATTAAGTAATAGAGTTACTGAAAAAGTTGCTGTCATTACATATAGCAGACCACAATTAAATAATCGCTCATTTAAGGATATTGTTCCATTAGATAAGGTTTGGAGAACAGGGGCCAATGAAGCGACAGAAATTAGATTATACAGTGACATCATAATTGATGATAAAAATATTTCTGCAGGAACTTATACACTATTTACTATCCCTGAAGAAAATCAAGTTACAGTTATAATTAATAGCGCTACAAATATTTGGGGAGCTTACAGCTATAAGTCTGAAAAAGATGTAATCAGAGTAAAAGTACCATTAGTTAAAAGTGATGAGTCACTAGAAGCTCTTTCAATTACTTTTTCGAATGAAAATGAGCAACCTAAAATTCACTTTGGATGGGAATATATGAGATTTGAACTGCCATTTGATGTATTATAATTAAAGTAAGAAGTGAAAAATATTCTTTTATTTTTACTTTTTTCCCCCATTATTTTACTTAGTCAGGACGAAAAAAAAAGAAATGGATTAAAAAAATTTATTCAACAAGCTGAACAACTTGCTAAAGATTTAAGAGTAGAAAAAAGTAGTCCAAAGGATTACTTTTTTTCTTCTTCTGATATTGGTAACACAAGTTTTAATACTGCTGATAGGATTGCTATAAAAGATGTTATTGATGCCTATGGTTTTTATTGGGACTCGAATAATCTTGAAGGTTATTTGTCATTATTTTCAGATTCGGCAAAAGGCGTAACAGTAGATGCTAATGGCAATGTAGAGCAGTACTATATAAAATCAGATTTACAAGTTAATAATGGAAAGAAAAGAATGCAGTATTTTATTGAGAATCAAATGCAAAGAAGACATATTATGGCAAATTCTTTTTTTATTGAGTTAACAAATAATTATGCTCACTTGAGGCAGTATATGATTCTTTTAACCACAAATAATAAAAAGAGAACTGAAATTTTAACTCCCATTAATTATGTGTTTAAATTAATGAAATTCAATGATACTTGGAAAATAGTATATAGAGAAATAAACTTAGATAAACCACTTGACCTCTCTTTGTCAAGCAATCCTTAATCAGTTTATTATTTCACCATTTTTAGCATTACTTGCGCCAATATTAGGCGTTGAGTTAATATTTAATTTGTGACCAAAGAAATCGGTAGTAGGTATTGATTCAACATTTGAAAAAATGACAGATTCACTAGTAGGTATTGCAGGATGGGAAAACCTACCAGAATATGGTATACCAGAATTTATAGCACCACTCTCTTTTAATAGTTGATATCCCTTTTCATTATTTAATTCTTCATTATAAAAATGAGGATTTTTATCAATAGAATCAGAATCTAGATTTATAAATCTACTGTCAATATTTCCGTAAAATAAATTATTTGTCATAGATATATTATCATCCCTTACATTTACTTGTTTCGTACCAATCGATGATCCATTAATAGAGTAAAAAATATTATTAAAAACCCTTGTGTTATTTGCTTTAAGATCAATTGCGGTAGCATAAGGGTTGTTTGTTCTATTTATTACAATTGTATTATTATATATATAACTATTATTTGAAGCATAGCCTTCATCACCTCCAATTTTATCATTTAACCAAATTGTATGATTACTGTTTCGCCAATTAGGATTATCTCTCCATCCATCATTAACACTTATATTAAATCTATACACAGCAGTCTCATTTCCACCTAAAATTTCAACAAATCCACCCTCACAATCTTCCATGTAGTTGTATTGAATAAAAGTATTTATATTTTTATGATCAACATGAATACCATGAGAGTCAAGTATTCCTCTAATCCCTACAGCTTTATTTCTTTGAATTATTGTATTAATACTATTCCAATTCCAAACTGCACTTCCTCTCCCAATCATTCTTGAGTTAGTTTTTGCCCCCGGTTTATTAAAAATATTATCTTCAATTAAAACATTTCTAGCACGTGAGGGTAAAATACAAGTACCGCCAATTTCTTTAAATTCATTATTCCTAAAAACAAAATCAGTATGTCTATTATCAAGTCCATTGTTTGCATTTGAGTGTTTTACATGAACACCAAATCTTTGTAAATCAGTAAAGAAATTATTTTCAAATAATACATTATTAATATGTGCCTTTCCCCAGTCAGTGAAAAATCTAACTCCTGCAACTTCAAATTGATTGAATGCTTCTTGATTTGATGGATCAACCTGAGTAATAGCATAAATATTTTTAAAAGTCATATTTCTAAAAGTGAAATTATTCATAATGTCATCACTTGAATTGTGAATATAAATTCCAAAACTATCAGAATCTTTAACCCCACTTTTCTTGTTTGTTCTATTGTTCTGTATCTCTAAACCATCAAATACTATATTATCACTATTATTAACATATATTGCTTCTTGAAAATCACCACCACTTATGTTGCTGCCACTCCCAGTTATAATGGGTTTATTATTTGATGAACCAAATGATGTTATAACAATCGGTTTATCTTGTGACCCTGAACCAGTGATTTTAAAATGGCCAGTGAATGTATCACCTTTTTTAAAAAAGATGCTGTCACCTTCAGAAAATTCAATATTTGAAATTTTTGATAAAGATTTCCAGGGGTTACTTTGACTTCCATTTGAATTATCATTTCCTGAGGAACTACTCAAATAAAATGTTGTTCTTTCTTCATCACTATTGTTATCATTGTTTGAATTGTTATTAGAATTATTGTTTGAATTGTCAATGGTATTATTAATTGAATCTGATTTACTACAACTAACAGTTAAAAAAACTAAAATTATTAATATTGATCTCATGAATCTTTTATTTTAAGACAATTTAATTTTTTTCATAAACTCTTAAATAGTCAATAACAAGTGAATTAGGAAAAATAGTGTTTCCTTCATCAACAACCCTCATTAGGCCATTATTCATAACAATACACATTGTCTTATTTGGCCAGTCTTCAATCGGTACATCACTCCCTTTATTTTTTGTATGAACTAATTCTCCATCAATATACCATTTCATTACATTTTCAGTCCAATTAAAGCCAAAAACATGAAACTTGGATGAAGAATTGTATGTCGATTGAAAATTTTTAAGCGCATAACTATGATCCTTTTTATCGTTCCATAAACCATATATAAAACGCATATACATTTCATCACTTCTGTTTGTATTAAAAAATTTTCCAAAATATTCCCAAATATCAATTTCAGGTGGCCATTTTCTATTTTCAGAATCATCAATTAGCCATATGGCAGGCCATACTTTATCACCTTTAGGAAATTTAGCTTTAATTTCAAGATAGATGTTCTTATTGGTACCATTAAAATTTATTTTTTGTAGCGAGTTTACCCACCCCGTTGAATAATTAAATTGGCCTACAGGGTCAGTTCCTGTAATTGATTGTTTTCTGTTTTCTAAATAGAGTAAACCATTATTTACATAAACATTGTCATCCAAAAGATATCCATCATAATTATTATTGAGTAAATTTTCTCCTCCTGTATTTTTATTCCAAATCATTCTAACTGATGAGTTAGTACTGTGAGTAAGTCCTTTAGACCAATTGTTATTTTCAAAACTATCGAACTCATCGCTTGAAATTAAATTATAATCTGATGGTATATATTCTGATTTTAAATTATTGTTTTCCTCATTAGGAGATATAACTTCTTCTTCACTTTCTCCACCACTACATGAAATAAAAATGAACATTAATACAGATTTTACGAACTTGTTAATCATTATATAAAGTTATTAATGAGTATAATTATAATACATACCAAAATTATCTTGTCTCTTTAATTTATTAACTTAACGCAATTAAAGTTAACTTATTTTATTACATGAAATTTTTAAGATTATTCAGAAAGCAATCTATAAAAAACAAAGATTATTTTAAATATGCTGTTGGAGAAGTTTTTTTAGTTGTAATAGGTATTTTAATAGCTCTTTCTGTAAATAATGCAAATGAAGAAAGAAAGCTTAGAAAAGAAGAAAAAAAGGTTCTATTGTCTCTTCACAGCGAAATTTCTAATAACCTTAAAAGTCTAAAAATTTCACTTTCAGAAAAGAAAAAAATTATTGATGTTAATAAAGAAATTTTAAAATATACTGGGCCTAATTCTGAATGGAAATCTGAATCAAGATTAGATAGTTTAATGTACTTTTTTTCTGTATCAGGATGGATTTATGTCGCAGATAATGGCGTTTTAAATGAAATAATTAATTCTGGAAAACTTTCATTAGTAAATAATTTTAAAATAAAAAACTTAATATCCTCTCTTCCTCAGCAAATTTCACAAATAATTGAGGAAGATAGATTATACAGAGATGATTTACATCAATATTTCTTGCCATATGTTAGCAAAAATTATAAACTAAGAAATATTACAAAATATAGACAGCTGTATAAGTATAATGAGTCTGACCTAGGGAATTCTAAATATGAGTTTGACAATCTTAAATTAATAAATGATTTAGAATTTGAAAATATTTTAACTATTCAAGCTATCTGGATTAAATTTTCAATTGAAATGTGTGAAAATTTACTTATTAAATTTTCTCAGCTACAAGAATTAATTGAGCTTGAGTATAATGACGTTGACTATGACAGACTAAATCAAGATTTAGAGGAAGGGTTTTGGGGTTAGAAAATTAATTCCAAACACCTCTGTCAATATTTAAAAGTAATTCTTTATAATCAACATCAGTATATTTTGATTCTATTAATTTTTGCATTTCCAAATATTTGATCTTTAGTTTTTCAAGCATTTCAATATTAAATTTCAAATAACTAGACTGCATTGAAATTAAATTCTCAAATTCTTTATTCCGAAGTATAGAATTATAATCATATTTAAAACTTGAAAAGCCTAAACTAAGTTTTGAGTACTCAGTAAAATCAATATAATTAGTAGAATTTCTTACAGGTGCAATTTTATTAAAAAATGGATTCCAATATTGCCAAACACCAGTTCGAAGTGCTTGATCTTGCTCAAATATTTGGGAAAATGTTTTTGGTAAAGATGATATTAATACTTTTAAATTAGTGTCTGTTATTATAGATAATTTACCAGAATATATAATTTCATTCAAAACCCCCTCCTGAGGAACATGTCTCCATCCTGAAAAATTTGAGTAAACAAGTAAACTATCAAAATTTTTTTCAGATTCCCATTTTCCATTTGGACCAGTATATTTTAAAAACTCGTTACCTACATCAATAATTTCTCTTTTTTTTTCAACAACGAAATTGAGGTTTAATAAACTAGACGAAAGTTCATTATGAAATGAAAGCAATAATTTTTTTTCTTCTTTTCTAAATTTTCTTTCTTCATTTGCATTGTTTACAGATAGAGCTATTAAAATACCACTTATTATTAATACAATTTCAATTAAAGCATACTTGTAGTAGTCCTTATTTATTTTTCCAAAATTTCTAATTATTTTGAGAATTCTCATTCTTTATTAATTATATCTAATTTACAAATTAAGTGTTAGTGGCAACAACATGTTAAAATATGTGTTAATAAATCATTCATATTTCATAAATTAGAGAGAATTAAGGAAAAATGAAAACAGAATACGATGCAATAGTTATTGGGACAGGTGTTAGTGGAGGTTGGGCTGCCAAAGAACTATGTCAAAAAGGTTTAAAAACCCTTGTCCTTGAAAGGGGAAGAATGCTAAGTCATCCACAAGATTATACTACTGCTAATATGGATCATTGGGATTTCCCATCTGGTGATCGAATTTCTAATGAGATTAAGAAAAATCAACCTAAACAAAGTAGAACTGGATATGTAAATACGGAATCAACAAAACATCTGTTTGTTGATGATTTAAAGCACCCTTACAATGAGGATAAGCCATTTAACTGGATAAGAGGATATCATGTTGGTGGAAGATCTTTAACCTGGGGAAGGCAAAGCCATCGACTTACAAAGTTTGATTTTGAAGGAAATGCAAAAGAAGGTATTGCAGTAGATTGGCCAATAAGATATAAAGATTTAGCACCGTGGTATGATTATGTTGAAGATTATATTGGAGTTAGCGGTGAAAATTTAGGACTTCCTCAATATCCAAGTGGTAAACTTTTAAAACCTATGGAGATGAACTGTGTTGAAAAAGTTTTAAAAGAATCACTTGCTAATAAATATGATGACAGAGTTTTAACATTAGGTAGAGTAGCTCACATAACTGAAGGAACAAAACCAGGAAGAGGAAGAGTTAGTTGTCAATATAGAAATCGCTGTAGAAGAGGGTGTCCTTATGGAGCATATTTTAGTAGCAATTCATCAACACTACCTGCTGCTGAAGATTCAGGAAATATGACGTTAAGACCAAACTCGGTTGTTCATGAGATATCATACGATGAGAATATGGGGAAAGCAACTGGTGTAAAAATTATTGATGCTGAAACTATGATGACATATGAGTTTAAAGCAAAAATTATTTTTGTTTGTGCTTCTGCTATTGGTTCAACATCAATTTTAATGCAATCAAAATCAAACAGATTTCCTAATGGCATGGGGAATGATTCTGGTGAGTTGGGACATAATTTAATGGATCATCATTTTCAAGTTGGAGCAAGTGGTAAGTTTGAAGGACTTGAAGACAAATATTATTATGGCAATAGACCTACTGGTGTATATATTCCAAAATTTAGAAATATTGGCGGTAAAACAAATAGAAAAGATTTCTTGAGAGGTTATGGTTATCAAGGTGGAGCAAGCAGAGGAGATTGGACAAAACAAGTAGCTGAATTAGCTTACGGCAAAGAATTGAAAGAAGCTATTTTATCTCCTGGAAATTGGAGAATGGGTCTTACTGGATTTGGAGAAATTCTCCCATATCATGATAATAAAATGTATTTGAACTATGATAAGAAAGATAAATGGGGTCTACCAACTGTTACTTTTGATGCGTCTTTAAAGGAAAATGAATTAAATATGAGAAAAGATATGCAGCAACAAGCAATTGAAATGCTAGAAAGTGCTGGATTTAAAAACGTTATTGGCACTGGTAAAAAATATAATTTTGGAAATGGCATACACGAAATGGGTACTGCAAGAATGGGACGTGACCCAAAAACTTCAGTTTTAAATAAGTTCAATCAAATTCATTCAGTCAAAAATGTTTTTGTCACTGATGGCGCTGCAATGACTTCAGCGGGTAATGTTAATCCTTCTTTAACTTACATGGCGCTTACTGCTAGAGCTGTAGATCATGCCGTTAAAGAGTTAAATAAAAGAAACTTATAAATGAAAAGAAGACAATTAATAAAAAATTTAGGTTTAGGTTTTGGTGCAATTACCATTACACCAGCTGTATCAAGTTTACTTCACAGTTGTAGTGATGGAACTAGCTGGAACCCAGTTTTTTTTAGTAAGAGTCAGATTACCTTATTAACAAATTTAACTGAGCTTATTTTACCTTCTGATGATAAAGTCCCAGGTGCTAAAGAACTAAATTTAATAAAATTTATTGATTTATATATTGTTAATATGTTTGAAGACAAACAACAAAAACTATTTAAGATCTCTCTTGATTGTTTTGTTGAAAATTGTTTATCTATTTCTAAATTAAATCAAATTAGTAATGATGACTTGGAATCAAGACTAAAATATTTTTTTAAAGATAATGTCAATTCACATAAAGTCTGGAACTCAGAATACAATAAGTTTACTAGACAATTTGAAGGTGTTGAATCTAATCCGCCAGTTGAAGCATTTTCTTACAGATTTCTAAATACAATTAGACAACTTACCATAACATCCTTTAAGTGGTCTGAAGTAATTGGTGAAAATGTCTTAGCTTATAATCCAATTCCTGGAAGACAAGTTGGTTGTATGGACTTAGATGAAGCTACTGGAGGACGGGCTTGGTCACCATAGTATGATTAATTAGGCATATTTGTTGTAATCTAAACATTGTGAATCTTACATTTTTCGGAGTTGTATCTTTTTTTGTATCCATATTAGTCTTAATTATAATGTATTACTTCATTAAAGAAATTAGCAAATAATTCACACTTTTTTCTTTTTAGTTATATTTAGATAATGAAGAATTTATTATCAATATTATTATTTATACCCTATATAATTTTTTCTCAAGAATGTATGCCGTGTGAGATTATTGCTAATCCTAATATGGAAATTACAAAAGTAAATTCTAAATGGCCAGATGTCAAAAATAAGAGCATTGTTAAAATAAATTCCTTAACTAAAATCATTTATCAAGACCAAGACGATTACTGGGAAAGATATAATATGCGATCATGGTGGATGAGAGATGGTCATGATCCATGGACTGAAGATCCAGTGTGGGGGGATGGCTATAAAAAACCTGATCTTAATTTTAATTCATGTGTAAATGATAATTATAGATGGAAATGTGGATATTCTTATGTATTAAGACTTCCTGATAATTTTAAAAAGAATAAAAGATATCCTTTAGTTATTTTTTTGCATGGAGGAGTGAATTCAGATACTCGTCGATTAAATGGAAGAATTCGAACTGTTAATAGTTTTTATATTCCTAAAAATGATCAATACATAATTGCATCACCTATTAAATTAGGAATAGATTGGAGTGCAAAAAAAATTCAAGATATGATAGCAGAAATATATTCACAATTAAAAATTGATAAAAAAAGAGTTTATCTAACTGGTCTTAGTATGGGTGGTCGAGGAACTTTTATAGTAGCCTCTGAATTATCAAATACTTTTGCAGCAATTATGCCTCTTAGCCCTCATCATACACCTTATTCCTATATATCTCTTGCAGAAAAAGTATCACATTTACCAACTTTTCTTCATCATAGTACAAATGATAAAACCTCAAAGTTTTCAGTTGCAGAAGACATGTTTAGCAAGTTGAGTAAAATTAATGATAATGTAGTTTTTGATATCGGAAATTTTGGTCATTCAGGTTGGAACAAAATTTACTCAAATCCAAAACATATTGAATGGCTTCTTTCTTGGAGAAAATAAACTTTATAATTTTATGAAAGTATTAAAATGGATTATTTTTTCAGTTTTTGTCATAATTACAATTTTGAGTTTTATAATTGTTTTTATGATGTATTATAATCTTTCTTTCATTGATTATCCTTACTTGTTTTCTGGCTTATTGTTTTTTTTCTTATCCATTATAATTTTTAGATCAAAAAAGTTTAATTGATCGTGCCATCAATATTAAATTGAGATACAAAATCCCAAATTAACTCACTTGTATTTTTTCCATTAAAATCTAATTTGTCACTCCAGTAGTGCCCTCCATTATTAATTTTAATATGTTGAACATAGGCATTTCCTGAGTCGTCATAATAGATCTGTTGTTCAATTGATCCATTTTGATTAGTTATTATGTCTTCGTTGAAACAGGAATTAAAATTTTTCCACCAACTAACAACATCAGCAATTGAAGTGCTCCCATATGAGTCTCCATTATAAAGTACAACCTCATCATTTGTACCATGAATATTTATCATTGCAGTTGGAACTTGTGCATTACAATTTTGATAACTATCATCTATCATTGTTCCTGCGACAGATCCAATTGCAGCA
Organism: uncultured Bacteroidota bacterium; assembly: GCA_902554655.1. GTDB lineage: Bacteria > Bacteroidota > Bacteroidia > Flavobacteriales > Flavobacteriaceae > Eutrophosalina. The sequence continues at coordinate 95,148 of CACDPE010000002.1, forward strand.
AATTTTTTAGAGTTACATGCTAAATAATAAGAAAGAAATCCACCATTGGAGTAACCGGCAGCGTAAACTCTTTTTTCATTAATAGAATATGTTGATGATATATTTTCAATCATTTTTTCGACAAATCCAATATCATCCACAGAGCTTTTATTGTCACTAGATGGCGCAGAAGAATTCCAATGAGGAAACCCGCCTAAGAGAGTTCCTTGAGGATAAACAATAATAAAATTTTCATTTTCAGCCAAGCTTCTCATGTCAGCTGTTTCAACAAAATCAGATGCTGTCCCACCAAAACCATGAAAATTAATCATTAGGGGATATTCAATATCAGAATTATAATTTGTTGGTACATACATTATAAACTGTCTTGATAAACCATCATGACTTACAACACTGTTGAAAAGTCCAGTTTGAACTGATAGAGTGTCAGTTGTAATTCCCTCATTTTTTTCACAAGCGGAATAGATAAATACTATAAATATAAATGTGATTATTTTTTTGGAAATTTTCTTTAACATCAATATAAATTTACATTATTACAAATTCATAAAAAAGAACAGTATAGATAACTCCTTTAATAAATCCAATCCAAGACGATTTAATTGGATTTTTCCTAACCCACTCATATTTTTTGTTTAAATATCTTTTCATTAATTGCATTATATTTAATAATAAATTTAAAATAAAAATTTGTGAGTCAAAGTATTATAAAAAAAGGTTGGTTTAGAGTTGTTATAATAATTCCAGCATTCTTTTTCTTTGCTGTGATTTTTCAGCTATTAGGCGTAGGCGCTTCGGCATTTTTATCAGGCTTAGGTCTTTTCGATTTTTCTGTTCAGGATTTAGATTCTTTTAGTAATCTCCCAGCCATGACGATTATACAATATTTTGACTTGATTGGGATATTTATTCTGTTGTGGCTATTCATGAAATATGTAGATAAAGAACCTTTTATGAATATGGGTTTTGAAATTAAAGGTAAAAGAAATGATATCATATTAGGAATGACCTTAGGTTTGTTTATGATGGCAGTGGGTTATTTGGTTTTGATTTCTTTAGGAGAAATTCAATTTTTAAAAATTAACTATGACTTGTCAAGCATAATATGGTTGTTTATTTTATTTATTGGTGTGTCTATTTTGGAAGAAACTTTTGTTAGGGGATATGTTTTAAAAAATTTACTAAAATCCTTTAATCCAATTATATCATTAGTAATATCATCTGGTATTTTTTCATTATTACACTTTTTGAACCCCAACGTTAATTATTTGGCTTTGACAGAACTTTTTATTGGAGGAATAGCTCTTGGTATTTCATATGTTTACACTAGAAATTTATGGTTCCCATTTGCCTTTCATTTAAGCTGGAATTTCTTTCAAGTTATTTTTGGTTTTAATGTCAGCGGTATGAATACTTATTCTCTGATTGAATTTGAAATTTCAGAACCAAATAATTTAAATGGAGGTGACTTTGGTTTTGAGGGTTCCTACTTATCAATAATTTTCACTGTTATAATTATTTATTTTCTAAATAATTATTATAAAAAATTTAAAATAAAAAACCCCGAATAATCGGGGCTTTTTTAATGTAACTAATTTTGAGCGAATTGAACAAATTTTAATTCAAGTTCATCACCAATAATTCTTTTTCTACTGGCTGCACCATGCTTTCTCAACATTTGATCAGTGAATTCAGATGCTTCTGGATATGTCTGAAAATAATCATCAACAAGTGCAACATCCATCGTAAAGTGAGTTACGTCTTGATTTTCATTATTACTTCTATTAATTACTTTATTAAACTCCCACCAACCTAATTCTCCAGCTTCCATTCTTTTTTCATGCCATTTTTTAAAATACTTCATTTCGTAATTTTCATAGTCATCATTCAATGCTTGAAAACCATTAAAATAAACTTTAGTTTTACTACCCTGTGGAACTTTCCATTCAGTATTATCTAATCTTTCAACCAAAAACCTACTTGTTTTTTTTCTAGTTCCTTCCCATTTTCCAAATTCCTTTTTGTACTTAGATTTTGATAATTTTCCTTTGTAAGCTTCTCTTCCTAGCTCTTCCCAGTTTACTTGTTTTTTTCTTTGATCTTCATCTTTATAAGCATTCATAACAATATAATCTGGTTTATTTGAATGAGATTCATTTTCAGGATCTTTTATAACTTTCCAAACTACCCAGCCGTTTTGTAGATCTCTTGAAATAGCTTCTTTTTTAATTTCAGACCAAAATTTTTCAACTTCCATATATTGCTCTTCCATACCTTCATTAAGCCAAATTGCTTCATATGAAATTTGCGTTTGAGAAATAGAAAAATTTACAAATAGTAATAGTGATATTGATAATAATTTTTTCATAATATTTAATTTAAAGCAGTACTTAGTTTTTCATTAAAATGATGTCTTTCGGTTGTTCTGCTGTACATTTCAAGAGCATCATTATATTCTTGAGCGTCTTTTCTGTATGCTTCCCATCCAAACATTTCATTATACAATTCTTCCATGTTTTTTTCAGTATCGGGGAATTCACCTCCTACACCATACTCATTAAATCCATCACAAATTATGTATTCATTAGTATTTCCACCTGAAATAACTCTAAAAATTCCTGTAATTCCAGTGTAGTTATGTTTTTCATAAACCATTTTAGCTCTTTGTAAAAAATGAACAACTGCTTGATCATGGCCAGGCTTTATGAAACGCCTTTGTACTAACATATATTTGAAAGTAGTTGTAGGAGTCCAGTTATGTGATATTCCAACAAGTCTTCTCCAGACTTTCCAGCCTGTTGATTCTTCAATAAATGGATCAACATTGTCTTTCCAATATTTTAACTCTTCAGATCTATCTTCTTGAGAATTCATATAGCTCCAATCTTTCCATCCCACTACTCTTGAATACATACCCTGGTTTTCACCATCCATAATTTCAAAAGTAAACATGGCATTCTCAGCTGTTGAATTGTATTTTTTCATTTTTTTAGCCGCTGCCTGTATAAATTTATCTTCCATACCTTTTTTAGGTTTTAACTCATAGCTCATCCATATTTCAGGGCCATTTTGTGCAGAAATTATCAATGTGAAAAGCATTGATATTATAAGTGTAATTTTTTTCATAATATAAATTTAATTTGATTAGTCCCAAGTAGAATCTAAATGCTCGTATATTGAGCTTGAAAAAGCTGAATTAAAGTCAGTTAAATCATTTTCTACAATATATTTTCTAAAATTTTGCCAATGAGGATTTTCACTAATTCCACCATTTTCTTTATAAGATCTTCTATTTAAAATATCTTCTAAGGAATCATATCCATCAAATGAAATACCATTAGCTATGGTTGATTCTCCTTCAGAATAAGATCCAGATGTGACAAGAGTAGCAACAGCCCAGTTTGATCCTTTATTTTCTTCTAGTTGTGGTTTTACCACTAACTCCCCCCACGCTATATTATTTTTAATGAATTTTTCTTTGTCAGGATATGCAAATTTAAATTTATTAAATACAAAGTAATTTGATCTTTCATTATCAAACACAGCACCATTAACTTGCCATAATTCATTGTCACTTAAAGATTTCCATTTCCATTTAGAAGAATCTGGTGCTTCAAGACCAAGCCTTTTTGCTTCATTAGGCCCCCATAAACTACCTCCTTTCGCATATTGTTCAGGGCTGTTGTAGTGATGGAAAAATACAAATACATTTCTTTTTGAAAATGATCTAAACATTGCCCATCCAGCCCACTTACCGTCTTCTACAGCTTGTTTTGATAGAGGTTTATAATATTCCTTATTGGCTTTGATAAATTCTCCAATATTTCCTTCAACTTCTAAGACATGCATTCTTATTAAGTAAGGTGAAGGTGAGTCATCTTGAGCTCTAAGACTCAAAATAGGTATTGCTAAAAGCAACAAATAAATTATTTTTTTCATGTCAATTATTTTAAAAAAAGCTATAAATAATTATCGATTATTTCTAGTTTTTCAAATTAATATATTGTTAAATTATATTATTCATAATTTGATTATTATTTATTATGAATTTTACATTTTAATTAAGAAATTATTATAAAATCAGTATTGTAAATTTATCATATGTCAGATTCCTTAACCGAAATTATTAACAGGGAACTTAAAAAATTTTATTTTAAGAATTTTAGACGGAGAGGTAAAAGTTTAAAAACACTAGAACTAATTAAAGAATGTTATTTTGATCAATTTAATTTTTTCATAGATGAAATTGATAAAATTTTTATTCAAAGTAGAGATATGAAAAGTGAAAAAATAATTGAAAGCTTATTGAATTTTAAAAAGAACGAGGGATGTAATAAAATTATCATGAAAGCATTAATAGATGAATTGTCAAACTTTAACAGCGCATTTAAATTGAATTTAGTAGATCATAAATATCTGTTTGAATTTGATGAAGATTAAACCTAGCTTTGTAGAATGTTTCAATTAATATCCTTACAGTGGAAATCTTTTTTTAGATCAGCATCTTTAGCAGGAAATATTGTCTCTAAAATAATGATGTTCTTTTGGATTTTTTGGTCTATTCTTATGAGTCTTTCATTAGGTGTAATTCACGGTACTGGCACAAGTATTTTAAATCCTGAAGGAGAAAAAATAAGCGATCCATTTTCTTGGTTAAATAAAGAGATGATTTATATTATTGGGTATATGATGATTGCAAGATATTTATTTCAAAAGATTCCAATTTTAAATATTCGATCACTTCTTTTAACACCATTAAAGAAATCTAAAATTATTCGTTATGCTATGCATCAAACAATTTTTTCGATTTTTAATTTGATAGCTTTTTTCTATTTAATCCCATTTTCAATTATGTTGAATTTAGATCCAGATACTGGGTATTTTAATAGTTCAAATCTTCTAATGTGGAATTTGTCAATTATATTGATAGTTTATTTCACCAACTTTTTAAATATTTTACTAAACAAAAAGGATAAACTAGTAATTATATTTGGTGTAGTTCTCACTTTAATTAAAATTCTTGAATACAACAATTTATTGGATATATCTTTGTATACAGAATCTGTTTTCTATTCACTGTATGATACTCCAACACTGGTCATTACACCATTAGCTTTACTTATATATATTTATTATTATGTTTTTAATTTTTATAGAAAAAACTTATCTATTGATACTGGTTTGAATATGAAGGTTAAAGATGCAAAAATGACTAATTATCAATGGCTTGATAGGTTTGGAACTGCTGCAATTTTTTTAAAGAATGATTTGAGACTAATTACAAGAGCAAAAAGAGCAAGATCAACAACAATTATGGGAATATTGTTTGTTTTTTATGGCTTTATATTCATGGCTTTTGATGATTTATATGGTGAAACTATGGAGTTCTTTGGTTTATTTTTTTCAACAGCAGGCTTCATGTTTACTTTTTGCGGTATGGTACCAAGCTGGGATAGCAAACATTATCCTTTAATGATGTGTCAAAATATTACATATTTAGATTACATTAAATCAAAGTGGTATCTAGGTTTTGTTGGCACTATTTTTACTACAATATTATCTTTATTCATTTATTCTTATTTTGGATTTTATTATGTTGTTGTTATAGTATGCGCAGGACTATACAATCTTGGAGTTAATTCATATACTACACTCTGGTCTGGAGCTTTTAATAGAACTGCTATCGATTTAGATTCAAATAAAAACGCCTTTGGTGATAAAAAATCATTTAATTCTAAAACATTATTATTGGTCATTCCTCAGCTAATTTTACCATGGGTAGTCTTTTATTTTGTTTCAGATAGCTATGATAAATTTATTGGTGCATATGCTGTTGGAATTATTGGAATATTTGGAATTTTTCTAAGGAATATGATTTTCAAAATAATTCTTAAAACATATAAATCACAAAAATACTCTACAATTTCAGCCTACAAACAAACAAACTAATTATGATTACATTCAAAAATTTAAAAAAATCTTATTCAAAAAATATCGTTTTAGATATAGATTTATTAGAAATTCCTAAAGGTCAAGCATTTGGTTTGGTTGGGAATAATGGAGCTGGTAAAACAACTTTGTTTAGTTGTCTATTAGATTTAATTAAACCTACAAAAGGAGAGGTTGTAAATAATGAAATTGAAGTTAGAAAAAGTGAGGACTGGAAAAAGTTCTCATCGGCTTATCTTGACGAATCATTTTTGATTGGGTACCTCATGCCAGAGGAGTATTTTTATTTCATTGCAGAGTTAAGAGGTGTTCGCAAAACTGAATTAGATAATTTTCTTAATCAATTTGAGGATCTTTTTAATGGTGAAATATTAGGTGGGAAAAAGTATATAAGAGATCTTTCTAAAGGAAATCAAAAAAAAGTAGGTATAGTTGCTGCACTTATTGGGTCCCCCTCTGTTGTTATTCTAGATGAGCCATTTGCTAATTTGGATCCAACAACTCAAATAAGGCTCAAAAAAATAATTAAAAAGTTGTCTGCTGAAAAAGAAGTTACTGTTTTAATTTCTAGCCATGATCTACAGGATGTGACTGAAGTTTCTGAAAGAATTGTTTTATTGGAAAAAGGAAAAATAGTTAAAGACATTAAAACAAGTAAAAAAACTTTGAAGGAACTTGAATCTTATTTTAATAAGGAATAAGATTTTCTTAATCTATTCATAAATAACTTCAAAAACTAATTGTAAGAAGTCACATCTTTATTTTTTGGTAAGATTTTTGGAGATACAATTCAAAAAATATGAAATTATGGACAAAATAATACTAACTTTTACATTGTTAATTTCTTTCTTTCTTAATTCCCAAGTGCAAATTAATGTGAATAAAAGTAATATTAAGTGGACAGGTAAAGAATTGACTACTAAAGAGCATTATGGAGCATTAAAGTTTTCTAAAGCCAATCTTGAATACGAAGATGAAAAACTAGTTGGAGGTGAATTTGTTGTTGACATGACAACTCTTGATGTACAAGATTTATCAGGTAGAGGAAAAGAACGATTGGAAGGGCATTTAAGATCAGATGATTTTTTTTCAGTTGATAAACATAATAATGCCTACTTAAAAATTACTGAGGTTATCCCAGCTGAATTTTCAAGAATCACCCTTAATGAAAAATCTTATGAATTGGTTGGCGATTTAACAATTAAGGATATTACTCATCCAATAACATTTACATTAAAACCAGAAGATAATCAGTCTTACAAAGCTGAGTTAACATTTGATAGATCCAAATATGATGTCAGATTTAGATCTGGTTCATTTTTTGAAAATCTTGGAGATAAACTAATTTTGGATGATATAAAGCTGGAAGTTACACTTGTAAAAAACTAAAAATGATTATAAAAGATAAACCAATGTGTGGGTGTGGAAATACATCAAATCCGAATGGATATTGTGATGGTTCACATAATAAAAGATAAATGAAAAAAATTGTTGCAATTGGAGCTAGTTCTTCAATTAAGTCAATAAATAAAGAATTAGCAAATTATGCTGCATCTCAGGTCCCTAATTCAATTACTATTAATGTAAACTTAATTGACTTTGAAATGCCAATATACAGTATAGATAAGGAAAAAGAGTATGGAATTCCAAAACTTGCATACAAGTTTAAAGAAATATTAAAAAATTCAGATGGCATTGTGATTTCCTTTGCTGAGCATAATGGAGTATATACTGCAGCATTTAAAAATATTTTTGATTGGATTTCAAGAGTTGAAAAAGTTGTCTGGTATAATAAACCTATGTTTCTATTATCAACATCTACGGGAAAAAATGGTGCTAAATTAGTCTTAGAAATAGCTCATTCGAGAATTTCTAGAGGAAATCCATTTACAATTCCTACTTTTTCATTACCTGAGTTTAATCATAATTTTGAGTTTGATAAGGGAATCATTAATAAAGAACTGAACGAAAATTTTAGAAATTCATTATCAACCTTCATTTTTAATATAAGTAATGGCAATTAATATTTTTAAAAAAGAAGATCAAGTTGATGGTAATTTTAATTCTGGAGAAATTTTAGAGAAAAAACCTATTGGATTTCCTCAAGATAATGGTATTCTTAAACCATATTCAAATATATTTTATTGGGCTCACGCATGGACTCCAAAAAATAAAAGTACAATTGGTTTACATCCCCATCAGGGATTTGAAATTTGTAGTTTTGTATTAAAGGGAAATATTAATCACTTTGATACTAAACAAAATAAATGGATACCACTAAGTGAAGGGGATGTTCAAATTATTAGATCTGGTAATGGAATATCTCATGCTGAAGAAATTGATAAAGAATCAGAGATTTTCCAAATATGGTTTGATCCTGATCTATCAAATTCTCTAAAAAAAGAAGCAACATATGATGATTATTCATCAAAAGAATTTAAGGTTCTTAATTCTGATAATAAATTAAAAAAAATAATCAAAGGTGATGGTTCACCAATGAAAATGGATAGTGAAGGAATTTTTATCAATGAATATTTATTCAGATCAGGGAATCATTTATTGGAAATCAATCAAGGTTTTATACATTCTTATTTTATTCTAAATGGTGAATTAGAATATGAAAAAAATATTTTACAAAAAGGAACTTTCTTCACTGTAAAAAAACAAAACAATTTTGAGTTCCAATCATTAAATAAAGCAAGAATTTTTGAAATAATTTCTCCTCTATATCCAAAATATAAAACCTATTTTATGTCGAATTAATTTTTATATGTTATGAAAAATATCCTCTTAATTTTAATGTATATTACTCTTTTTTCGTGTGAATCTAAAAATGAAGTAAATGATTTAAATGAATCAATTGAGCTTCCTGCACTAAGGGTTAATAATTCATTTAGTCAACCTTACAGAATATTAAGAACTACTATTTCTGAAGCAAATCATTTTGATCAAAAATATGGAAATACTGATCTAACATTAGGTTATGTTTTGAGATACTATTTTTATACAGCTATAGATTTGGACAATGATAAGTCAGAGTTAATTAGTATGGATAAAAGTTCTTTTAAATTAAGTAGTACCGAAAACCCTAAGGAATTAGTAATTGAGACTATTAATGAAATTAGAAAAATGACCTTTGGCTTTTCTGAATTTAAATCATTTATTGAAAAATATTTTTCTCAATGTGTAGATATATCAAAAATTGTAAATGATTGTATTGCTATAGAAATATATGACCCTGTTTGTGGATGTAATGGATTTACTTATCCAAATTCAGCTTATGCTTTATGCCATGGAGTTAGTGATTACAAAAAAGGACCCTGTAATTAATTTGCTTTAGGCACTTTTTCCATCTGATTATATATTGCTAAAATTATAATTCCAAATGCAATTCCACTTACTAACAAGATAATACTAGTTAGTCCTATTGCACTAAATGATAGCCTTAGTAAAATTGTCGAAATAATAAATCCTGTATTTCTAATTAATTGTGAATATCTCTCGGTATATTGAAATGAAATTAAAAGAATAAATACATCTACCAATATCAATATTGTAAAGAAATCTATAAAAAATAAATAGTTTAGATTGTCATCAAATGGTTGATTAGAAAAAACTCCATTATACCAATCAAAAAAACTTATTAAACACAAAGTTGTTAATACAGGAACCAAGATTAAACTTATGATGCGTTTATAATTAATGAATCTTTCAAGATTTTTATTAACTGAAAGTTGAGGCAACCTTTCTTTTAATTTTCTAAAAATAAGTATTAAAAAAAATACAAGTAAAATTCCAGACAAATCATAGATAAGTTGAACATTATTTTGATTAATAAGCCAATTCCCATCTAAATTGACCTCAGGAATGTCTTTAAAAATCTTTCTTATCAAGATTAATGACATTATTTCATATTGTTTGCCAACAGATGTTGTAAATGATCTAGGCAGATAATAAATCAATAAAAATGCTTCATATACTAAAATGAATGAAAATGGTGTATATATAGCTGAAATAGGGTTTTGTAATAATGTATCTGAACCAAATGAAAGATTTAGTACACCATTATTGTTTAAAAGTATTAATGTGAGGTGTATTACAAAACCTATAGTTGCAAAAAATAAAATAAATTTTTCGAACTTTTTAAGGTTTTTCTCTGAAAAAACCTTCAAAAAAAGTTTTTCAATTTTAGCATTCATTCAGCTAATTTCAATAACAAACGACCAAAAAACATTCCAAATTCATTTTGTTTAGTTTTTTTTTTATATAATTACTGTAAAATAACAACTACTAACTAGCGTTTTATTTATGAAAATTAAGTTTTAAAATATGTTTAAAAATTTTAAAAAATCTACAGTATTATTATTATCAGCAGCTTTTATTTCATTTTTATTATCTGTAACCCTATGGTTCTCAGGATTTAAAGATGAAGGAATGTATGTTGGGTTGTGGGTTCCCTCAATTTTAGCTTTCGGTTCATTTATAAAACAAAATTACAAGTAAGACATGGAGATCTATTTATTTTTCGTAGGATTTTTAGTTACATGCTTGGTTATAGCTAGTATTTTTTTAATTAATTCAGAAGAAAAGGATAAATACAGCGACATTGATAAATCAAATGAAGTAGATTATGACGGTATGGGAAACTATGGTAGGTTCCCGCAAAAAAATTAACTTTTTCTTCTAGCTTCTATAAAGCTTTTAATGAAAAAAATTAATGCTATGACAGAGGACATAATCATTGCTGATACTCTACCAATTGCAATATCGTTTCCTCTTTCGATTGCACCATTTAGTGGCATAAATAGACCAATCAGACAAATAAAGGTTATTAAGACCGCTATATGAGCAATTATTTTATTCTGATTTTTTACACCATTAGTACATAAAAGTAAAATAACACCAAAGATTACAGGAATTAATGCAGTTATTGACTTACCGTCACCATCAAAATAACCCCAACTTCCAACAGCTATAAGTATAATTGAATTTAAAAGATTTGCTTTAGATGAATTCATATTTTTCTTTTAAAATTAACACTTATAATATATATGGCAAAACAGCTTTTCTTTTCTTTGGATAATTGTCAAAGTGCTCATTATACCATTCATGATGATTTAATGCTCTTGGTACTAAATTAAAAAAAGTCCAAAGTGCAAAACTAAGTGCAGCAAAATTAAATGCAATGAAGAAATAACCTATCCATTCGATTATTTCTCCAAAATGATTTGGACATGAAATTAACCTAAACATGCCTCCATTAGGAATTTTGTATCCATCACTATCTTTTCTTAGTGAAATAAGTTTATTATCAGATTGAATATTAATTAACATTCCAGCTATAAATAAGAATACTCCAATTATAAAAATTGTATTAATATTTATATCGGAATTTAGAAAATATCCGACATATATACCGTTCAATAAGCCATTTATACAATTGAACACAAATGCACTAATAGCAATGGATATTGGCATCTTCTTATTCTTAGTTTTAATTCTCAACGGAAAAATAATGACTCTATTTAAATAGTGTATAAACCATAAACTGATAAGTAATATTGACTAAGAATTCAATTCATTTTTTCCAAAAACACTAATCAATGGCATCAATAGTAATGCAGGAAGTTCCATCCAAAACCACCCCCAAGAATTATTAATCATAAAACCCCAACCATCTGATGAATGTCTTCCATACGGAGCCCTTACTTTACTTATTATTAAATAAGAAAAAGTCAATAAACCAATTACAATCCACAATAAAATAAACTTATCAATAGACATAAAGAACTACTTATATTAATATCTAAAGTCAATTTAGAAAAAACTTGGGAACTATGTTTTTAAGTTTTTAAAAATTTATTTTCATAATTAAATAAATTTTAATCAATAGTTTAATTTTATAAATGTTATGATACTTAAAAATTACAGAATAAATGCATTTAATTCTGAAAATTTATTTGGTAATCCAGCTTGCGTAATTCCTCTAGAAAGTTGGTTGTCTGATGATAATCTACTTAAAATTGCCAAAATAAATAATGTCTCTGAAACCGCTTTTTTTATAAAAAAAAAATCAAAATTTCATTTGAGATGGTTTACACCAGATATAGAAATGGATTTGTGTGGCCATGCGACTATAGCTGCAGCACATTGTATATATAAACACCTAAATTTTAATTCAAAAAAAATATTTTTTGATTCTAACAGTGGCGATTTATCTGTAAATGTCATTAATGATTTATATCAATTAGATTTTCCTAAACGTAAACCAATTGAATCTGATTTGCCTGAAGAAATTTATAATTCTTTAAATGTTAAGCCTGAAAAAGTATTAAAATCAAGAGATTATGTTTTGGTTTATAATAATATTGAGGATATAATAAATATTAAAATTGATAGAAAAATTTTTGATAAAATAAATATTGATCCAGGAGGTGTAATTTTAACTTCATTAGGAAACGATTGCGATTTTATTTCCAGATATTTTACTCCTCAGTCTACTTATTTTGAAGACCCTGTAACAGGATCTTCTCATTGTTCATTAATACCATACTGGAGTTCGGTTCTTAAAAAAAATGAAATGATTGCTAAACAACTTTCAAAGGAGGGAGGTCAGCTAATATGTAAAAATTTAGATGATAGAGTATTGATTTTGGGTAAGGCTAAAACTTATTCAGTTGAAGAAATTTTTATTTAATTTTTATAACTCTAAGTTTTTACAAAAATAAATTAACTTTAATAATATAAAATCAATTTTTTGCTAGTTTAAAAATTTAAAATCAAAACATTAAATAATGGATATAATAAAAATTATAATATTTACATTATGTATTCTAATAGTATTTTATTCAATAATTAAAAAAAATCGTATTTATTTCAATTACGGTTATCTAATAATTGGACTATTAATAATTTTTGATCAAATAAATATTTACATTGACAATTTAGATCCTTTAAACTTAGCAATAGCTTGTCTTTGGTTAATTCAGGTAGTTTTAGTCATTCCAAATAGATTACCCCCTTTAACTAAAGATGGAAGCGTAGTTGCAAAATCAGCTGTTCCTAAAATAATGATTAGCCTTTCTATAATAAATTTTTTTGGTGCTTTTTATGCATCGCAAGTAGATTATATTCCTTCAGCTGCAGTTTATGGGCATATGATTTTAGGTCTGCTTCCAATCTTCCCTGCATATTTTTTACTAACGGGAAAAATAGAAACCATAGATTAGTTATTTTTTTGTAGTTAAATATAAACCTGTAAAAATTAACATTGATGCAACTATTATTGTAGCACTTAAAACGTCAGACTTAGAGTATATAGCATATGCTACACCGATCACTGGTTGTAAATATACAAAAACAGCAACTTCACTTGACTTTAATCTAGTTAACGCATATCCATTTAAGAAATAAGTCATAAAAGTTGTACAAATAACTACATACAACATTGGCAATATGGCATCATATAATGGTAAATTAGTCCATTCAACGAGTATAAATTGGTTAATTCCTAATGGAAAATTAAATATTAATCCAATTAAAAAAAGCCATTTGAAAAGAGTTATTAAATCATATTTTTCTGCCATAGGTTTTACAATTATTAAGTAATACGCATAGCTTATACTATTTATTATAAATAAAAAATTTCCAAGGGGAATATTTCTGCCTATTGAACTGGTCATATCTGCATTGATAATTAATATCATTGCTCCTATAAAACCAAGAAAAATTCCAATAATTTTAGATGAATTAATTTTATTCTTAAATATGAAGTAAGATAAAATAACAACAAAAATAGGTGTGATAATTATTAATATTGAGCTGTTTATAGGTGTTGAATAGTCTAATCCTGCAATGAAAGTAGCAATGTTTATACCCATTCCAAAAAGACCACATTTGAGAATTGTTAATCTATCCTTTTTTTCTATTTGTTTAGAATCAAAGAATAGACTAATAACCCAAAATAAAATGGTTGCACCCAGCACTCTTAATAATACAAATCCAAGTGAACCTATGTAAATAGGCATTACTGATTTAGCTACAGTATGATTAATTCCATAAATAGTGGTTGCTAAGGTAGCAGCACCAAGAGCGAAAATCTTTCTTTGCATTGTACAATTACTGACTAACTAATTTTGAAATATATTTTCCAACCATATCAAACTCCAAATTAACAGTATCTCCAACCTTTAAGTTTTTAAAATTTGTATGATTGTATGTGTAAGGTATTATAGCTACTGAAAATTTATTCGTTTTAGAATTGACCACTGTTAAGCTAATACCATTAACAGAGATAGATCCTTTTTCAATAGTAATATTTTCAGACTTTTTATATTTAAAAGAAAAATACCAACTTCCTTTTTCTTCCTTTATATCTTCGCAAATAGCTATTTGATCAACATGCCCTTGAACAAGATGTCCATCAAGTCGATCACCAATTTTCATTGCTCTTTCGAGATTAATTTCATCACCAATTTTCCAATTTTTAATTGAGCTTTTAAGAACAGTTTCCTTGATGGCAACTACAGAGTAATTATTTTCAAAAATGTCTACGACAGTTAGACAAATTCCGTTGTGAGAAATGCTTTGATCAATTTTTAACTCTGAGGTTAGGTCTGATTCAAATGTAAAAATTAGATTATCTCCATCTTTTTTAATCTCTTTTACCAATGCGATATTTTTTATAATTCCAGTAAACATTTATTTCTATATCTTTAGATGCTCAAAAATACATAATATTAAATTAGACATGTCAAAAACAAAGCCATTAATAGGAATTTCAACTGGTGACCCAAATGGTATTGGTATTGAGGTTATTCTAAAATGTTACAGCGATAAGAGAATGTATTATTTTGGCATACCAATAATTTTTTCAAATTATAACTTGATTCAAGATCAATTAAACCATCTTGATATAGATGTTGATTTAATTAAAATTGACAAGATTGAGAAGGCTAATTCAAAAAAATTAAACGTTTTAGAGATTACAAATGAAACTTTTGAGATAAATTATGGTAAAGTAAACAAAGAGGGAGGTGATTATTCAAGAGCATCTTTGACAGAGGCTTCTAGATATTTAAAAGAAAATAAAATAGATGTTTTAGTTACAGCTCCAATAAATAAAAAAAATATAAAAAACAGTGATTTCAATTATATGGGTCATACAGATTTTTTAAATAAAACTTTTGATGGTGAAGCTATGATGTTCATGATTTCAGATGATTTAAAAGTTGCACTTCTAACTGAACATATACCAGTTAGTAATGTGGTTAATCAAATTTCAAAAGAACTTTTATCAAATAAACTTTCAGTGATAAAAAAATCTTTAACTGTAGACTTTGGAATCACCAGCCCTAAAATAGCTGTCCTTTCTATTAACCCGCATGCTGGTGATGATGGTATAATTGGAGACGAAGATCAAAAATTTTTAATTCCATCACTTAAAGAAATTTCAAATAATGAAAATCTTCTTTTTGGCCCATTCCCAAGTGATAGTTTTTTTGGCTCAAACCAATACAAATTATATGATGCCATATTAGCAATTTATCATGACCAAGGCCTTATCCCTTTTAAGACTATTTCTTTTGGAAATGGAGTAAATTTTACTGCTGGTTTGGACGTGGTAAGAACTTCACCAGACCATGGCACAGGTTATGATATTGCAGGAAAAAACCAAGCAGACCCTTCTTCTTTTAGATCAGCGATTTATTCTGCTATAAAAATATTTAAGAATAGGATATCATTCAACAATGACAACTCTAATCCTCTTGAAATTTCCGATTCAAAATCTTTAAAAAAATAAATTACAGTTTTTTAATTTATTATATTCGCAAGCTCAATTAATTTAATGAAGCGAAGCGACAAACATATTCTAAAATTTTCTGGATTGAAAGACGGATTACATGAATTTTCTTATTCTATTAAAGAGGACTTCTTCAAAAGCTTTAATTATAATGAATTTAATTCTGGACATTTTAAAATAAAGATTCAGCTAATAAAAAAGCCAACTATTCTTGAGTTAAAATTTTCAAGTTCTGCAATAATAAATGTTAATTGTTCTATTTCAAACGAACCCTTTGATTACAATTTAGTATCTAATTTAGATTTGGTTGTTAATTTTGGTGAATATTTTGACGATTCAAATGACGAGCTTTTAATTCTTCCGTTTGGATCTCACTCAATTGATCTTGATCAATACTTTTATGAGATGATAGTGTTATCTGTGCCAATTAAACTGATACATCCTGGTATTGAGGATGGTACACTTAAATCAGAAATTTTAAATAGATTGAAAGAATTTGATATTAATAAAGAAAAAAGTGTTAATTTCGACCCTCGTTGGAATAAATTGAATGAATTAAAAAAGTAAATCATGGCACATCCAAAGAGAAAAACATCGAAAACTAGAAGAGACAAAAGAAGAACTCATTATAAAGCTTCTGCTTCTCAAATAGCTACAGACAAAACTACTGGTCAGGATCATTTATATCATCGTGCTCATTGGCATGAAGGTAAACTTTATTATCGTGGTAAAGTATTAATCGATTCTGTAGAAGAAACAGAGTAAAATCCATAATTTTTTATTCTTTTTTTTAAAATATAAGCCCTTTTTGGGCTTTTTTTTATGTTTTTATATTATTATTCACTGTTTTATTACATTTTTTTTCGTTTTAACTAAATATTTACTGTTTATTATAATTTCTACTAAAACAAACTCAAATTTCTTCAAAAATAAATATAATAAATGCCTTTTTTTGTCACTTTTAATTAAAAAAAACACTTTTTTTACATTAAAATAATCAAAAAAAGCATGTTTTTTATCTTTTTTTAATTAAAAAACAACTTAATGTTAGAATTAACGTAGTTTTTATTCTTTTTTTTAAAAATAAAGTGTCTTTTATTGTTTTTTTTAATTTTTTTATCATTTTTTTTGTGTTTTTTTTAATTTTTTTATCATTTTTGCTCATCTATTTAATTATAAATAATGAATTTTAAACAAATCCAACAATTAATCAAATTTGTAGCTAGAACTGGCGTTAGTGAGGTTAATATTGAGAACAGTAATATTAAAATCAATATTAAGGGTAACACAAACGATTCAGATCAAGCTCAAATTGTTCAACAACCTGTTGTTTCACAAATTCAACCTGTCCAAGCCGCAACCGTTGTTCAACCACCTATTACTCAAGAACCACAACAAGTTGAATCAGTTAAAGCTTCCGAATCTAATGATGATTCTAATTATCACACTATTAAGTCTCCTATTATTGGTACTTTTTATAGAAAACCATCTCCTGATAAAGATAATTTTGTTGAGATTGGTGATCAAATTTCTGAAGGACAAACACTTTGTGTCATTGAAGCAATGAAACTTTTTAATGAAATTGAATCAGATATTTCAGGAAAAATAGTAAAAGTTCTTGTTGATGATGCTACACCTGTTGAATTTGATCAACCGCTTTTTTTAGTTGAGCCTTAATTTTCAATTATGTTTAAAAAAATTCTAATTGCAAACAGAGGTGAAATTGCAATGCGTGTTATTCGTACTTGTAAAGAAATGGGTATAAAAACTGTTGCAGTTCACTCAAAAGCTGATGAAGAAAGTTTACATGTAAGATTTGCTGATGAATCAGTATGTATCGGTCCAGCACCAAGCTCTGAATCGTACCTTAAAATTTCAAATATTATAGCTGCTGCTGAAATAACAAATGCAGATGCTATACACCCAGGGTATGGATTCTTATCTGAAAATGCTAAGTTTTCTAAAATATGTTCTGAGCATAAGATAAAGTTTATTGGTCCCTCACCTGAAATGATTGAAAAAATGGGGGATAAGGCAACTGCTGTTTCTACAATGAATTTGGCAAAAGTCCCTACCATTCCAGGATCAGGTGGAGCTGTTGATTCTGAAGAAGAGGCTATTAAGATTTCAAATAAAATTGGTTTCCCTGTTATGATTAAAGCCTCAGCTGGAGGTGGTGGTAAAGGGATGCGTGCAGTATGGAACAAATCGGAATTTTCTAAAAATTGGAACAGCGCAAAACAAGAAGCTGCAGCAGCATTTGGAAATGATGATATGTATATTGAAAAATTAATTGTGGAACCTCGCCATATAGAAATACAAATAATTGCTGATCAATTCGGAAATGTTTCTCATCTTTCTGAAAGAGACTGTTCTATTCAAAGAAGACATCAGAAACTTACTGAAGAAACCCCATCTCCATTTATGACCAGTAAATTGAGAGAAAGGATGGGGAAAGCTGCTATTAAAGCTGCAAAATTTATTAATTATGAAGGTGTCGGAACTGTTGAGTTCTTAGTTGATAATAAAAGAAATTTTTATTTCATGGAGATGAACACAAGAATTCAGGTAGAACACCCAATTACTGAACAAGTCATTGATTATGATTTAATAAAAGAACAAATCAAAGTAGCAGCTGGAATAAAAATTTCAGGTAATGATTATTATCCTAAATTACATTCAATTGAATGTAGAATAAATGCAGAAGACCCTCAAAATGACTTTAGACCTTGTCCAGGAAAAATTACTAATCTTCATCTACCTGGTGGTCATGGTGTAAGAGTTGATACTCATGTTTATAGTGGATATACTATTTCACCTAATTATGATTCAATGATTGCTAAAGTTATAACTACAGATAGAAATAGAGATGAAGCAATAAATAAAATGAGAAGGGCATTAGATGAGTTTATTATTGAAGGAATAGAAACTACTGTACCTTTTCATAGAAAATTAATGGATGATCCAAACTACATAAAAGGGATTTACACCACTAAGTTTATGGAAGACTATAAGTCTTAATTAATAATTTCTTTATCTACAAGTAGTTTTGCAATTTGAACAGCATTAGTTGCTGCTCCTTTTCTTAAGTTATCTGCTACAATCCACATATTAAGACTATTTTCACAAGAATAATCTTTTCTAATTCTTCCTACAAAAACACTGTTAGAACCTCTTGAGTAAAAAGGCATGGGATATAAATTAGCAGTTGTATCATTTTGCACTTCTAAACCCTCAAACTCATTTAGATCCTCAATTAATTTTTCAAGTTTAAATGGGTTTTCTAATGTAATATTTACTGACTCACTGTGTCCGCCCATCACAGGAATTCTAACAGCAGTTGCGGTTATGGATATATTGGAATTAAAAATCTTGTTGGTCTCGTTTACTAATTTCATCTCTTCTTTTGTATAACCATTTTCAAGAAAATCATCACAATGTGGAATTGCATTTTGGTGAATTTGATAATTATAGGCCATATCACCAGACTCACCTTTATATTCATTTTCAAGTTGATTCACAGCTTTTATACCAGTCCCAGTAATGGACTGATAAGTAGATACAATAATTCTAGTAATTCCGTACTTTTTTTGAATAGGATATAAAGCCATTAACATCTGAATAGTTGAACAGTTGGGATTAGCTATTATTTTATCATTTTTAGTTAAAATATTACCATTTATTTCAGGAATAATTAGTTTTTTTGTTTCATCCATCCTCCAAGCTGAAGAATTGTCAATAACAGTTGTTCCTACTTCTGCAAACTTAGGAGCCCATTCTAAAGAAACACTTCCACCAGCAGAGAAAATAGCAATATTAGGTTTTAAATTAACAGCATCTGCCATGCCAATAACCTCATACTCTGAACCATTATATTTTATCTTCTTACCGATAGATCTTTCGGAAGCTACAGGAATAAATTCATCAATTTCAAAGTTCATCTCTTCGAGAACATCTATCATTTCTTGACCAACCATTCCGGTTATTCCAACTACAGCTAATTTCATTATATAATATTTAGGGACAAATCTAATTAAAAATCAAATCATCATTTTAAATCAAATGATTTATATCATAATAAAATTAAAATGTTTTATTTAAAACTAATCTGACAAATAAGTTCTTCTTATTCTTTGGGAAATTGAGGTAAGAATCTCATATGAGATGGTATCTGAATATTTAGAAAAATCTTCAGCTGTTTGTTTTTCTTCATCAAAAATAATCACTTCATCACCTTCGTTGCAATCCACACTGTTAATATCTATCATTAGCATGTCCATGCATACATTTCCAATAATATCACATGGAATATTATTAACTATTAATTTCCCTTTTCTATTTCCAAGTGCTCTAGATATTCCATCAGCATGACCTATTGGAATTATTCCAACTTTTGTATTTTTTTCTGCAAGGAACCCTCTATTGTAGCCTACTGATTCTCCTTTCTTAACTTCATGAATTTGAGAGATAGTTGAAATTAAGCTTACAACAGGTCTTAAGTCACTTCTATAATTATAATCATTACCAAATCCATAAAGTCCAATTCCACTTCTTACCATGTTAAATTGATAATCAGAAAAATTTAATATACCTGAAGTATTCAATAAATGTTTATCAATTCTTCTATTTAATTTTTTTTCAATGTTTTCAGAAATTTTTTCAAATAAGTTAATTTGACCTTCAGTAAATGGAATCTCAGATAAATCCTCAGAAGCTCCTAAGTGAGAAAATATATATTTAACATTGATATTATTTGATTTTATAATATCACAAAGAATATTAATATCAGAATATTTAAATCCAATCCTATTTAATCCAGTATTAAATTTTAAATGTATTGGTTGATTTTGATTCATACTTTTATTGTTTATAAATTCATTCAAAATCTTAAAGGAGTAGATATTTGGTTCTAAATCATACTGGAATATATCATTGAAATCTCCAATCTGGGGATGAAGGACTAATATTGGAATTTTAATTGCATTTTCTCTTAATTGAATTGCTTCAGAGGTATATGCCACTGCTAAATAATCTATGTTTTGCTTTTCTAAACATTTTGCTATTTCAATTGAGTCAGACCCATATCCGAAAGCTTTAACTACACCAAGAAACTTAGTTGTATCAGAAATTTTGCTTTTTAGAAATAAAAAGTTTGAAACTAGATTTTTTAAGTTGATTTTTAGGTAGGTATTATTATTCAACTTATTTTTTTTTCATTTTAGACACATATGCTTTTCTTGAAAGTGGTTCATATTCATTCTTCTCTCCAAGCATAACAACATCGTCATTTTCTAGTTTTCTAAAACTATATAAAGCAGGTAGACCTGTGTCAGCACATACTGCATGAACTTTTGTTACTTCTTCTGCAATTGCCATTAAATTAGGCATTGGCCCAAAAGGTTTTCCTAAATAATCCATATCTAATCCAGCAACAATAACTCTTACTCCACCGTTTGCTAATTTATTACATACTTCAACAATGTCATCCGAAAAAAATTGAGCTTCATCGATTCCAATAACATCAAAACTTTCTTTATGTTTTAATATTTCTGTTGCCTTATTTACGCTTTGTGCTTCAATTTCAATCTTACTATGTGATTGAATAGAAGTTTTCTTGTTTCTAGTATCAACTTCAGGCTTAAAAACTTTAAAAGTTTTATTAGCATAGCTTAGTCTTTTCAGGCGTCTTATTAATTCTTCTGTTTTACCAGAAAACATAGAACCACATATTACCTCAATACTTCCCACTATTTATTTCCTTTATTTTTGTTGTAATTTAATACAAAGATAAATTTAAATGTCAAAGTTAGTTTTAATACCAAGCCCAATTGGCAATTTAGCAGATATATCAAAAAGATCAATCGAAGAAATAGAAAGTTCTAATATCATTTTATGTGAGGATACTCGTCACACAGCAAAACTTATTAATCATTTAGGTATTAAAAAAATACTGAAATCTTATCACAAGTTTAATGAGCACTCGATAGTTGAATCAATAATTAATGAAATTAAAAATGGCTTTAAAATTGGGCTAATTTCTGATGCGGGGACACCCGGAATTTCAGATCCTGGATATTTGATTGTTAAGAAGTGTATTGATAATGATATTGAAGTTGAATGTTTACCAGGCCCAACTGCTTTGGTACCTGCTTTAGTAATTAGTGGATTACCCTGTGATAGATTTACATTTGAAGGTTTTTTGCCCTTAAAAAAAGGTAGAAAATCTAGACTAGAAGAACTTACAAATGAAAAAAGAACAATGATTTTTTATGAATCACCACACAAGTTGATTAAAACTTTAAATGACTTTGCTAATTATTTTGGATCTGACAGGGATATTTCTGTAACAAAGGAGATTTCAAAAGTTTATGAAACTACTTACAGAGGTAAAGTTTTAGATGTATTAAATCAAGTGAATAAATTTAAGATTAAAGGTGAGTTTGTTGTTGTAGTAAAAGGCAAGAAATAAAAAAACCCTCAATAAGAGGGTTTTTTTTAATCTGTAAAGATTGTATTAAAACCTATACGTGAACCCTAAATTCCATGTTCTTCCCCATCCTGGAAAAACTTTATTGTCAACATTAATACCCTGATGATTTGTACTAGTTGGTGTTACAGGATAGTTTGTTGTAGACATAGGATAATACTCCTCATCAAATACATTATTAACATTTAATCTAAGCCTTACATCATCACCAAATAATTTAAATCTATATGAAGCTCCCATATCAAAAATTTGATAATCTGGCAATCTCATATCAGTTAAATTTTCATCCATGAAACCATATTCATCAGCAAAAGTTTCATCCTCATGAATTCCACCAAAAATATCGTCAGCATGGAACAACGAAATATTAAATGTGAAATTATCAGTAGGAGCAACTACTAGATTAGCTCTCGCTGTAGTTTGAGCACTATCTTCAATTCTAAGTCCGCCTAAGTATAGAGTTGAAGAACCAATTACTTGTCCGTCATTTGTTGTTACTGTTTCATCAGTAATATCTTTCATATACTTGTAATTACCAATTGTCGCCATGGCTTCAAGTTTAACATAATTACTGATGTTCCATACACCGTCAAATTCTACTCCAGTATGTAATTGTTCTACTCCAGTGAAATTTGCTCTACCACTTTCTCCACCAATTCTCATACTTTCCGATAAAAATCTATCTTTCCACGATGTTCTAAAAAGGTTTAAGTTCATATTAAGATTACTTGACCTATATCCATAACCAACTTCTAATCCAAAAACTTTTTCATTATTTAAATCAGCATCTGGTGTAACGTAGTTATCATAATTAAGAAAAACTGCATCAAAATTTGGTGCTTTTGAATAATAACCGCTGTTAACATAAATATTATTTTTTGCATCTATATTAAAGTTAGCTCCACCTTTAATTGTACCACCAAGAATATTCTTTTTAGCACTTTTATGCATAGGGTCACTTACTTTATATCTAAAAAAGTCAACTCTTTGGAATCCTTGATTGGCAACAGAACCTTGTACAAATACAGAATATGTATCGGTGACATATTCAGCTTGACCAAATAAACCTTGCCATGAAACAAGTCCATCATTGTGATAATCAATTTTTTCTTCATCATCAGTTGATTTGAATACATTCCAAAGATTACTCATAGTGGAGGGATATTCTTTTTTAGCAATAAATCCACCAGGATAATTTACATTATCAAAATCTCTGTATCCATCCGCCCCGATTAAATTATCTAACCTTCTGTAATGAATTCCTCTGTAATATCTTAAGTCAGCACCCACTTGATAAGCAAAGTTATCATTAACCTGAGTCTTAAAATTAATTAGCCCACCTATCCAGTTATGTGAGTTTACTGATGCTCTTCTAATTATACCATTTCTTTTAATACCATTTACTCTTTCGTCAGCATCATTAACAATATATAAACCGGTAGTTGCGTCGAGAACATTGGTCCTAGTTCCTCCATTATACCAAGTGACTGGTTGACCGCTATTGTTTGCTGCTAATTTATCAAAGTCAAAATACCCTGTATTAGGATTTCTAAGAGCGTATCTTCCAGGTTGTGAACCATAATTTAGATCACCACTGAAGTAGTGACCAAATGAGCCAGCACCTCCAGTTGTAATTCTTCCTAAATCACCTGTTCCACCACCTCTACCAACTGAAGCATAAGCAGTCACAGATAAAGTAGATTTTGAATTTAATTTACTTTCCCAGTTAACTGATGCAATAGGTTTATGATAAAAATTTCTTCTCATGTTAAAACCTTCACCATTGTACATCCCCCCAGTATAGTTATAATATATACCATGATCAACATATTGTTGTAGAGTAGCTTGATTGTAGTAGCTATAATATCTTTGTTGGTGATATTGAGGTGCACCAGTTACAATAAATTGTACATTATTTTTATCATCATCACTTTTCCATCCATAACCCAGAAAATATGAAAATGCTTCAAATTCAGTAAAATCAACAACACCATCACCGCCTGTTCTACTAAAAACAAAAGATAGAGCATGACCTCCATCCATAACTCCTGTGTTATAATTAAGAACAGTTTTTAGATAGCCATCGTTACCGACCGTTGCAGCAACTTTACCTCCTTTTGTAAGCTCAGTCGATTTGGTAATAATATTAATAGTTCCACCAACAGATGAGATTGGGAGTGGAGAAGAACCTAAACCTCTTTGAACCTGCATTGCAGAAACAACATCTGTTAAACCAGCCCAGTTACTCCAATATACTTTCCCATTTTCCATATCATTAACAGGCATACCATTAATTAATACAGCAATATTTTCTTGTTTAAATCCACGGACATTTATATAGCTATCACCAAAAGCTCCACCTCGTTTAGTTGCATAAACACCTGGTGTGGAATTTAATAATTCAGGTAGTTCTAAATTACCAATTCTTTCTTCAATCTCAGTTGAAGATAGTGTTGAAACAGCTACAGGGGTCTCTCTATCAGTTGCAAGAGATAAACCTCCAAAAACAGTAACTCCTGATAAAATATTTTCACCTGGACTTAATTTAATTAAACCTAGATCTAAGCTTTCACTCACAGAAATTTCAGCAGATTCATAACCAATGTATGAAATCTCAATTATAGAGCCTGAATCAGCGTTAATGGTAAAACGTCCATTAAAATCACTTGAAACTCCAGTTGTTGTACCTTGAATTATTATTGAAGCTCCAGGAAGACCAGTTCCAGTTTCTGCATCAACAACAATTCCAGTTACAGAATTTTGAGCAAACATTATTCCTGAAAAGAATAATGAAGCAATTAATAAGAATTTTTTCATTTATGAATTGTTTTAATACAGCAAATATTAAGAAAATTTTAACATTTATTGTTATTGGAAGGTTAATTTTATGAACATAAAATGATAAAAAATTAAATTTTAATTTATTTATAAAAAACATAAATCAACCTTTTAAATTTTTAAGAAGAGATTCTGTTGATTTATCGTGAGATTTAAGTTTTCCAGAATTTATTTCTGTTAATAACTTAGCTGCCAGTTTTTTACCAAGTTCAACACCCCATTGATCAAAACTAAAAATATTCCAAATAACACCTTGTACAAAAATTTTATGTTCATACATTGCAATTAACATTCCGATGGATTTTGGAGTTAAGCTTTCAAATAAAATAGTATTTGAAGGTTTATTCCCTTCAAATGCTTTAAATGGCGAAATTTCATCAATTTTTTTTGTAGTAAGTCCAGACATTATTAATTCCTTTTTTACTTCTTCTAAACTTTTACCATTTAATAAAGCTTCAGTTTGACCTATGAAGTTTGAAAGTAATTTGTTTTGGTGACTTGTATTGCCATATAGGGATTTTTTAAAACCAATAAAATCACATGGAATTAGTTTAGTGCCTTGATGTATTAGTTGAAAAAAAGCATGTTGAGCATTTGTACCACTTCCGCCCCATATTATGTTCCCGGTTTGATAATTAATTTTTTCCCCATTTCTGTCAACACTTTTACCGTTACTTTCCATTATTGCTTGTTGCAGATAAGAAGGTAAATATTTAAGATATTCAGTGTAAGGAATTATAGCTTCAGATTCAACATTATTAAAATTGTTATACCATATGCTAATTAAAGCTAAAATTACTGGAATATTTTTTTCAAAAGGAGTGTTTTTAAAGTGAAAATCCATTGAATTAGCTCCTCTTAGTAATTGTTCAAAATTTTCATAACCAATTGCCAATGAAATTGAAATACCAACAGTTCCCCAAAGTGAAAATCTACCACCTACAAAATTGTACATTGGAAATACAAAGTCTGGATTAATTCCAAAATCTTTTACAGCTTCTAAATTTGTAGACACTGCAGCAAAGTGTGTTTGTATATCCTTTTCATCTAGTTTTTTACAAAACCAATCCTTA
Organism: uncultured Bacteroidota bacterium; assembly: GCA_902554655.1. Taxonomy (GTDB): domain Bacteria; phylum Bacteroidota; class Bacteroidia; order Flavobacteriales; family Flavobacteriaceae; genus Eutrophosalina. The sequence goes on from CACDPE010000002.1 coordinate 121,297, forward strand.
ACTGTAAGTGCATTTGAAATTGTTTCTTGTGTTGTAAATGTTTTAGAAACAATTATAAAAAATGTTGTTTCAGGATTTAAGTTTTTCAAAACTTCAGTTACATGGTCACCATCAACATTTGAAATAAAGTGGATATTTAAGTTTGTTTTATAATATTTTAAAGCTTCTACAACCATTGTTGGGCCAAGATCTGAACCCCCAATACCAATATTTACAACATCTGTAAATCTTTTCCCATTACTTGTTAGATAATTTCCATTTAAAATGTCGTTACTTAAATTCTTAATTTTTTCTCTGTCTTGTTTAATATTTTTAAAAAAAGGACTTTTTTTATCAAAGCTTCTTAAAGCTGTATGTAGAACAGCTCTATCCTCAGTCTCATTTATGTTTTCTCCATCAAATTGCTTATTGATGGCATCCTTTAATTTACATTCTTTAGATAGATTAAAAAGTAAATCAAGAATTTCGTCATCAATTAAGTTTTTTGAAAAATCAACAAAAAGTCCATCGTTTGAAAGTGAGTATTTTTTTGATCTGTTAGAATCATTTTTGAATAAACTCTTTAAATCTGAAATTGAACCCAAATTTTTAAGTTTTTTCCATGATTCTGTTTTTGTTGGATTTATCTTATCTAACATTATTTTGTGTTAAATTGTTTTGATCAAAGGTAATATTTGATTCAATATTATCAAGTTCGTTTTTAATTGGGTTCATATATGAAAGATAAATTTCTTTTAACTCATTAGAAATTGGTTTTGCTTCAGGGAGCTTTTGTTTTAATGGATCTACTTGCTTACCATTTTTCCAAAATCTATAACAAACGTGTGGGCCTGATGTATAGCCTGTCATCCCAACTTCACCTATCTTATCTCCTTGTTTAACTTTAGTCCCTACTTTTAAACCTCTTTTGTTCATATGTAAATACTGAGTTGAATATGTAGAGTTATGACTTAAAGTTACATAATAGCCATTAGCTCTTGTATAGGCTGACTTTATAACAGTTCCATCAGCAGTTGCTCTAATTGGTGTTCCAACAGGAGCAGCGAAATCAGTACCATAATGAGGTTTAATTCTTCCATAATATGCAATTTTTCTTCTTAGATTATATCTAGATGAAATTCTACTAAATTGAACAGGAGATAGTAAAAATGCTCTTCTCAAATTTTTTCCATTCTCATCAAAATATTCATAGATATTTCTTAAGCTGTCAGTTTTAAATTCTATTGCATAAAAGGGATCTCCTCTATGCTCAAAATAAGCATTGTGTACACGGTTAAGGCCAATGTATATGCTGTCATCAATGTATTTTGATGTGTATAATATTTTGAAATTATCACCCTTTTCAAGTCTAAAAAAATCAATATTCCAAGCATAAATTTCAGAAAGCTCATTTGTTAGTAGAGGACTGAGTTTTAATTCTTGCATTGTTTCGGCTAATGAGCTTTTAATAATTCCTGAAGCTTTTTTTTGAATGAGTTTTACTTCTTTTTGTTTTTTTTCTGCCCAAAGAGAATCATTTAATGAAACAACTATATAATCGATAGAATTAGGTTGGTAAATAAAATATTCAGGTTTACTTAATGAATCTTTTGAGGATAAAATGGTATAGGGTCTACCAATATTAATTTTTCTAATATCAAAAACTTTTTTTACCTCAGAAACTATATTATAAATTTTTGGATAAAAAAGATTGTTTTTTTCTAGAATTAAGCCAAAAGAATCTCCTCTGTTAACCGTATCTTTTTTGACATTAAAATTGTTTAAAGTAAAACCAAATTCTTTGATAATTTTTTCTTTATTAGGAATTAAAATTTGATCTATTTTTTCCTTTTCACCACAAGAGTAAATAAAAAGTAGAACAATTAAAATTTTGATTGAATTATTGCTCATTAACTATTATTTTAAAAGGATTTGTGATTCCTCTGAATGAAGTCAATTCTGCTATTATTGTACCAACTCTAAGGTTTGCTTTGACTTTAATTGGAATTCTGTTATCATCGTTTGTAACCCATAATTCAAGACCCTTATTACTTCTAAAAACTCTTCCAGCTTCCATGTAAGGATTTAATTTCATACATTCAATTAACCCAAATTTAGTCTTTAAATTTTCTACACCTAGAAATTTCATTTTGAAAGGATAATTTTTTTTATCAAAAAAGATATTCAAAGCGATCATATCGCCATTATTTAATTTATTAATATCTAGGTGTCTTCTTAAAAAATAGAATGTTGAAACTATATCTTGATAATCATCCTTAAGAGCTATTGTCTCTTTTTCATTAGTTATTTTATTAAGTATGGTAGCTGTTTTATAATTATCATTATAATAAGTTTCAGCTTTTCTTATGTAACCACCCTCATAAATATCTCTTATAGATTTTATTGGTTTTACCTTTTCTAGTGGAAAAAATGCTTCATATAAATCATCTACTCTAAAAAATAATCTGGCTAAACCTATAGTTTTACCAATTGCAGTTGCCCTAAATACAGTCTCATTATTAAGTTTTTCTGCTTTAATTTCCAATGATGCATAACTTGTATTAAAAAAACCATAATGAAGTTTATATTCAAGTAATTCACCGGATTTATACGCATCAAATGTTTTTAAATATAAACTGTCATTGACTATACTTGATTTACTTAGATTTTGAGTGTATGAGGTTGTTGAATAAAAAAAAATGTAAAGTAATAAAGTAAATAAATTTCCCTTCAACATTGTAAAATTAAAAAATCTAGCTATTATCATTTAAATAGTTAATAATTTTTTGAGCTTTAGATTTTCCAATTTCATTTATAATTTGAGTATCGCTTACGTTTTTTAATCTCGATATGGATTTAAATTTTTTTAATATTTTATTTTTAGTGTTTTCACCAATACCCTTAATACCATCAAGCCCAGAAACAAGTGCAGATTTTGATCTTTTATTTCTATGAAAACTTATACCAAATCTGTGAGCTTCATTTCTTAGTTGTTGAATTATTTTTAAAGTTTCAGATTTCTTATTTAAGTAAAGAGGTATAGGATCATTCGGAAAATACAACTCTTCAAGCCTTTTAGCTATTCCAAGAATAGGTATTTTTTTAAATAAATCAAGATTTTTTAGACTTTTTACAGCTGAGCTTAATTGTCCTTTTCCACCATCTATTACTATTAAATTTGGTAATAACTTTTTCTCTTCTAATAATCTTCTATAACGTCTAAAAACAACTTCTTCCATTGATCCAAAATCATTTTGTCCGTAGACGGTTTTTATGTTAAATTTTCTATAATATTTTTTTGCTGGCTTACCATTCATAAAAACTACGCATGATGCTACATTATTTGTGCCTTGAATTGTTGAAATATCAAAACATTCAATATGTCTGGGCTCAGATTTTAATTTAAGATCAATCTTCATTTGTTCCATAATTCTATTTATATGTTTTTCTGGATCTATCAGCTGAATCTGTTTATTTCTTTCAAGTCTGAATATTTTTACATTTTTGAAGGATAAGTCTAGTAGTTTCTTTTTATCTCCTGACTTAGGAACTATAAATTTTAGATTAATTAGTTTTTTATAATCAAATGGTGAAATAATTATTTTCGATTGGGAATTAAATTTTTCTCTCAAGCTTAAAATAATATGGCTTAAAATCTTTTCATCACTTTCATTCATTTTTTTTCTCACCTCCTGATTGTGAAATCTAACTACTCTTCCATTTATAATTTGTAAGTAATTAATAAATGCAAAATCTAAATCCGAAATAATACTAAAAACATCAATATTGCTTAATTTTTGACTAACTACTGTAGATTTTGATTGATAATTTTCTAATAAATTTAATTTTTCCTTAACGCTTTGAGCATTTTCATATTCTAAATTTTCAGAAAAATTTATCATTTTTTTCTTTAGAATTGATTTGATAAAACTAAACTTTCCATTCAGAATATCTCTAGCATGTTCAATATTTTCATTATAACTTTCCTCTGAAACAAGATTTTTATTTAAACTTTTATCAAATTCTTTAAAACCAAGTATTAGGCTATGACCACTATTTTTATGAACATTAAGAAAAATTTCATTTTTTGGATTATTAATTTGTTTTTGTGAGAAATTATAATTGCTTGTTCTAATAGGGTATAATGTTCTAATTAAATTCAATAAGATATTTATAACCTTCACATTTGTATATGGTCCAAAATATTCAGATCCATCTTTTATAAATTTTCTAGTCAAAAAAATTCTTGGAAATCTTTCATTTTTAATACATATCCAAGGATAGGTTTTATCATCTCTTAGTAAAATATTGTATTTAGGTTGATTTTCTTTTATTAAAGAATTTTCCAATAAAAGAGCATCGGATTCGGATTTTACAACTACATGTTCTATGAATTTAGTATTCTTAACTAGGTTTAGGGTTTTTCTACTTTTTATATTCTTTAGAAAATAAGAGCTAACTCTTTTTTTTAGATTTTTAGCTTTACCAACATAAATAATCTTTTTTTCTTTACTCAAAAACTGGTAAACACCAGGATCTTCAGGTAATGTTTTTAAAATAATTTTTTTTGATATAGCCACTTAACTAAAATAATTATTTATTTGTATTTGAGAATGAACAAAATTGAAGCCAGAAAAAAATATTTATTTCTTCGATCCAAATTAAACAATGATCAAATTATTACTAAAAGCATTTCAATTGCCAATAATGTATTGAATCTACCAATTTGGAGTTATAATTTTTTTCATATTTTTTTATCAATTGAAGAAAAATTTGAAGTTGATACAACACCAATTCTAAATATTTTAACCGGAAAAAATAAAGAGATATTGATTTCTAAATCAGATTTTAATAGACAATCCATGAAATCATATCTTTTCAACGAAGAAACATTAATAAAAAAAAATAAATATGGTATTCCTGAACCAATTAAAGGCAAAGAATTCAAAGAAAATATAGATGTAATTTTTGTCCCTTTGTTAGCATATGATAAAAATGGCAACAGGATTGGATATGGTAAAGGTTTTTATGATAGATTCTTAACTACTGAGCAAACAAGAAATGTTATTAAAGTAGGACTATCTTTTTTTGATCCAGAGGATAAAATTCAGACAAGCAAGTATGATGAAAAACTAGATTTTTGTGTTACTCCAAAAAAAGTTTTTAGTTTTTAAAAAAACTTTTATTAAATATAATCATCATAAAAATACCAATAGAAATTGCAGAATCAGCAATGTTAAAAACAGGTTCAAAAAAAGTAAACTCTTCCCCAGCTAGAAAGGGGAACCAATCAGGCCAAGTCCAAGTAAATAGTGGAAATTGAAACATATCGACTACATTTCCATAAAAAATATCTTCATAGCCATTACCAGGTGAGAATTTAGCTACTTCAAAATAACTTTCTGTAAATATATAACCGTAAAAAACAGAATCAATTACATTTCCAATAGCACCAGCAAGTATTAATGACAAACAAATAGCTAATAGTTTATTGCTGTTTTCTTTGATTATATTTTTTAACCAATAAAATATGAATCCAATTGCAACAATCCTAAAAAGAGTAAGGATAAGCTTGGCAGACTTATCATCAATAAAGGGAAGGAAGTCATTTAACTTAGCTCCCCATGCCATTCCTCTATTTTCTATAAATAATAATTTGAACCAACCCCAATCAATAATAGCCTGTTCACCATAAAAAGTAAGAGAGTAATTAAGTTTTATGTAAATCTTTAATACTTGATCTAAAATTAAAATTCCAGAAACAATTAAAAGGCAAGTTTTTAAGCTAATCTTTTTTTTTCCCAAAAGAAATCTAAGACATTTTATTTTTAGCCTCAATACTTAAAGTCGCATGAGGCACTAACTCTAATCTTTTTTTAGATATTAGTTTACCAGTAACCCTACATATTCCATAGGTTTTATTTTCAATTCTTATAACAGCATTTTTTAAATCTCTAATAAATTTTTCTTGTCTAATAGCTAATTGTGTATTAGCTTCTTTAGACATAGTTTGTGACCCTTCTTCAAAAGCTTTGAAAGTAGGGGCAGTATCGTCCGTCCCATTGTTGCCATCATTCATGTAAGCACTTCTAATAAGTTCTAAATCATGCTGAGCTTTAGAAATTTTATCTTCGATTATTTTTCTAAAATGAGTTAAATCCTTGTCAGAATATCTTACAACTAAATTATCATCATTCATTTTTATTTATTTTAAATATTTTAACACCTAAACTGAAATCATCAAATTCAATTTTTGATGTTGAGTCTAAATTATCTAAAAAAATTAAATCTTTTGCTAAAGTTTCATTTTTCACGTAATTAAGATTTGCAAAAATAGCTTTTTCAATCAAATTATTTCTTTCTAATTGAATAATAATTTTATCACTTACATTAAAATTTGATTCTTTTCTTAAATTTTGAATTCTATTGACAATTTCTCTGGAAATACCTTCATTCTTTAAAGACTCGTTTATAGATGTATCTAATGCTATAGTTTTACCATTTTCAGAGGCAACAAGCCATCCTTCAATATCTTCAAAATATATTTCAACATCATCAGGACTTAAATTATAATCTAAATTATTTAAACTTATTTTAACCAATTCTCCATCGTCAATAGCATTGATTTTAACAGTATCAAGAGAATTAATTTGATTTACAACTTCTTTAAGGTTTTTACCATATTTTGGTCCTAAAACCTTAAAATTTGGTTTAGCTTTTTTTATAAGAATTGATGAAGAATCTGAAATTAGTTCTATTTCCTTTACATTAATTTCAGATTTGATAAACTCAGAAATTTCAATTAAAGTATTTTTCTCATCTTCATTTTTAAAAGGAACTAAAATTTTTGGTAAAGGCTGTCTAACTTTAATTTTTTCTTTTTTTCTTAATGACAATGCCAATGAACAAATTTCCTGTGATAGTCTGATCTTTCTTTCTAAAACTTTATCTACTAATTTTTCATTGTAAATTGGGTAATTAGATAAATGTACTGATCCATTATTTTTATTTAAATCTTGATACAAATTATCCATATAAAATGGACTGATAGGGGATGAAATAATTGAAATAGTGCTTAAACATTCATGTAGTGTTTGATATGCCGAAATCTTATCTTGATTAAATTCACCTTTCCAAAATCTTCTTCTGGATAATCTAACATACCAATTACTTAAGTTATCCTGAACAAAATTTGATATAAGCCTTGCTGATTTAGTGGGCTCATAATTATTGTAAGCCTCTTCAACATTTTTAATTAAAGTATTAAGTTCTGAAATAATCCATCGATCTAATTCGTATCTATCTTTATAATTAATATGCTTACTATTTAAATCAAATCCATCAATATTTGAGTAAAGACTAAAAAAAGAATAAATATTATGAATTGTTCCAAAGAACTTTCTTCTTACTTCTTCAATTCCACTAACATCAAATTTTAAATTATCCCAGGGGTTAGAATTTGAAATCATGTACCATCTTGTAGCGTCTGGGCCATATTTATCTAGTGTTGCAAAAGGATCAACAGCATTACCAAGTCTTTTTGACATTTTTTGACCATTTTTATCTAGAACTAGACCATTGGATATTACATTTTTATAACTATTGGAATTGAATATTAATGTACCTATTACATGTAAAGTATAAAACCATCCACGTGTTTGATCAACACCCTCAGCTATGTAATCTGCAGGAAAGAATTTATGTTTATCAATATAATCTTTGTTTTCAAATGGATAATGCCATTGAGCATATGGCATTGCCCCCGAATCAAACCAAACATCAATTAAATCATCTTCTCTAAACATTTTTTTATCATTGCTTGAACTCAAAATAATATTGTCAACAATATGTTTATGTAAATCAATATTATCATAATTTTCATCAGATAAATCATCAATTTTAAATTTTTTTAATGGGTTTTTTTTCATAAAGCCTTTACTAATTGATAATTCAATTTCGTCATACAACTCATTAACAGACCCAATTATTTTAGTTTCAATTCCGTCTTCACTAACCCATATTGGAAGAGGAATCCCCCAAAATCTAGATCTTGATAGATTCCAATCATTAGCATTATTCAACCAATTTCCAAACCTTCCTTCACCAGTTGCCTTAGGCTTCCAATTAATTTTAGAATTATTTTTAATTAACTCATTTCTTCTTTCAGTTACTTTTATAAACCATGAATTTAACGGATAATATAATACTGGTTTATCAGTTCTCCAACAATTTGGATAACTGTGAGTATATTTTTCAACTCTAAAAGCTTTATTTTCTTCTTTGAGTCTTATCGCTATTTCAACATCAACTGATTTTTCTGGAGCTAATCCTTCATCATAGTATTCATTTTTCACATACTTCCCACCAATTCCTTTAAGAGAACTAATAAACTTTCCTTGTAAATCTACAAGTGGAACAAGCTCTTCAGCTTTGTTATAGACTAACATTGGAGGAACTTCAGGAGATGCATTTTTTGCTGCTAAAGCATCATCTGCACCAAATGTTGGAGATGTATGAACAATACCTGTACCTTCATCTGTAGTTACAAAGTCTCCAGAAATTATTCTAAATGCATTTTCAGGATTATTTGCAGGTTGTGGAGCATCTTTCCAAAGTTGATGGTACTTAACTTCTAAAATGTCTTTTCCTTTAAAACTTTCACAAATTAGATATGGAATATTTTTTATTGAATCAAAGATTAGTTTATCCTCGCTTTCAACTCTCACAAAATTTGATTTAAAAACTTTTTCAATTAAATCTTTAGCAACTATGACATTGATAGCTTTATGAGTGTATAAATTATAGGTTTTTACTAAAACATAGTCAATTTTTTTTCCGACGGTGAGTGCAGTATTTGAAGGAAGCGTCCAAGGAGTAGTTGTCCACGCTAAAACATAAACTATAGAATATTTTGATAAGAAAGTTGGTAAAGAATCTGATACACATTCAAATTGAGCTGTCACAGTCGTATCAGTAACATCTTGATAAGTACCAGGCTGGTTTAACTCATGAGAGCTAAGCCCAGTACCTGCTTTGGGAGAATATGGTTGAATACTGTATCCTTTATATATTAAGTTATCATCATACAGTTTTTTAAGAAGCCACCAAACTGATTCGATATATTTTGATTTGTAAGTTATATATGGATTATCCATATCAACCCAATACCCTATTCTTTTAGTTAAATTATTCCAAATACCAGTATATTTCATTACAGCTTTTTTACAAGCTTCATTATATTCTTCAATACTGATTTTCTTTCCAATATCTTCCTTGGAAATATTCAATTCTTTTTCTACACCCAATTCTACAGGTAATCCATGGGTGTCCCATCCCGCTTTTCTACTAACTTTAAACCCTTTTAATGTTTTATATCGGCAAAAAATGTCTTTAATAGCTCTAGCCATAACATGATGAATACCAGGCATACCATTGGCAGAGGGCGGACCCTCAAAAAAAACAAAATCTTTAGAATTATTTCTTGAGGAAATACTTTTTTCAAAAGTTTTATTTTTCTCCCAATAATCAGAAATCTTATTCGAAATTTCTGTAAGATCTAATGTTTTATATTCTTTAAATGACATTAAAAATAAAAATGCGAATTTACTTAATTTTACTCTAATTTATTGATTATAGCTTATACTTAATCAAAAATCAACATCAAGTTTAAAGACCTTCCAGGCGAAGAAATTCCAGAAGCGAATTCCCTGTAGTGAATATCAAATATATTATCTAGTAACAATTGAGCTTTAATTTCTTTTGTAATATTGAATAATGAAGACAACTGAAAAACTCCCCACTTAGGCATACCTAAATATTTAATTTCTTCATTCTCATAAACAAAAGGAGTTTCATCAAGACCATCTTCACCTCCAAAACTGTATTGATCAGATGATTTTGATTGAGAAAATTTATAAGTCAATTGTAGGTTAAAATTATTTTTTTTAAACCTCAGTTTTACAGATCCAAATAATGGAGGAATTGAAGGCATTGGATAGTCATTATAAACAATATCTCCATTTGTGAAAGTAAGATTTCCTATTAAATTAAAATATTCATTAAAAGAATAATTAGTATCGAAATTAAAACCATAAATACTAGAATTTCCCAAGTTATAGTTACCCATTGTAATTACTTCTTCATTATCATACAACACAGTAATAGGATTTTCAGTTGTTGAATCTGTGTAATCATAAAAAAGATCTCTTCCAATTGTACGATTTAATAGAGTGTAGTAAAGGTTTAAACTGTAAGAGAGAGCTTTGTTAAACCTGTTAAAACCTAAATCAATAGTATATGCATTTTCAGGTTTCAATTTAGAGTTTGGCACAGTAAGAATTCCTGAGTTTTCCCTAATTTTTCCAACATCATCAATGTTAGGAGCTCTGAAACCACTTGACAAATTGATTGAAATTTTATTAAAATTATTTGTTAACTGAGAAAGTCCTATACTAGTTGTAATAGCTGAATTTGTAAAATTTAAGTCTTCAAACTGTCTAAAAAAACCATACAAATTACTGTCCATTAGAAAATTTTGATCCCATGATGCAGAAATATCTATTAAAGAGTATCTAGTACCAATGCTTAGATTAGCCTTAGGGCTAATTTTTTTTCTAAATTCAAAATAGGTTGCCATTGAACCATATTTACTTCCATTACTTGGGTATCTGCTTAAACTCTTACTTAGAATTCTATCAATAACTCTATTGTTTTCAATCACGAGTTCAAAATTTTTAGCTGTAGAAACAAGTTTATTATTTGTGAGCTCAAAACCATAGGCTAGTGAATTAATTTCATTTAATTTTTTTGAAAAATCTGTATTTATGGAAAAAACACTTAAATCTTCTTTTTGAGATATTAAATTAAGTGAATTAAACTTTCTTCTATTTCTAGATTCTTTAATTTTTTGAAAAGAAAATATTAAAGATGCATTATCAAATATTTTTTTATTTGCTAAGTTTAATTGTATTGAACTTAACATTCTGTTTTGTGGCCCATAGTACCATTGAGCGTATTTTAAT
>CACDPE010000003.1 GCA_902554655.1 uncultured Bacteroidota bacterium
TTTTATTTAAATCATAACTTTTATCCTTTTGTAATAAAAAAGATTTTGCAGTATTGATAGAATGGGTACTAACAAAGTCAATACATTTCTTTTTATTGAATGTTAATTCAGCTGTTTTTGAATTTGGACCAGTAAATGGAATTTTTAATTCTTCAAAATACTTTTGTAGTATACCATTTTCACCAGGATCGCCGTGAATAATAATGAATACTAAATCAAAACTTGTTACATTTTCATCTACGTTAACAGTAAAATTATCTTTATTAAGAATGTATTCATTATTATCCTTATCAATATAAATCCATTTTTCTTTTGATATTATTATTTTAAAAATATTATACAGTTTATCGTCAATAGTTTTCATGACGTAAGCCCCACTGTATAGTGAAACATTATGTTCTAATGAGTATCCACCCATGACAACTGCAATATTTTTTTTCATGAATATTAAAATTTTAGGAGATTAAAGATACTTATTTATCTATATTTGTTTTTCAATTTTTATGAAATTCCTTTACAGTAAAATATTTATAAAGCAGGTTTTTATTGCTGTTGTAATATTTTCTTTAGTAGTGTTGTTTTCTATTATTTTTTTATTTTTTTACACCAAACAAACCAGTAAAATTTCAGTACCAAACTTGATTGGACTACAATTGTCAGATGTAGAAAAAATTATTGTTGAAAATAAACTGAGATTTGAAGTTATTGACTCATCTTTTTTTAACCCTGATTACGATAAAAATACAGTATTGGATCAAATTCCAAAATCGAATAAAAGTGTCAAAAAGAACAGAAAAATTTATTTAACAATAAATCCAACTAGTTATGGCAATGTTATTCTTCCAAACTTAATTCAGCTTACAAAACGTAATGCTGAATCAACACTTTCAGCTTTAGATTTAGAATTAGGTGAGATTTCTTATGAAGATAATATTGGAAAAGATATGGTTCTAAAAGTTTTGTACTTAGAAAATGAAGTAAAGGAAGGAGATATAATTCCAAAAAAATCAAAAATTGATTTTGTTTTAGGTAACGGTATAAATAAGTAGTATTTGCAAGAATCTGAATTAAATGACGAATTATATGAACACTTTTCCTTTAAAGTTGATAAAGGGCAAGAACCATTGAGGATTGATAAATTTTTAATGAACAGAATTGAAAATGCGTCAAGAAATAAAATCCAAATAGCTGCAAAAAATGGATTTATTTACGCAAATGATAAACCCATTAAACAAAACTATAAAGTAAAACCAGGTGATAAAGTAAAAGTAATGTTTTCATATCCACCTTATGAAAATCTTCTTGAACCTGAAAAGATAGATTTTGAAATTATTTATGAAGATAAAGATTTCTTAGTTGTCAATAAGCCACCAAATTTAGTAGTTCATCCTGGTCATGGAAACTATACTGGAACGCTTTTAAATGGTATTTTATATTATGTGAATGAGTTACCTGAAAACAGTAGTGGAAGACCTGGTTTAGTCCATAGAATTGATAAAGATACAAGCGGGTTATTAGTCGTTGCTAAAACTGAAATTGCGATGAGAAACCTTTCTGAACAATTTTTTTTAAAGCAAACTGAAAGAAAATATATAGCTCTTACGTGGGGAAGTTTTACTGAAAATCATGGAACAGTCGATAATTATTTATCAAGAGATAAAAAAAACAGAATGATAATGTCAGTCACTGAGGATGAAAATTATGGTAAAAGAGCTATAACTCACTATAAAGTATTACAGGACTTTAACTATGTGAGTTTAATAGAATGTCAATTAGAAACTGGTAGAACACATCAGATTAGAGCTCATATGAAATACTTGGGCAATCCCATATTTAATGACCAAAGGTATGGTGGAAACAAAATAATTAAAGGAACAATATTTACAAAGTATAAACAGTTTGTAGAAAATTGTTTCAAAATACTTCCAAGGCAAGCTCTTCATGCTCAATCACTAGGTTTTAATCATCCTCGAACAAATAAACAAATGAAGTTTGAAAGTAAGTTGCCTGAAGATATTAGTTTATGTTTGGAAAAGTGGAAAAATTATTCAAAAAATAATTAATTTTAAGTATGAAAATTTTAATATCACCTGCCAAGTCTCTTGATTTCAAAAGTGAAATTGCTACTTTTAGTTGTTCACAACCTAAATTCTTAAAACAAGCTAAAGTTATTAATAGCGCATTAAAAGAAAAATCACCTTCTGATTTAAAAAACTTACAAAAAATCTCTGTAAAACTTGCAGATTTAAATTGGACAAGAAATAATGAATTTAAGTTAGAACATAATAATAATAATTCAAGACCAGCTTTATTTGCTTTTAATGGTGATGTTTATGATGGGATAGATGCAAAATCATTAACGGTAGACAAGGTTAATACACTTCAGAATCAGTTAAGAATACTTTCTGGTTTGTATGGAATGCTAAAACCTTTAGACCTCATTCAACCATATCGTTTGGAAATGGGCACAAAACTTACAGTGAATGGATCAAAAAATCTTTACGATTTTTGGGCAGATTCTATTACTAAAGAACTTATTGATGAGCTAGAAAAAGATTCTTTAATTCTAAACTTGGCAAGTAATGAATATTTTAATGTTATTAACAATAAAATTATTGACTGTAACATAATATCTCCTGTATTTAAAGATTTTAAAAATGGCAATTTTAAAATTATTTCATTCTATGCAAAAAAAGCTAGAGGATTAATGGTAAGATACATTATTGATAATCAAGTTGATAGTATTGAAAAATTATTATCATTTAATTCATCAGGTTATTCCTACAGTGAAAATCTTACAGAAGACACAAATAAACCTGTATTTGTTCGATAGTTTAATTGAATTTTATATTCAATTAATAAATATTTCAAAATAAGTTTTCTCTTGTAAAGTATTTTATTTGAATAACAAATTCTAGAATAATTTAATTTTAATATATCTAAAAATCATAAAATGTAATTTTTCATTGCATAAATTATATAGTTGATAATATTTATCACAAATTAAGCTTTCTATTGATTTTCCAGAAATTGAATTAATAACTTATAAATAAAAAATGAAGTTGATTCAAAATTATATTCAATATCCTGAAATGTTTGATGAAATGTTTGATAAAAAAGGTATTACAAGGGATATTTATAAAAATTTTGAAAAATTCCTTAGCAAAACATCTGTAAAAAATCTAAATAGTATGAAAGATTTTGCTCAACAGTTTTTTATGAATCAAGGGGTCACTTTTACTGTTTATGATGATGATCAGGGTGTCGAGAAAATTTTTCCTTTTGATATAATTCCTAGAATAATTTCATATTCTGATTGGAAAATCATTGAAAGTGGAATTAAGCAAAGGATAACAGCCTTAAATTTATTCATAAGGGATATTTACCATGAGCAGTTTATACTAAATGATAACATCATTCCAGCTGAACTAATAATATCTAATCCCAATTATCTCAGAGAAATGAGAAACATCAAAGTTCCTAATGATATTTATACACATATTTCTGGAATTGATTTGATTAGAAACGAGGAAGGTAAGTTTTTTGTTTTAGAAGATAATTTAAGAACCCCCTCAGGTGTAAGCTATATGTTAGAAAACCGTGAAATTACAAGAAGATTATTTCCTGAAATGATTCCTCGCGAAAAAGTTCAACCGATCAGTGATTATCCAAACTTATTATATAATAAGTTAAAATCTTTATCAAATAAAAAAAATCCTGTAGTAGTGATGTTAACTCCAGGCTTATATAATTCTGCTTATTATGAACATACTGCTTTAGCTAGATTGATGGGTGTCGAGCTTGTTGAGGGTAGCGATTTATTGGTTGATAATCATTACGTTTTCATGAAAACAGCTGGTGGTTTGAAAACTGTTGATATAATTTACAGACGAATTGATGATGATTTTTTAGATCCATTAAACTTCAAAGCCGAAAGTGTTCTTGGAATTGCTGGAATAATGGATTCATATAGACAAGGTAATGTTATACTTGTCAATAGTCCTGGGGCAGGAATAGCTGATGATAAAGCTATTTACACATATGTTCCAGATATGATTTCATATTATTTAAATGAAAAACCAATCCTTGATAATATTAAGACTTATAAATTAACTAATAAAGATGAAAAAGATTATGTGTTAAAAAACATTGACAAGCTTGTATTAAAAAGAACAGATGGTAGTGGAGGATATGGAATGTTAATGGGTAAATCAGCTACCAAAGAGGAAATTAATAAATATAAATTAAAAATTGAAAAGGAACCAGAGATGTATATTGCGCAGCCAACACTTAACCTTTCAACATCACCATGTTTGATAGAAAACTCATTACATCCGAGATGTGTTGATTTAAGACCCTTTGCTCTTTTTGGTTCTGATGGAATTGAAGTTTGTCCAGGTGGTTTATCTAGAGTTGCATTAAAAAAAGGTTCATTAATTGTAAACAGTTCTCAAGGGGGTGGAAGTAAAGATACATGGATAGTAAAAAATTAATATGTTAAGTAGGGTAGCAAATAATTTGTTTTGGATGGATAGATATATGGAAAGAAGCTATGGGTTGTTGAATTTAATCAAGACAAATTATAATTCAACTTTAGATACTGGTGACTATCAATCATGGAACGGTATATTAAAATCGTATATGGGTATTGATAAAAGTATTTCAAATGAAAATTATCAAGATTCAATTTCTGTTATTGAGTACATGATATTTAATAATTCAAATCCTAATACACTAATCAACATGATAACTAAAGCTCGTGAAAATGCGAGAAGTGTTCAAGAACATATATCAAGAGAAATTTGGGTTGCAATTAATAAATATTTTTTAAAAATTACAGATAAAAAGTTTTATAAATATTATAAAAAAAATGATCCCATAGATTTTATTAATGAGCTAACACAATTTCATCACATATATTACAGTGTAGCTGATATATCGCAAGAGAGAGGAAATGCATTTTGTTTTATGAATCTTGGAAAATATTTTGAAAGAATTCTTCAAAGCATTGATTTTTTAAACGTTAAAATAGACATTTTAGAGTCAAATGAAAACAATTTAAATGAGTCATACTTTTGGAAAAATCTTTTAATCTCAATTGGTGGATATCAATTATACATTAAAACTTATAAATCAATCTTTAATGTTGAAAATATCATTGAAATGATTACAATTAATCAGTTTTTTCCCCGATCAATTAAATTCAGTGTTGATAAACTTTATTCACATATCACAAGACTCAATGAATTTAATAAACCAGAAAGTAACAGTTTAAAATTTTTGACAGGTAAAATGAAAAATGAATTAACCTATAGTTCGATAAGCTCCATAAAGCAGGATGGGCTTAAAAATTTTGTTTACAAAATTCAATTTGATCTAAATAAAATTTCTAATGAAATCAACAACATATATTTTTATCAAAATAACTAATGAAAAGATTTTTTCTAAAACATACAACAACCTATAATTATTCAAACTTTGTTTATGAAAGTTCAAACAAGCTTCATTTATATCCTTACAACGATTTAAATCAACAAATTGTTAGTCATAAAATTAACATACCTGGGAATCCATTGCTTGACTCTTACATTGATGATTATAATAATAGGGTAGGGTTTTTTACATATACACCTCCTCACAAATTTTTAAGTATCATTTCAGAAGCGGAGATTATAAAAAAAAGAATTATTATGCCTGAAGATACAATGGATGTAAATGAACAATGGATGCTTTTAAAAAAATTAAAATTATCTTTTGATTTTATACCTTTTTTAAAATTTCATAATAGCTCAATAAATAAAGAGCTTTTTAAAGTAATTGAATCTTGTAAATTTAAATCAGCTTCTCCAATGGATGTTGCTGATAATTTATGTGAATATGTTAACAAAAATTTTAATTACAAAAAGGGAGTTACAAATGTTTTTACAAAGATTGAAGAAGTATGGAGTTTAAAGACAGGAGTTTGCCAGGATTTTACAAATATTTTAATTCAACTTTGCAGAATTGCTGAAATACCAACAAGATATGTTAGTGGATATGTTTTTGCAGCTGGTAGATTTAGAGGAGCTTCTGCAACTCATGCTTGGGTGGAAGTCTATATTCCTAACTATGGTTGGCTAGGATTAGATCCTACAAATAATTGTATTGCAGACATTTATCATATAAGATTAGCTGTTGGTAGAAATTATAGTGATTGCTCACCTGTTAAAGGTGTATATAAAGGAAATGAAACTCAAATTATGAAAGTAAATGTAATATTAGATACAAAGAAAATTAAATCCTCAGATAAAGTGATTCTAGAAAATTCTTCATCTTCAACTATCAATAAAGAAGAGACAGATAATTCAAATAGTTTTCAAAAACATCTTCAAATGATGCAGCAGCAACAATAACTAATCTATTTTTAATTTATTAATAAATTTTTTTGTTTGTCTAATTCCGTGTTTGGTTAACATGTTTATATAAGCAGATCCTATAATAACTCCATCACTATTAATTGATGCTACTTTTCGAGTTTCCTTATTGCTAATTCCAAAACCAACAAGTAATGGAGATCTTAATTTCATTTGATTAATTCTTTTAAAATATTTTATAGTTTCATCACCAAATATTTTTTGAGCACCTGTTGTACTATAACTACTAACCATATAGATAAATCCATTTGAAATTTTATCTATAAACCGAATTCTCTTCTCAGATGTTTGAGGGGTTATTAAAAACATGTTTTGTAAATTATGATTTTTAAATAAATCATGATAATGCTCATAATAAATATCCACTGGCAAATCGGGAACAATTAATCCGTCAATTTCACATTCTTTACATTTTAAACAAAACTCCTCAATTCCATATTGGATTATGGGATTTAAATATCCCATTATTATTATGGGCAATTCAGTTATTGATCTTAAATTTTTTATTTGATCAAATAAAATATTTGTATTCATACCATTTGATAATGCTATCGTTGAGCTTTCTTGAATAGTGGGTCCATCTGCTAATGGATCACTAAATGGTAAACCAATTTCAATCATGTCAACACCTGAGTTGTCGAGTTCTTTGATAATAGATATTGTATCATGTAATTTTGGATAACCTGCCGTAAAGTAAATTGATAAAATATTTTTTTTGTTTATAAACGTCTTATTAATTCTATTCATAAATCACAATTTAAAATATTCAATATATGTGTCTAAGTCTTTATCTCCTCTACCTGAGCAGTTAAATACTATTATATCGTTAGGTTTAAATTTTTTCTTGTCTAAAACTGCAAAAGCATGTGATGTTTCTATCGCTGGAATTATACCTTCAGTTTGAGATAAAATCAATCCCCATTTCATAGCATCTTGATCAGTAATTGAAATAAATTCCCCTCTTTTTGACTTAAATAAGTTTGCATGCATTGGACCAATGCCTGGGTAATCTAGACCAGCTGAAATTGAATATGGTTCTGTTATTTGTCCATCATTTGATTGCATTAATAAGGTTTTTGAACCATGGATAATACCTGTCTTACCCAAAATTGATGTAGCTGCACTTTCCCCTGTATCAATTCCCTTACCTGCTGCTTCAACACAAATTATTTTAACATCAAAATTATCTAGAAATGGATAAAAAAGTCCAGCAGCATTACTTCCTCCACCAACACAAGCTATAACATAATCTGGTGTGGACTTATTTTCCAATTCCTGAAGTTGATCTATAGTTTCCTCACCAATAACAGATTGAAATCTAGCAACCATATCTGGATAAGGATGAGGTCCTACTACAGATCCAATTATATAGTGAGTATTTACTGGATTATTAATCCAATCCCTGATAGCTTCATTGGTTGCGTCTTTAAGAGTTTTACTCCCAGAAATTGCAGGTCTAACTTCAGCACCAAGCATTTTCATTCTGGCGACATTTGGCGCTTGTCTTTTAATATCAATTTCACCCATATAAATAATACATTTAATACCCATTAATGCGCAAACTGTTGCAGTTGCGACACCGTGCTGACCAGCTCCAGTTTCTGCAATAATTCTTTTTTTTCCAAGTTTTTTGGCAAGTAAAATTTGTCCAATAGTATTATTTATTTTGTGTGCTCCAGTATGGCATAAATCTTCTCTTTTAAGATATATTCTGGTGTTATATTTTTCTGATAATCTTTTTGCAAAGTACAGTGGAGTAGGTCTTCCTACATAGTCCTTTAAAAGTTTATTAAATTCATTTTTAAAACTTTTGGAAGAAGAAATTTTTAAATAATTATTTCTTAATTCTTCTACATTAGGGTAAAGCATTTCTGGTATAAATGCTCCGCCAAATTCACCATAAAAACCTTTTGAATTTACATTATGTGTTTTCATTTTTTATTGATTTTATAAATTTTTTCACTCTATTAACATCTTTTAAACCTGGTTTAATTTCAAATTTTGAGTTGAGATCAACACCAATTAAATTTGGCAATTGATTCTTTAATTTTTTTATACTATTAATTAATTCTAAATTAATTCCACCACTAAGTATAAAATCCTTTTTATGATTATAATTTAAAAGTAAGTTCCAGTTAAATTTTTTTCCTGATCCACCATAAGATTCAGTGAAAGTATCAAAAAGAAAGTATTTGCAATATTTACTATATTTTTCAATCTCATTTAGATCAAATTTATCATCAATTCTGAAAGCTTTTATAATATTACATAAACTACTTATTTCTTTACAAAATTTCTGATCTTCATTGCCATGTAATTGTACATATTCAAATTTATATTTATTGATTATTTTTTTGATAAAATCTAACGATTCATCAACAAAAACAGCAACATACTTTTTTTCTGATTTTGGTAGTGTAGTAGAACTAAAGAATCTAGATGATTTCTTATAAAAAATTATTCCCATATAATCTAAATCAAGTTTCATTAATTGATTTATGTTGTCACTATTATTTAAACCACAGACTTTAATAATCATTTTGTTTTTTCAATAAATTTTTTTAAACTAATTCCTGGATTTTCAGATTTCATAAATCTTTCTCCAATTAAAAAACCATCAAAACCTTCATTGATTAAGTTTTTAATATCTGTTGGGTTTTCAATACCACTTTCAGAAATTTTAATCATTTCGGATGGTATATGTTTGGATATTTTTATACTATTATTAATGTCAACTTCAAAACTTTTTAAATCTCTGTTATTTACACCAACAATATCAATGTTTTTTAAATCACATTTGTACAATTCATCAAGTGAATGAATTTCAGTTAATACATTTAATCCTAATTGTTTTGCTATCCTTGAAAAATTAGAAATTTGTTTTTTAGTTAGTATCGCTGCGATAAGTAAAATTGCGTCGGCACCAATTGATTTAGATTCAATGATTTGAAACTCATCAATAATAAAATCCTTTCTTAATAGTGGAATACTACAGGTCTCTTTAACAATTTTTAAATCTTTTTTTGATCCACCAAAAAAATAATCATCTGTCAAAACTGAAATACCCACTGCACCATATTGTTCATATCCTAAAACGATGTCTTTAGTTTTTGAAGTAAAATTAATCTCTTTCTTAGAAGGAGATTTTCTTTTATGTTCAGCAATTATTGAGATTTGGTTTTGCAAGATATTTTTTGAAAGGCTTTTTGTAGGTATACCAAAATAATCGCTTTTCTCAAGAGATGAATAAGATTGTAAGTTTTTTAGCTGATTTACTTCAACTATTTTTCTCTCAATTATTTTATCTAAAATATTCATTTACTTATGCTTAAAAGTTTATTAAATGAATTGAGAGCTTTTTTGCTTTCCAATGATTCCCTAGCAATACTTAAACACTCTGTTATATTTTTTGATGATATAGTTTTTATTGCTAATGCAGCATTAGCTAGGGTAACATTTTTTTGTGCTTCTGTACAATTATCATTCAAAACATCCATAAAAATTTTTGCTGAGCTGGCTATATCATAACCTCCCTCGATTTGATTTTGTTTTAATTTTTTTAGGTTAAAATAACTAGAGTCTAAAATTTGTTCACTCTTATTATTGATTAATTTAAATTCATTGGTCAATGATACTTCATCATATCCATCAAGAGAATATAATACAGAGAATTTTTTATCTGTATTTCTAAAAATATGACCATATAATCTTGCGAGTTCTAAGCTATATACACCAGTCATTTGATTTTTTGGTTGACACGGATTAACAAGTGGTCCTAATACATTAAAAAAAGTTTTAAAACCTAGAATTCTTCTTACTGGAGCAACATTTTTCATTGCAGGATGAAATAGTGGAGCATGTAAAAAAGTGATATTAGATTTATCAATACATTTTCTTAAAAAATCATAATCATTTGAAAATTTAATACCTAGAAACTCCAACACATTACTTGAGCCACATCCTGATGAAACACCATAGTTACCATGTTTAGTAACAGTATATCCAGCTCCAGCTACTATAAATGATGAAATAGTTGAAATATTGAAAGTGTTTTTTCCATCTCCACCTGTTCCGCATAAATCTATTGAATTTAAATCATCAAAATCAATTTTAAGACATAGGTCAACTAATGCATCTCTAAATCCTTCAATTTCTTCAACACTAGGCATTCTCATTTTGAAGACTGTCAAAAATGAAGCAATTAATGAATCATCATATTTTTTTGCAGAAATTTCTAACAAAACAGATTTCGACTCATCATATGTTAGAGTCTCATTTTCAAAAAGTTTTTCTAATAAATTTTTCATCAGGTATTAATCCAATTTTTTAAAAGTATTTTACCGTGTTCAGTAAGAATAGATTCAGGATGAAATTGAACACCCCATAACTTAAATTTTTTATGTTTGAATGCCATTATATTTTCATCATAATCATGAGCTAAAAGTTCAAATTCATCATTTAACTCTTTAACTACCCAAGAATGGTATCTGCCTACTTTAAGAGTCTTGGGGATTGATGTAAAAAGAACATCATCCTTCACAACTTTAATTTCAGTTGAAATTCCATGAAAAACATCATCTAAGTTCAATAAATCACAGCCTAATGTTTCTGCTATTGCTTGATGTCCTAGGCATACTCCTAAAAAATTTTTTGTTTTATAATAATTAGATATAATTGACTTTAATAATCCAGCTTCATCAGGTATACCCGGTCCTGGTGATAATAAAATTTTGTCAAAATTATTAACATGATTAATATCAATCATATCATTTCTAAATACTTCAACTTCACAATCTAAATCCTCAAGATAGTGTACTAGATTGTAAGTAAATGAGTCGTAATTATCAATAACTAAAATTTTATTTTTCATTTTAATTCTGCTTTTTCAATTGATTTCATTAATGCTCTAACTTTATTGTATACTTCATTTAATTCATTTTTTGGGACAGATTTCGAGACTACTCCAGCACCAGCTTGAAAATACAATGATCGGTTTTTTGATAAAAATGATCTTATAATAATTGCATGGTTGAAATTTCCCTCAATGTCAATCATTCCAATTGCTCCACCATAGAATTGTCTTTTTGATGTCTCATAGTGATTTATTAATTCCATTGCTTTATACTTAGGTGCACCAGTTAAAGTTCCGGCTGGAAATGTATTACCAATTATTTCTTTAGATTTTGATTTAAGATTTCCAGTTACTTTTGACACCAAATGAATTACGTGAGAGTAAAACTGAATTTCTCTATCTTTTTCTACAACAACATCTTTACATGATCTACTTAAATCATTTCTTGCAAGATCCACAAGCATCATATGTTCACTATTTTCCTTATCATCTTTTAATAGTTCCCTAGCTTTTTGTCTATCATAATTATCATCACCTGTTCTCTTAAATGTGCCTGCAATAGGATGAATTTCTGCCTTTTGATTATTAATAACTAATTGTGCTTCAGGAGAACTCCCAAAGATTTTAAATTTACCATAGTCAAAATAAAATAGATATGGTGAGGGATTTATAGATCTTAGGTTTCTGTAAACATTAAAATCATCACCTTTAAAGGATTGTACAAATTTTCTTGACAAAACTATTTGAAATACATCTCCTCGCATGCAATGTGAAATACCATTTTTTACCAATTTTATAAATTCATTATCTGTTAAATTAGATTTAATATCACCAATTTTTTTAAAATTGAATATAGAAATAGCTTTATTAAATATTAATTTTTCAATTTTATTTATCTCATCATTATCATTTGAAAAAGAAATAATTGTTGAATGATTATTAAAAGTATTTACAACAATAATATTTTCATATAAACAATATAGCATTTCAGGAATACTGTCTCCATAATTTTCATTTGTAAGTTTGATATTTTCAAAATAGTTGATTGAATCATAACTCATGTACCCATAAACTCCTTTACTCTGGAATTTATCATTTTTAAATTCAGTGGAAAATTCAAAGGAACCAATAAATTTATTAAGTTTTTCTAAAACCGATGCATTATCATTAATTTGTTCTGTGATAGATTCTTTATCAGGATATTTTGTTTTAATATGATTATTTTCTACCTGAAATTTTGCTAAAGGTTTGAAGCATATATAAGCGTAACTATTATCTTTTGAGCTGTAATCACTGCTTTCTAGTAATATAGAATTTGCATAGTTATCTCTTATCTTTAAATAGATACTTACAGGTGTTAGTGTATCTGTAATTACTTCTTTTCTATTTTCTTTTAATTTAAACTTCATACAATAAAAAAAGGCTTGTCGCAATGACAAGCCTTAAATATTTTAAAATCTTAAACTTATAGCGACAGGAGCCTAATCTTTAATATGTGCCACCAAAATTTAAAATGGTTATTCATATCTCAAATATAGAAACTTTTTTTAAAAAAAAACCACAGAAAAAAGTTTAAATACTTAATTTAACAGATTTAATTTTAAAATAATGAATTTGAATGTCCAAGATTGGAAAACAAACAAAGAGTTATGCTCAAAAAATATATGTCTAGATGTAAGAACTCTTGAGGAATTTAATGAAGGATATATTGATAATTCCATAAATATAGATTTTTATAAATCAATGGAATTTATGAAGTTTTTAGAAAAAAGTTCAAAGGAGGAAAATTATTATGTTTATTGCAGATCAGGTAAAAGAAGTTATGCAGCATGTGAGATAATGAAAGAATTTGGTTTTAACAATGTCTTTAATCTTGATGGTGGTTTTTTAAAATGGGTTGAATGTGGCTTTGAAGTAAATGAATAGGTTAAGATATAGTTTAGAAAAATATGGCTTCAGAGTTTGCTCAAGATTAGCAGATTTTTTAGGAATAAAATCAAAGCACGTTAGACTAGCCTTTATTTATAGTAGTTTTTTTGGTCTTGGAATCGGATTTTTTATATATCTAGTTCTAGCTTTTTGGATGAGACTTAAAGATATAGTATATTCGAAAAGATCTTCAGTTTTTGATTTATGATCATTTAATCAAATTATTATTTATGAAAAAAATATTTCTCCTAAGTTTTTTTAGTCTTCTAACATTACCTGTTTTTTCACAGGAAAAAGGTTTAGACCAAAGAATTGATGAGGCATTTAAGCCAATTTCAGATTTTTTTACTGAATTGGTTTTTTTTCCGATCGGAGATAACCCTTTTGTGATATACCTCCTTGTTGGTAGTGCATTATTTTTTACCTTATATTTTGGTTTTCCAAACATTAAATATTTTTTGATTTCAATCAATGTTGTTAGAGGAAAGTATGATGATATTGAAAAAGAGAATAACAAAACTGATGATGGTGAGGTTTCGCATTTTCAAGCTTTGGCAACTGCTGTTTCTGGAACTGTTGGAAATGGTAATATAGCTGGTGTTGCACTAGCAATTGCTCTAGGTGGTCCGGGAGCTACATTTTGGATGATTATTTGTGGCTTACTTGGAATGTCAACAAAATTTGTCGAGTGTACGTTAGGCGTTTACTACAGAGATGTAGATAAAAATGGAATAGTTTATGGTGGACCAATGTATTATTTAAAAAAGGGTTTGAAAGAGAGAGGCTTTGAAATTTTAGGAAAGATTTCTGCAGTTATTTTTGCTGTTTGTTGTATTGGTGGTTCATTTGGTGGAGGTAACGCTGCTCAATCAAACACAGCAACACTAGCAATAAAACAATTAATTGGTCTTGAAAGTACTAGTGCGGGAGCTTTCATAGGTCTTGTTATGGCAATTATTGTTGGTTTGATAATAATTGGCGGAATAAAAAGAATTGCATCTGTAACTGAAAAAGTTGTGCCATTTATGGCTGTACTTTACATAATTGCATGTATTTATATTATTTCAATTAATTTCTCTCTTATTGATGATGCAATTTCGTTAATAATTACGGAAGCATTTAATCCTACTGCAATTGGAGTTGGAGGTGTAATTGGAGTATTAATGGTTGGGTTTAGAAGAGCAGCATTTTCTAATGAAGCTGGAGCTGGCTCAGCTTCAATAGCACATTCTGCAGTAAAAACTAAGTATGCGGCATCTGAAGGTCTTGTTGCATTATTAGAACCATTTATTGATACTGTCGTAATATGTACGATGACTGCTCTAGTAATAATTATTTTTAATTTCGGTGGATATTTTGATTATGGTGGGGATGGCTTAGGAAGTATATTTATACAAGGTGAGGCATTTGAAGGTCCTGAAATAACAGCTAGAGCTTTTGCAGAATATATTCCTTATTCTGATGTGTTTTTAACTACAGCAATTGTATTGTTTGCTGTTTCAACTATGATTTCGTGGTCTTACTATGGAATTCAGTCTTGGAAGTTTTTATTTGGTAGAGGGAAAATTGCAGATTTAGCCTACAAGTTAACTTTTTTAACTTTTATTATTATAGGTTCAGCAGCAAGCATGAAATCTATTTGGGCTTTTTCTGATGCTATGATTTTTGCAATGGTATTTCCAAACATGATTGGTTTATTCTTTTTATTTCCAATTGTAAAAGAGCAATTAAAAAAATATTTAAACGTTATTAATAAATAAGAATTTGGCATTTTTTTTGTTTTATGAAGAATATGAATAATAACCAAACCAAAATAAACCATAATTATAATGAAGATTCAATTAGCTTGGTTAAAGAAAGTGCTAAGGACTTTTCTCTTCAATATATTCAACCTTATGTAATGGACTGGGACGAAAACCAACATTTTCCTAAAGAAGTTTTACACAAAGCGGGTGAGTATGGTTTTATGGGTATGCTAGTACCAGAAAATTACGGTGGCTCTGGACTGGGATATCACGAATATGTAAGTTCAATTGTGGAAATATCAAAAATTGATCCTTCCATTGGTTTATCAATTGCTGCACATAATTCACTTTGTACAAATCATATTTTTAAATTTGGAAATGAAGAACAAAGAAATAAATGGCTCCCAGGATTATCATCTGGAAAATATATCGGTGCATGGGGTTTGACAGAACCAAACACTGGATCAGATGCAAGTAAAATGGCATCAACTGCTGTTAAAAAAGGAAATAAGTGGGTTTTAAATGGTACAAAAAACTTTATAACCCATGGTAAATCTGGTGACATAGCGGTTGTAATTTTAAGGACAGGCCCAGTAGGAGAAAAAAATAACACCACAGCTTTCGTTATTGAAAGAGGAAGTCGAGGATTTGAATCTGGTAAGAAGGAAAATAAACTTGGAATGAGAGCATCAGAAACAGCAGAAATGATTTTTCAAGATTGCATAATAGATGATTCTAACAGATTAGGTGAAGTTGGTTCCGGTTTCAAACAATCGATGAGAATTCTTGACGGCGGAAGAATCTCAATTGCTGCTCTTTCATTAGGTATCGCAAAAGGTGCCTACGAAGCAGCGCTAAAATATTCAAATGAAAGAATTCAATTTGGAAAACCTATAAGTTCATTTCAAGCTATATCATTTAAACTCGCTGAAATGGCAACTGAAATTGAAGCAGCTGATTTACTCATTCGAAGTGCCTCTGACAAAATAAATAACTCAAAGTCTGTTACACTTGAAAGTGCCATGTGTAAACTATTTTCATCTGAATTATGTGTTAAAGTATCAAATGATGCAGTTCAAATTTTTGGAGGTTATGGATATATCAAGGATTTTCCTGTTGAAAAATATCTCAGAGATTCAAAACTATGTACCATTGGTGAGGGGACTAGTGAAATCCAAAAACTTGTAATTTCAAGAAAAATATTATCTAAATAATTTTTTTTTTCATTTTTATTTATAGTTTTGCCATTCAAAATTAAACCAAATGTTAATCATTCCTGTTAAAGAGGGAGAAAGTATAGACAAAGCCCTAAAAAGGTTTAAAAGAAAGTTTGATAAAACTGGTGCCCTTAAATCATTAAGAGAAAGACAAGCTTACACAAAACCCTCTGTTAAAAACAGAAATAAATTTATCAAGGCAGCTCACATCCAAAAGCTAAGAGATAAAGAGAACCAATAAAAAAACTAAATTTGTTTAGATAATATTGTTATGTATCTAAATGACTTTAAAAACTATATTGAATTAGAAAAAAAATATTCTAAAAATACAGTCGTTGCTTACATAAAAGATTTGGTTGAGTTCCAAAATTTTCTTCAATCATTTAATGTTTTTTTAAATGATAAATTAGACTATTTCTATATTAGGAAATGGATTATAAAACTATCAGAGAACGGTTTATCTAAAAGATCAATTAATAGAAAAATTACTTCTCTAAAATCATACTTTAATTTTTTAATTTCTATTAATAAATTAAAAAAATCTCCTCTAAAAGCTCACAAAAATTTAAAAATTGAACAAAAAGTTATAGTTCCTTTTAATGAAAAAGAATTAGATAAAGTTTTTAAAATTTTTAATAAAAACAATTCTAGTAAAAACTATCGGGATTTTTTATTAATTGAAATCCTATATTCAACAGGTTTACGTCGTGATGAAATTATAAATTTAAAATGTAAAAATATTTTTTTCGATAAAGGGTTGATTAAAGTTCTAGGTAAAAGAAATAAAGAGAGATTAGTTCCTGTGCTCCCCTCTTTACTAAATAAAATGAAAATTTACATGAAGAAAAATCCAACTAATATTTATTTTTTTCAATCAAAAAATGGAAATATAATAAGTCCATCAACAGTTTATAGAATTGTAAAGAAATATTTTAGTTCCATATCAACCAAAAATAAAATTAGCCCACATGTTCTGAGACATTCTTTTGCTACCCATTTAATAAATAATGGTGCGGATATTAATGCTGTTAAAGAAATTTTAGGCCATTCTTCTTTGGCTTCTACTCAAATATATGCTAAAATTAAGATTCCCAAGATGTTAAATGATTATATGTTAAATCATCCGAGAGAAAAGACCTAAAATAAAATCTATATTTTTTTTTTAGAAAAAAATAAATAAATACATTTGCGATCGCTAAAATTGCCGATGTAGCTCAGCTGGCTAGAGCAGCTGATTTGTAATCAGCAGGTCGTGGGTTCGAGTCCCTCCATCGGCTCAAATTTTAGGGGAGATACTCAAGCGGCCAACGAGGACAGACTGTAAATCTGTTGGTTTATACCTTCGCAGGTTCGAATCCTGCTCTCCCCACAAAACTATCAGCGGGAGTAGCTCAGCTGGTAGAGCGTCAGCCTTCCAAGCTGAATGTCGCCGGTTCGAACCCGGTCTCCCGCTCAAAGTTCAAGCCGATGTAGCTCAGTGGTAGAGCGTTTCCTTGGTAAGGAAGAGGTCGGCAGTTCAACTCTGCTCATTGGCTCAATATTTATTAAACCAATTATATCATTTTAGTTAATTGCTTTCAGAAATGTTATGATAACCTTTATTGTAATTAATTTTATCCTTCTTTTAAGTCTTTTTCAATATCTTTTTCAACAGTTTTGAGATATTTATACCTCTTTTTTTCAGAAACGAAAGGAACTGACCAGAATTGTTTTGTTTTCGTAAAGAGAGAAATTCTCCAACCAAAAACGAAAGTATAAACCCCCATTACAAGTCTTAATTTAACTGAATTAACATATAGAGTTAATACAGGAAGTGCAGGAGCTCCGTGTGTTATGTATGTTCTTATTTTTTTTTTTGAAAGGAATGGAACAGGATAGGCATATGTTTTTGTTATATTTTGGAATTTGTAAGCAAAACCAGGTGTGAAAACTTCATCAAAAAAAACTTCTAACCTTGGTGTTAATCTAAACCACCAAACAGGAGAGATTATATACATTCGATCAGCCCAAGAAACAAGATCTTGATAGCTTTTGATAAGTTTTGTTCGAGGTCTCATGTAGCTATCTCTGTATAAATCAATAATTTTTAGTGACTGATTTTTTGAAGAGTTTATTTTCGAAACAATAGTTTTAAAAATCCCATCGTAACAAAATGAATTTTTGTCTGGATGCCCAATAATTATTAAATTATTCATACCATATCAAATCAAAGCATATGCCAAATAATCAATTGCACGATTTTTGAAATATATTAATCATGAAAAATTTTTTCTTAAATTATTATCCAATAATTCTCGCTTTTATTTCATTTTTGCTTTCAGTTAGTCTATGGTTTAGTGGAAACAAATTAGAGGGGATTTTTGTTGGTATTTGGGTTCCGTCAATTTTATCATTTTCTATTGCAATTAGGCAAAGAAGAAAAGATTTAAACAATAATTAATATGGATCTGCTTCTTTTCATTTCAGGTACATTTATATTTGTTTGTTATCTTTTATGTTTAATCTATGTAATTAATAGTCAAAACAAAATTCAAGAGAAAAATGAGCTCGAAGACCCTGAACTTAATAATTAGTTTTTTTACCTTAATATTGTTTTCTTGCAATAATGAAAAATATGAATCTTTTTCAGAAAACAAACCATTAGCCCAATGTATTGATGGAATTGCAAAATTTAAATTAGATGATGAAGTATATGAGTATGAGTGTCACAATTATGATTTGATGGGCTATGTCTCTCTAGATGAAATGGATGCCTCAATTGGAAATGACTGCTGGGGCTGGACAGACCCTCTTACTGAAAATGAATATGCTCTTATGGGCCTAGATAATGGAACAGGAATTATTAATGTGACTAACCCTATCAAACCAATTTATTTAGGAAAAATTCCATCGGCTTCAGGATCCAGTATGTGGAGAGATATTAAAGTATTTAATAATTATGCATTTATTGTAAGCGAAGCATCAGGACATGGCTTACAAATTTTTGATCTAACAAAACTTAGAGGAATTTATAATGAACAAACCCATTCTGTTGACTTAACATATAATGGCTTTGGACAAGCACATAATATTGCAATAAATGAAGGATCAGGATATGCTTACCCCACCGGCATCAAGAATAATGGTTTACACATTCTCAATATCAAAGATCCATTGAGTCCAATTTTAGAATTGGTGTATCCTGAAAATGGCTACACTCATGATGCTCAGGTTATAAATTACAAAGGTCCAGATCAGAATTATCATGGTAAAGAAATTTTTATTGGAAGTAATGAAGATAGACTTGTGTTTGTTGATGTAACGAATAAATTAGAGCCAAAAATAGTAAGTGTTTTTAATTATGATCATCAATATACTCATCAGTCTTGGGTAACATCTGATCATAAATATGTTTTGATGAGTGATGAATATGATGAATTAAATATAGATTTTCAATTAATTAACAAAACTAGAACTATAATCATAAACATTGAAGATTTAGAAAATCCAAAGTTGCATTTTAATTATTTAGCCAAAACAGATGCAATTGATCACAATGGATATGTTAAGGGTTCCAATTTCTATCTTGCAAGTTATACTTCAGGTTTGCGTGTAATAGAAATTTTAAATATTTCTAATAAAAATATTAATGAAGTTGGATTCTTCGATACACATAATTCTACGAATCATTCAAATTTGGCTAAATCAACTTCAGTTAAACCATTAGATCCTGGTGATCATGATGGTAAGAAGGGTATAAACATTAAAGAATTTAATGGTGCATGGAGTGTATACCCATTCTTCAACAGTGATAATATTATTGTAAGTGATATTAATTCAGGACTATTTATAGTGAGAAAATCAACTAATTGATTTTAATTAATAAAGTGCACTTCAAAAAAAAATAAATAAATTAATGTTTTAACCATAAAATTATTATATTTGCGCGCATTTAAAAAACTAAAAAATCTAAAACTATGGCTAAGGAAACTTTTGATCGTTCCAAACCGCATTTAAATATCGGAACAATTGGACACGTCGATCACGGTAAAACTACGCTTACTGCTGCAATTACTACAGTACTAGCTAAACAAGGTCTTTCTGAGCTCAAAAGCTTTGATCAAATTGACAATGCTCCTGAGGAAAAAGAGAGAGGTATTACTATCAACACATCACATGTTGAATATCAAACTGCTAACAGACATTATGCACACGTTGACTGTCCTGGACACGCAGACTATGTAAAAAATATGGTAACTGGTGCTGCTCAAATGGACGGTGCAATTCTTGTAGTTGCTGCTACAGACGGACCAATGCCACAGACAAGAGAACACATACTATTGGGTAGACAAGTTGGTATACCTAGAATTGTTGTTTTTCTAAACAAAGCTGATCAAGTTGATGATGATGAACTACTTGAATTAGTTGAAATGGAAGTAAGAGATTTATTAAATTTTTACGAATATGATGGAGATAATGGACCTGTCATACTAGGCTCTGCGCTTGGAGCTTTAAATGGAGAAGACAAGTGGGTTGAGACTGTTACAAAATTAATGGAGGCAGTTGATTCTTGGATAGAGCTTCCCAAAAGAGATGTTGATAAAGATTTTTTAATGCCAATTGAAGATGTATTTTCAATTACTGGTAGAGGAACAGTCGCGACCGGAAGAATTGAAACCGGTGTTTCCAATACAGGAGATGCTGTAGACATAATTGGAATGGGTGCTGAGAAACTTTCTTCTACTGTTACAGGTGTTGAAATGTTCAGGAAAATTCTTGACAGAGGTGAGGCTGGAGATAATGTAGGTATTCTTTTAAGAGGTATTGAGAAAACTGACATTCGAAGAGGTATGGTAATTTGTAAACCTGGATCTGTTAAACCACATGCTAAATTTAAAGCTGAAGTTTATATTCTGAAGAAAGAAGAAGGAGGTAGACATACACCATTCCACAATAATTATAGACCTCAGTTTTATGTTAGAACAACTGATGTTACAGGAAATATTGAGCTTCCTAGTGGAGTTGAGATGGTAATGCCTGGTGATAACTTAACAATAACTGTTGAACTTATATCCCCAATTGCATGTAGCGTTGGATTGAGATTTGCTATCCGTGAAGGTGGTAGAACAGTAGGTGCAGGTCAGGTAACTGAAATTTTAGATTAATATTACTAAATGAGTGAGTCTTATACTCTCTCATTTTTGGTTGACTGGTAAGTCTCCTAACACACGGGTTTAGCTCAGTTGGTAGAGCACTGGTCTCCAAAACCAGGTGTCGGGAGTTCGAGTCTCTCAACCCGTGCAACATAATTATGGGAAGCATTTTAAATTACGTAAAAGAATCATTTAATGAACTCAGAGATCATGTTTCATGGACTCCTATTGTTGAGCTTCAAAAAATGACTATGGTTGTTTTAGTTTTTTCTGTAATCTTTGCCCTAATAATTTGGGCAGCAGATTCAATCCTTTCAGAGGTTTTTAAACTTTATTTTCAATTTGTATAATTTATGACTGAAACTGTAGAAAAAAAGTGGTACGTTATTAGAGGAATCAGTGGTCAAGAAAATAAAATCAAAGATTACATTGATAGTGAAGTTAAAAGGTTAAATATTAACGAATTTGTTGAGGAAGTTATTGTTCCAACTCAAAAAGTTGTTCAAATTAGAAATGGTAAAAAGGTTAGTAAGGAAAAGGTATATTTTCCTGGCTATATTATGATCAAGGCAAATTTAACTGGTGAAATACCTCATATCATTAGATCATTTCCAAATATTTTAGGTTTTCTAGGAGAAACTAAGGGTGGAGATCCAGTTCCATTAAGATTAAATGAAGTTAGTAGAATGCTTGGTAAAGTTGATGAGTTATCAATGGAAGGTGAGAATATAGCTATTCCATTTACTGTTGGTGAAAATATAAAAGTAATTGATGGTCCTTTTAATGGATTTAATGGAAATATTGAAAAAGTTAATGAAGAAAAAAGAAAGCTTGAAGTTATGGTTAAGATTTTTGGTAGAAAGACTCCACTGGAGCTTTCGTACATGCAAGTAGAAAAAATTTAAATGTTACATATAAATCATTTTTGGGTCGCTTCCAAACTCGAAAATTAAATATTTATTAATGGCAAAAGAAGTACAAAAAGTTTTAAAGTTACAGATCAGAGGCGGTGCTGCAAATCCATCACCACCAGTAGGTCCTGCATTAGGAGCAGCTGGTGTTAATATTATGGAGTTTTGTAAGCAATTCAATACTAGAACTCAAGATAAGCCTGGAAAAGTTGTTCCAGTGGTTGTGTCAGTTTATGCAGATAAATCTTTTGAGTTTGTTGTCAAAACACCACCTGCTGCTGCTCAGTTACTTGAAGCTGCCAAGGTGAAGAAAGGTTCAGGTGAACCAAACAGAAGTAAAGTTGCATCTGTTACTTGGGATCAAATTAGAAAAATTGCTGAAGATAAAATGGTAGATTTAAACGCGTTTACTGTTGAGTCTGCAATGAAAATGATTGCCGGTACAGCTAGGTCAATGGGGTTAAATGTTAAAGGTCAATCACCTTTTTAAAATTATTTTTATGGCAAAATTGACAAAAAATAGAAAAGAATCTATATCAAAATTTGATACAAATGCTTTATATAGTCTTGATGAGGCATCAAAAATTGTTAAGAATTTTTCTAATCTTAAATTTGATTCTTCTGTTGATCTCGCTGTCAACTTAGGTGTAGATCCAAAAAAAGCTGATCAAAATATTAGAGGAGTTGTAACTCTTCCTAATGGAACGGGTAAAGATGTTAAGGTTTTAGCATTAGTTACACCTGACAAAGAAGATGAAGCAAAAAAAGCTGGAGCTGACATGGTTGGTTTAGATGATTATATCAATAAGATCAAAGATGGCTGGACAGATGTTGACGTAATAATTACTATGCCAAGTGTAATGGGTAAATTAGGCCCTCTTGGAAAAGTTTTAGGTCCAAGAGGTTTAATGCCAAACCCAAAAACTGGTACGGTAACAATGAATGTTGGTAAAGCTGTTCAGGAAGTTAAAGCTGGTAAAATAGATTTCAAAGTTGAAAAAAATGGAATTATACATGTTTCCATTGGTAAAATTTCTTTCAATTCTAATAAAATTAAAGAAAATGCTTCTGAAGTTTTGAATCATCTTGTCAAGATTAAACCATCTTCGTCAAAAGGTATATACCTTAAAAGTATTTCAATGTCTAGCACAATGAGTCCAGGAATAAAAATTGATACTAATACTATTTAAAATGACTAGAGAAGAAAAAGCTAATATGATTGAATCTATTAAGACTAATCTTGATACAAATTCCACTATATATTTGACAGACTGCTCTGGCCTTGATGCAGAGACAACTTCTAAATTGAGAAGAGCTTGCTTTAAATCAAATATCAAAATGTCAATTGTTAAAAATACTTTGTTATTTAAAGCTATGGAATCAGTTGATAAAGATTTTGGTGAGTTAAAATCAGCCTTAAAAGGCAATACAGCATTAATGTATTCGGAAGTTGGAAATGCTCCTGCAAAGATTATTAAAAACTTTAGAAAAAAATCCGAAAAACCGATTTTAAAAGGTGCATTTGTTGAAGAATCAATTTATTTGGGTGATGATTTATTAGACACGTTGGTAAATATTAAATCTAAGGAGGAGTTAATTGGAGAGATTATTGTACTTCTTCAATCTCCTACTAAAAATTTAATTTCAGCTCTTAAATCGAGTGGAAGTAAAATCAGTGGTGTATTAAAAACACTTTCTGAAAAAAATGAAAAAAATTAATATAACTTAAATTACATAAAATGGCAGATTTAAAAGATTTTGCAGAAAAATTAGTAAACTTAACAGTAAAAGAAGTAAATGAACTTGCTGATATTCTTAAAGAAGAGTACGGTATCGAACCCGCAGCAACAGCAGCAGTTGTTGCTGGCCCAGCCGCCGGTGGTGGTCCTGGAGAAGCAGCTGAAGAAAAATCAGAATTTACTGTTGTTCTAAAAGCAGCAGGTGGCTCAAAGCTAGCTGTGGTTAAATTAGTTAAAGAACTCACAGGCCTTGGCTTAAAAGAAGCTAAAGAACTTGTAGATAACGCACCAAGTAATATCAAAGAAGATATTGCTAAGGATGAAGCTGAAGGTATTAAAACTTCACTTGAAGAAGCTGGTGCTGAAGTTGAGCTTAAGTAATTAAGCTCTCCTTTATAATATTTAAGTCTTGACTATTTGAGACTTACTTAAATTGTTCTTTAACTAAAAATAAATTAATGATTACATCAAATAGAAAAAATTTTGCAAGTTCATCAGATACACCAAATTACCCTGATTTTCTTGATATTCAAGTAAAGTCTTTTCAGGATTTTTTTCAATTAGAAACAAAATCTGATGAAAGAAGCGATGAGGGTCTTTACAAGACTTTCTTAGAAAATTTCCCAATTTCTGATGCCAGGAATCAATTCGTATTAGAATTTTTGGATTATTTTGTTGATCCTCCTAGATATTCTGTACATGAATGTATTGAAAGAGGTTTAACATATAGTGTTCCATTAAAAGCCAGATTGAAATTATACTGTACCGATCCTGAACATGAAGATTTTGAAACAATAGTACAAGATGTTTACTTGGGTGTAATACCCTATATGACTGCAAGTGGAACATTTATAATTAATGGAGCAGAAAGAGTAGTTGTTTCTCAATTGCATAGATCTCCTGGGGTTTTCTTTGGTCAGTCTTTTCATGCTAACGGTACTAAGTTATATTCTGCTAGAGTAATACCTTTTAAAGGTTCATGGATTGAATTTGCGTCTGACATTAATGGTGTAATGTATGCATACATTGATAGAAAAAAGAAATTACCTGTTACTACACTTTTGAGATGTATTGGTTATGAAAGAGACAAGGATATTTTAGAAATTTTCAATCTTGCAGAAGAAATTAAAGTTTCAAAATCAGGCTTAAAAAAATATTCTGGAAGAAAGCTTGCTGCGAGAGTTCTCAATACATGGTATGAAGATTTCGTTGATGAAGATACAGGTGAGGTTATATCCATAGAAAGAAATGAAGTTGTTTTGGATAGAGATACAGTAATTGATAAGGAAAATATTGATTTAATTATTGAATCTAATACCAAAACCATTCTTTTAAATAAAGAAGAAGGTGAAGGCAATGAATATTCTGTTATTTTAAATACTTTACAAAAAGATCCAACAAATTCTGAAAAAGAAGCAGTTGAACATGTGTATCGTCAGCTTAGAAATGCCGAACCACCAGATGAAGAGACTGCAAGAGGAATAATTGATAAATTATTTTTCTCTGATCAAAGATATAATCTAGGTGAAGTTGGAAGATATAGAATGAATAAAAAGTTAGGTTTAGACATTGATATGGAAAACCTAGTTTTAACCAAAGAAGATATTATTACTATTATTAAATTTTTAATTGAATTAATTAATTCTAAAGCTGAGATTGATGATATAGATCATCTTTCGAACAGAAGGGTTAGAACTGTTGGAGAACAGTTGTCTGGTCAATTTGGAGTAGGTCTTTCCAGAATGGCTAGAACTATTAGAGAAAGAATGAATGTCAGAGATAATGAAGTTTTTACTCCAATCGACCTTATTAATGCAAAAACTCTTTCATCTGTTATTAATACTTTTTTTGGAACTAATCAATTATCTCAGTTTATGGATCAAACTAATCCCTTAGCTGAATTAACTCATAAAC
Source organism: uncultured Bacteroidota bacterium (assembly GCA_902554655.1). Lineage (GTDB taxonomy): Bacteria > Bacteroidota > Bacteroidia > Flavobacteriales > Flavobacteriaceae > Eutrophosalina. The sequence goes on from CACDPE010000003.1 coordinate 25,853, forward strand.
GTAGATTGTCTGCTTTGGGCCCTGGAGGTCTTTCTAGGGAAAGAGCTGGTTTTGAAGTTAGAGATGTACACTACACGCATTATGGGAGATTATGTCCAATTGAAACACCTGAAGGTCCGAATATTGGATTGATTTCTTCACTCAGTGTATTTGCAAAAGTTAATAATTTAGGTTTTATTGAAACACCCTACAGAGAGGTAAAAAATGGTAAAATTGATGTTAATAAATTTAAATACTTATCAGCTGAAGAAGAAGAAGGAAAATTAATTACGCAAGCTAATATTGATAGAGATGAGAAAGGTAATATTCTAACTGATAAAGTTATTGCAAGATTAGAAGCTGATTATCCAGTTGTTGATCCTAAAGAAGTAGATTATATTGATGTTGCACCAAATCAAATTGCTTCTATTTCAGCATCTCTCATTCCATTTTTAGAGCACGATGATGCAAATAGAGCACTTATGGGATCTAATATGATGCGTCAATCTGTTCCTCTTATGAAACCTGAATCTCCAATAGTTGGTACAGGATTGGAGAAACAAGTTGCATCAGATTCTAGAGTATTACTCAATGCAGATATGGATGGTGAAGTAACATATGTGGATTCACAAAAAATTACCATCAAGTATAAAATGTCTGATGATGAAAAGTTGGTTTCTTTTGAAAAAGAAGAAAAAACATATTCCTTAATTAAATTTAGAAAAACTAATCAAGGAACTTGTATTAATTTAAAGCCAATTGTCAAAAAGGGTGACAAAGTGAAAAAAGGTCAAGTCTTGTGTGACGGATACGCAACTAGTTCTGGGGAGTTAGCACTTGGTAGAAATTTAAAGGTTGCATTTATGCCTTGGAAAGGATATAATTTTGAAGATGCGATTGTTATTTCTGAAAAAGTAGTTAGAGATGATTGTTTTACGTCAGTTCACATTGATGAATACTCTCTTGAAGTTAGAGACACAAAATTAGGAATGGAGGAACTAACAAGTGATATTCCTAATGTTAGTGAAGAAGCGACAAGCGATTTGGATGAAAATGGAATGATTAGGATTGGTGCTGAAGTTAAATCTGGTGATATTTTAATTGGAAAAATCACACCCAAGGGAGAATCCGATCCAACACCTGAGGAAAAATTATTAAGAGCAATATTTGGTGATAAAGCTGGTGATGTCAAAGACGCTTCATTAAAAGCTCCACCTTCACTTAATGGAATTGTTATTGATAAAAAACTTTTCACCAGAACAATAAAAGATAAAAGAAGAAGAGCAGATGATAAAGATCTTTTAAAGAAACTTGAAATTAAATATGATCTTTTGTTTAAGGAACTTAAAGATAAAATGGTTTCTAAATTGTATGCAATTTTAAATGGAAAAACATGTCAAGGTATTTTCAACGATCTCGGTGAGGAGGTAATACCTAAGGGTAAAAAATATTCACAAAAGATATTAAACGAAGTTGATGATTATATTCACCTAACCGAAACTGCTTGGAGCGTTGATAATAAAATTAATAAACTCGCATCAACATTATTGCATAATTACAGGATAAAAGAAAATGATCTACAAGGTATGCTAAGACGTGAAAAGTTTACAATATCAGTTGGAGATGAGCTTCCGTCAGGTATAATGAAATTAGCTAAAATTTATGTTGCTAAAAAAAGAAAACTTAAAGTCGGTGATAAAATGGCTGGTCGTCATGGAAACAAGGGAATTGTAGCTAGGATAGTAAGACAAGAAGATATGCCATTCCTTGAAGATGGAACACCTGTTGATATTGTTTTGAACCCTCTTGGTGTACCATCTAGGATGAACATTGGACAAATCTATGAGACTGTTCTTGGATGGGCTGGTCAAAAACTAGGTCAAAAGTTTTCTACACCCATTTTTGATGGTGCTACATTAGATGAGATAAATTCACTAACAGAAAAAGCAGGTGTGCCAAAATATGGTCATACCTACTTATATGATGGTGGTACTGGTGAGAGATTTGACCAAGCAGCGACTGTAGGTGTTATTTACATGCTAAAGTTAGGTCACATGGTTGATGATAAAATGCATTCTAGATCAATTGGACCTTATTCACTAATTACACAGCAGCCATTAGGTGGTAAAGCTCAGTTTGGCGGTCAGAGGTTCGGTGAAATGGAAGTTTGGGCTCTTGAAGCTTATGGTGCTTCAAGTACTCTACAAGAAATTTTAACAATAAAATCTGATGATGTTATTGGAAGAGCAAAGGCATATGAAGCAATAGTCAAAGGTGAAAAAATGCCAGATGCAGGTTTACCAGAATCTTTTAACGTGTTAATGCATGAATTGAAGGGTCTAGGTTTAGATATAAGATTAGAAGAATAAAAATACAATTTCATTTATGGAAATCAATAAAACAAAAAAATTCAATAAAATCTCAATTGGTTTAGCATCTCCAGAAACTATACTATCTTCCTCAAGAGGAGAAGTTTTAAAACCTGAAACAATAAATTATAGAACTCATAAACCTGAACGAGATGGTCTGTTTTGTGAGAGAATATTTGGTCCTGTTAAAGATTATGAGTGCGCTTGTGGTAAATACAAAAGAATCAGGTATAAAGGAATTGTATGCGACAGATGTGGTGTTGAAGTAACTGAAAAAAAAGTTAGGAGAGATAGAGTTGGACACATTAATTTAGTAGTTCCTGTTGCTCATATATGGTATTTTAAATCCTTACCAAATAAAATTGGTTACCTGTTAGGTCTTCCTACAAAAAAATTGGATATGATTATTTATTATGAAAGATATGTCGTTATTCAACCTGGTTTATCAGTTGACAGTGAAGGCAATCCTTTAAATAAAATGGATTTTTTAACAGAGGAAGAATATTTAAATACTTTAGAAACTCTTCCGCCAGAAAATCAATTTCTAGAAGATTCAGATCCAAATAAGTTTATTGCTAAAATGGGTGCTGAATGTCTGATTGAATTGTTATCTAGAATTGATTTAGATGAATTATCATACGACTTAAGACATAAAGCAAATAATGAAACATCTAAACAAAGAAAAACAGAATCATTAAAAAGATTACAAGTAGTTGAATCACTCAGAGAAGCTAATCTTAATAAAGAAAACAAACCAGAATGGATGATTTTGAAAGTTATTCCAGTAATACCGCCTGAACTAAGGCCATTAGTTCCGCTTGATGGTGGAAGGTTTGCTACCTCTGATCTTAATGATCTTTACAGAAGAGTTATTATAAGAAATAATAGATTAAAACGACTTGTTGAGATAAAAGCACCCGAGGTTATTTTGAGAAATGAAAAGAGAATGCTTCAGGAATCAGTTGACTCATTATTTGATAACACTAAAAAATCTTCTGCTGTTAAAACAGAAGCAAACAGACCTTTAAAATCTTTATCAGATTCTCTTAAAGGAAAACAAGGAAGGTTCAGACAAAACTTATTAGGGAAGAGAGTAGACTATTCTGCTAGATCAGTTATTGTTGGTGGTCCAACACTTAAACTTTATGAATGTGGTATTCCTAAGGACATGGCAGCTGAATTATACAAGCCTTTTATAGTTAAAAAACTCATTGAAAGAGGAATAGTTAAAACAGTTAAATCTGCAAAAAAAATTATTGATAAAAGAGAACCATTAGTTTGGGACATTTTAGAAAATGTTTTAAAAGGGCACCCAGTTCTGTTAAACAGAGCACCAACACTGCATAGGCTAGGAATTCAAGCTTTTCAGCCAATTTTAATTGAAGGTAAAGCTATACAAGTTCACCCATTAGTATGTACCGCATTTAATGCTGATTTTGATGGAGATCAAATGGCAGTTCATCTCCCACTTGGTCCTGAAGCAATTTTAGAGTCTCAATTATTGATGTTAGCTTCTCACAACATTTTAAATCCCGCAAACGGTTCCCCAATTACTGTTCCTTCTCAAGACATGGTTTTAGGTCTGTATTATATGACAAAAGAAAAAAAATCAACTAAATCAAGTAAAGTTAAAGGTGAAGGTTTAACTTTCTATTCAAGTGATGAAGTTAACATTGCTTATAATGAGAATAAAGTTGATTTAAACGCATCAATTAAAGTAAGAGTTAATGATTTAAATGAGAGTAACCAGATTCAAACTAAAATTATAGAAACCACTGTTGGAAGAGTTTTATTTAATGAAGTTGTTCCTGAAAAGGTTGGTTTTATAAACCAAGTGTTAAATAAAAAATCACTTCGCGGAATAATTGGTAATATATTGAAACTAACTAGTATTCCAGAAACTGCCGATTTTCTTGATAAAATAAAAGACATGGGATTCACTTTTGCGTTCAAGGGTGGGTTATCTTTTAGTCTAGGTGATATTATTATTCCAAGTGAAAAAATTGATATGATTGATGCTGCTAATAATGATGTTGATTCAATTATTTCAAATTATAATATGGGACTCATAACTAATAATGAAAGATATAATCAGGTGATTGATGTTTGGACATCGTCTAATGCTGCATTAACTGAATTGGCTATGAAAAGAATTAGAGAAGATCAACAAGGATTTAATTCAGTTTATATGATGTTAGATTCAGGCGCTAGAGGGTCCAAAGAGCAAATTAGACAATTAACAGGTATGAGAGGATTGATGGCCAAACCCAAAAAAGCCAGCTCAGGTGGAGGTGAAATTATTGAAAATCCAATTTTATCAAATTTTAAAGAAGGTCTTTCAATTCTTGAATATTTTATCTCAACTCACGGAGCTAGAAAAGGTTTAGCTGACACAGCCCTTAAAACAGCAGATGCAGGTTATTTGACTCGAAGGTTGGTTGATGTTGCTCAGGATGTAATAGTTAATATTGACGATTGTAATACTCTCAGGGGAATAACAATTGAAGCTTTAAAAAAGAATGAAGAAGTTGTGGAAACACTTGGTGAAAGAATATTAGGTAGAGTTTCATTACATGATATTTATGACCCAATAAATGAAGATAAATTAATTGTAAATGCTGGTGAGGAAATTGATGAAAATATTGTTAAAATAATAGAATCCCTTCCAATTGATTCAGTTGAGGTTAGATCCCCTTTAACATGTGAGGCTGATAGGGGTATCTGTTCAAAGTGCTATGGAAGAAATTTGGCTACCGGTAAGATGGTTCAAATTGGTGAAGCAGTTGGTGTTACTGCTGCTCAATCAATAGGAGAGCCAGGTACACAATTAACACTAAGAACATTCCATGTAGGTGGTATTGCAGGAAATATTTCTGAAGAAAACAAACTTATCTCTAAATTCAATGGTGTCACTGAGATCGAAGATTTAAAAACTGTTGTTTCAAAGGATAATGAAGGTAATGATGTAAATTTAGTTTTATCTAGGACTTGTGAAATAAAAGTTCTAGATCCAAAAACTGGTATTATTCTTAGTTCTAATGTTATTCCTTATGGCTCATCTATCCATGTTAAGAGTGGTACTAAAATTAAAAAGGATGATTTGATTTGTTCTTGGGATCCATATAATGGGGTAATTATTTCAGAATTTGGTGGAAAAGTTGAGTATGAAAATATTGATCAAGGTATTACTTATCAGGTAGAAATTGATGAGCAGACTGGTTTTAAAGAAAAGGTTATTTCTGAGTCAAGAAATAAAAAATTGATTCCTACATTATTAATTAATGATAAAAAAGGAAAAAATATAAGAACTTATAATCTTCCCGTTGGCGCTCATCTAATTGTTGACGATGGTGAAAAAGTTGAGCAAGGTAAAATACTTGTTAAAATTCCTAGAAAATCAGCCAAGTCTGGTGATATTACTGGTGGTCTTCCTAGAGTCACAGAGTTATTTGAAGCTCGAAACCCATCAAACCCTGCAGTTGTCAGTGAAATTGATGGTGTAGTTTCATTTGGTAAAATTAAAAGAGGTAATAGAGAAATAATTGTTGAGTCCAAAACTGGTGAAATTAAAAAGTATCTTGTCAAGTTATCAAATCAAATTCTTGTCCAAGAAAATGATTTTGTAAAAGCTGGCATGTCGCTTTCTGATGGTGCAATTACTCCTAACGATATTCTTAATATTAAGGGTCCATCGGCTGTGCAACAGTACCTTGTTAATGAAGTTCAGGAAGTTTACAGATTACAAGGAGTTAAAATTAATGATAAACACTTTGAAGTTCTGATAAGACAAATGATGCAAAAAGTGCAAATTCAAGATTCTGGAGATACTACATTTTTAGAAAACCAAATTGTTCACAAAAATGAATTTTTAAAGGAGAATGATAATTTATACGGTAAGAAAATAATTGAAGAATCGGGTGATTCGCAAAATTTAAAGGTTGGTCAAATAATTTCTGCCAGAGAACTAAGAGATGAAAACTCATTATTAAAAAGAGAAGACAAAAAACTGATTGTAGCTAGAGAAGCAGTTAATGCTACTGGATTCCCAATTTTGCAGGGTATTACAAGAGCATCTCTTCAAACTAAATCCTTTATTTCAGCTGCTTCATTCCAAGAAACTACTAAAGTTTTAAATGAAGCTGCTGTAAATGGTAAAGTTGATAATCTTGATGGTTTAAAGGAAAATGTTATTGTTGGTCATAAGATTCCAGCTGGTACTGGTAACAGAGCATTTGATGATGTAATAGTTGGCTACGTTGATGAATATGAGGAGCTTCTTGAAAGTAAGAGAATTAGGTTTGGAACTGATGACTAAAAAAGAAAGTCACAATATTAATATAGAACTAGACGATTCTACCTCACAGGGAGTTTACTCTAACTTAGTTATAGTAAATCACTCTCCAACTGAATTTGTACTTGATTTTATTAACGTTATGCCAGGAAATCCTAAAGCTAAGGTTAGATCTAGAATTATACTTACACCTGAGCACACTAAAAAGTTTATTAAAGCTTTGAATGATAATTTAGTCAAATATGAATCCAAAAATGGACCTGTTAAAGATTTTAAAAGAGATATAATTCCGTTAAATTTTGGACCAAAAGCTGAGGCTTAATTAATTTTAGAATTCAGATTTTTCATGAAAAATCACTTTTTCATACTTGTCCTTAGTATTTATTAATGTGAATTTACTATCCGCTAAAAAAACCATCTTATTGTCCTTGTCTTTTGCAATAAATTTATTTTTGTGATTTATCAAATTTTTTAGTTGTTCGTGATTGGAATTGCTCGTATCAATCCAACATGCTTTTTTAATATTTACGTTTTCATAGCTACATTTAGCTCCATATTCATGTTCTAGTCTATATTTAATAACATCGAATTGTAACATGCCAACTGTTCCAATAATTTTTCTACCATTTATTTCTAGAGTAAATAATTGAGCAACTCCTTCATCCATTAATTGTTTTAGTCCTTTAGAAAGTTGTTTAGTTTTTAATGGATCATTATTGATTATGTATTTGAAATATTCGGGAGAAAAGCTTGGAATTCCAACAAACTCAATTTCCTCACCCTCAGAAAATGAGTCACCAATTTTAAAACTACCTGTGTCATGAACCCCAATAATATCTCCTGGATATGATTTTTCTACAATTTCTTTTTTATCTGCAAAAAAAGAATTTGGACTACTAAACCTGATTTTCTTTTTTCCTCTTACATGGTAATACATACAATTTCTTTTAAATTCACCAGAAACAATCTTTATAAAAGATAGTCTATCTCTGTGTTTAGGGTCCATATTTGCGTGAATTTTGAATATGAAACCAGTAAATTTCACTTCACTGGGATCAACTATTCTATTTTTAGATTCTTTTTTTCCTGGCGGTGGAGCATATTTAGCAAAATATTCTAACATTAAATTAATACCAGAATTATGCAAAGCTGAACCAAAAAAGACAGGTTGAATTTCACAATTTAAGTATTTATCGTATTCAAACTTCGGATATATACCTTCTATTAGTTCTAAATCTTCAATTAATGATTTACGAATATTATTACTGATTTTTGAAGAATCATTAATTACAGATTTATATTCATGTTTAGATTTGTTATCATCATTAAATTGAACTTCTTTTTTTACTAAATCAATTATACCACTATAATCATAACCTATACCAATTGGAAATGATATTGGTGATACATTAAATTCAAGTTTTTTTTCTAATTCGTCCAACAAATCAAAAGAATCTTTTCCCTCTCTGTCACACTTATTTATAAAAATCATTATAGGGATTTTTCTCATTTTGCAAACTTTTACAAGTTTTTCAGTTTGCTCTTCTACCCCTTTGGCTACATCAATTACAACTATAACACTATCTACAGCGGTCAAAGTTCTATATGTATCCTCAGCAAAATCTTTGTGTCCAGGTGTATCAAGAATATTAATTTTTTTATCTAAATAATTAAATGACAGTACTGATGTTGAAACTGATATTCCTCTTTGTTTTTCAATTTCCATGAAGTCACTTGTGGCAGTTTTTTTAATTTTATTTGATTTAACAGCGCCTGCTTCATTTATTGCTCCACCAAATAATAACAGCTTTTCAGTTAAAGTAGTTTTACCAGCATCTGGATGTGAAATTATCCCAAAAGTTCTTCTAAGGTTTATATTTTTATTTAGATTCATAAATGCAAGCAAAAATAGTATCTTATTTCTATGTTTGATGTGTAATTAAATTAAATTTGTTAATTATGACCAATAGGGTAATTTTAGTTGATAAAGAAAATAATGAAATTGGAACTGAAGAAAAAATCCAAGCTCACGTGAAAAGCCTTTTACATAGAGCTTTTTCAATTTTTATTTTTAATGATAATAAACAAGTTTTACTTCAAAAAAGAGCCGATAATAAATATCACTCTGGCTCATTATGGACTAATACTTGTTGTAGTCATCCTTATAAAGGTTTATCTACACTTGAATGCGCTGAAGTTAGACTAGAAGAAGAGATGGGAATTAAAACAAAACTTGAAGAGATATTTTCTTTTATTTACAAAGAATCCTTTCAAAATGGTCTTACTGAGTATGAATACGATCATGTTTTTTTTGGCAATTACTCTTCAGATCCAATTCTAAACCCTGAAGAAGCATCTGAATTTAAGTGGATAAAAATAGAGGATCTAAAAAATGATATTAAAAAAAATCCTAACAGATATACTGCTTGGTTAAAAATTATGTTTACTAATTACTTTAAATTTTTTGAATCTTATGAAAATAACAATATGTAGAAGAAGTCATTTTAATGCAGCCCACAAGCTCTATAATAAATCATGGTCAAAAGAAAAAAATCTTGAAGTTTTTGGTAAATGTAGTTATGAAAATTATCACGGACATAACTATGAATTAATTGTAAAACTTCACGGGGAAATCAATGAAGAAACAGGAATGGTTATGGACTTAAGTGATCTAAAAAAGATAATTAAGCAAGAAGTTGAAGATAAACTTGATCATAAAAATATTAATCTTGATATTGATTATTTTCATGATAAAATTCCTTCAACAGAAAATTTAGCAATTTATATTTGGAATAGGCTAAATAATGCTATCAAAATCGATTGTAAACTAACAGTTGTTTTATATGAAACTCATAGAAATTATGTTGAGTATTCTGGATAGTTTTATAATAATGATTTTAAAATCAAGGAATATTTAGACTTTAATACTTTTGCGCTTAGAGATTTATAAACTGTATCAAGAATTTTTTTTGAGTTTTTTAGATCAGTTATTGCTAAGTAAGGTGAAATCTCATAATTTTTGTTTCTGATTACATAATTAGCATTGTGTAAAAATTGTCTTTTATTGAGTTTAAGTAGTAAATCATCAATAATTATTACACTGTCATTTTCTTGACTTTTTCTTTTTTCAAAAGATTTTTTGATTAAATCAACTTTTTCGTCATTAAATTTTTTGTTCAATTTCAAATATTCTCTGTAGATAGAGTCATTTTTTGATCCTGTAACTTTTAATTCATAACCGTATTTTTCAAGAGATGTAACTAATTTTAATTTACCTTTTTCGGCAAAAAATGTTAATGATAATGGTTCGTAAGACTCATTTGTAAATAAATTTAAAAAAAGAAACTGTGGTTCATTCAATTCATTTTTAAATACTATATTTTTTTGACCGTTAACGTTGAATGAATCGATAGGTTGAAATACACTATCATTAAGTTTAGTTAGAACAAGTTTACCCTTTTTTAGATCCTTTATTTCTACATCCAGTATAAGTTCATTGCTATTTGAACAGGATGCTAAAATAATTAAAGTTATTAAAGCTTTGATTTTCATTGTTGACAAAACTATGAAAAAAACTACTTTATTAAATCAAAACTACGTTTAATAAAATCTGTTAAATCTTCACCTTTTAAAAGGTTCTGTGAAAGTTTAGCCAAATCCATAGACTGTTTTATTAAACGCTCTCTTTTATTTTTAGTTTTAATATTTAAAATATTTGAAATGAGATTACTATTTGTATTAACAATAACATTGTAAATTTCAGGCATATTTCCGAACATACCTCCACCACCAGTTGCTTGCATATCTTTCATCCTTCTCATAAATTCTGGTTGTGTAATCATAAATGGAATTGTATCACTATCTAAAGCTTCTAATTGTAAGGTAAATTTTTCTTTAGGAATTATTGCTTCTAGATAACCTCTTAGTTTATCTTTTTGTTTATCATCAAGCTTTGAAATACTTTTCTCGTCTTTTTTTATAAGATTTTCTAGAGTGTCAGAATCAACTCTAGAAAATGAAATATTTTTTTCATTTGACTCTAATTTTTGAATAAGATGACTGATTATTGGTGAGTCCAGTAATAAAACTTTATAACCTTTGCCTTTAGCTAGTTTTATATATGAATCTTGTTCCTTTAAATCAGTAGCATACAATATTATGGTTTTATCTTCTTTGTCAGTTTGATTTTCTTTAATCTCATTAATTAATTCATCATATGTGAAATATTCATTGTCAGTTGAGGGATAAAGAGCGAAGCTTTTTGCTTTTTCATAGAATTTTTCTTCGCTTAACATTCCATATTCAATGATTACCTTTATGTCATTCCATTTTTCCTGAAACTTATCTCTTTCTTTCTTGAATATATAATTAAGCTTATCAGCTACTTTTCTTGTTATGTAGTTTGTTATTTTTTTAACTGCAGAATCAACCTGTAAATAACTTCTTGAAACATTTAGAGGAATATCAGGTGAGTCAATAACACCTCTAAGCAATGTTAAAAATTCAGGGACTATTCCTTCTACATTATCTGTTACAAATACTTGATTTTGATATAATTGTATTTTATCTTTTTGAAGATTAATATCATTTGATATTTTAGGAAAATAAAGAATACCAGTTAAGTTAAAGGGATAGTCAACATTTAAATGAATATTGAACAAAGGATCTTCAAAATTCATAGGGTAAAGCTCTTTATAAAAATCTTTATAATTCTGCTCATCTAAATCTTTTGGTTGTTTGGTCCAAGCAGGTTCAGTAATATTGATGATATCATCTACAATTTCTTTTTCTTCCTTCTTGTCATCATCACTACCAGTATCTTTTACAATTTCTTTCGTTCCAAATTTTATCGGAACTGGCATAAATCTGTTATATTTTCTTAAAAGATCTCTAATTTTACTTTCTTCTAGATAGTCTTTGGAATCTTTCGAAATACTTAAAATTATTTCACTGCCTCTTTCTTTTTTATCATGCTTATTAAGAGTGAATTCAGGTGATCCATCACATGACCAGTGAACGGCAGGTTCATCTTTATATGATTTAGTTATAATTTCTACCTTATCAGAAACCATAAATGCAGAGTAAAACCCTAAGCCAAAATGACCAATTATGCCACTGTCTTTAGCAGAGTCTTTATACTTTTCAAGAAACTCTTCAGCACCAGAAAAGGCAACTTCATTTATGTATTTTTTAACTTCATCTTGTGTCATTCCGACACCTTGATCAATTATGTGTAGTTTTTTATTTTTTTTATCAACTTTAACCTCAATAATAGGATTTTCAATATCAATTTTAGCTTCCCCAATATTTGATAAGTGTTTAAGTTTTGTTGTTGCATCTGTTGCATTTGAAATAAGTTCTCTTAAGAAAATTTCTTGATCACTATATAAAAATTTTTTTATTAGTGGGAATATATTTTCGACTGAAACATTTATTTTTCCTTTACTCATGGTTTATTTTTTAAATTGTTCTATATCTTCTAAAATCATTAAACTTTATTCTTTTAGAGTTCCCTAAATATAATGTAGATTTTACTCTAGAGTTAAATTCATTTCTTAAAGAATTTAACTGGATATTTCCGTTGTCTTGCTTGTTCATATTATATTTTATTCAAATCATATACCAAATAAAAACTAATGACAAAATGACATTTTTGTTATATTGCAATAAACTGACTTTATGTATAATTCTAAAATTTCTGGACTTGGCTTTTACTTACCAGAAAATATAGTTACCAATGATGACTTATCAAAAATAATGGATACAAGTGATGATTGGATAAGAGAACGAACTGGAATAAAAGAGAGAAGATGGATTGACCGTACATCTGAAGACACAACATCAGTTATGGGAGTTAAAGCTGCAAAGATGGCAATTAGTGATGCCAATTTAACAAAAGATGATATTGATTTTATAATTTTTGCAACTCTAAGTCCAGATTATTTTTTCCCAGGTGCTGGTGTAATGGTACAAGACATGATGGATATGAATACAGTTGGCGCTTTAGATGTAAGAAATCAATGCTCTGGATTTATTTATGCTCTTTCAACTGCTGATCAATTTGTAAAAACAGGAATGTACAAAAACATTTTAGTAATTGGTTCAGAAACCCACAGTCCCGGACTTGATAAAACTACAAGAGGAAGAGGAGTTACAGTAATTTTTGGTGATGGGGCTGGAGCGGTAGTAGTTTCACGAGAAGAAGATAATTCAAAAGGAATACTTTCAACTCATTTACATTCTCAAGGAAAACATGCTAAAGAATTATCATTAATCTCACCAGGTCTTGGAACTAGATGGGTGTCTGATATAATAAAAGATAATGATCCAAATGAAGAAAGTTATTTACCATACATGAATGGTCAGTTTGTTTTTAAAAATGCAGTTGTCAGATTTTCGGAAGTAATTAATGAAGCTTTAGAAAAGAATAATTTAAAAAAAGATGATATTAAATTATTAATACCTCACCAAGCAAATTTAAGAATTGCCCAATTTATCCAGAAAAAATTTAAACTTGAAGATAACCAAGTGTTTAATAATATTTCTAAATATGGTAATACAACTGCAGCTTCAATACCAATAGCCCTAGCTGAAGCTAACAGAGCCAATTTAATTCAGAAAAATGACATAATTGTTTTAGCAGCTTTTGGTAGTGGATTTACGTGGGGAAGTGCTTTAATTAGATGGTGATTTTCTAATTAAAAATAGACCTATAAATGTTATTAAACCATTCAGAGGTAGTAATTCATAACCAATAACATAACCACCGATATATTCAGATGGTATTCTTCCAATAAACATTACAATAATCACTGAAATTATACATACAGCTAAACTTAATTTATCATTGATTTTATATTTAGTAAAAATTCCAAACGCAAAAAGCCCCAATAATGGACCGTATGTATATCCTGCTACAGTTAAAAGACCATCAATAACATTGGTATTTAGTAGGTTTTTATAAAGTATAATTACTATTGCTAAAATTAAACTCATTGCAATGTGAGTTTTAATTCTAATATTTTTTTGTGTTTTATCATCTTTTTTAGAAATGTCAAGAAAATCTACACAAAAAGATGTTGTTAAAGAAGTTAAAGCACTATCGGCACTACTGTATGCAGCAGCAATTAGTCCCAAAAGAAATACTATTCCCATTGTAAGGCCTAAATCAGAGTTTAATGCTATTTCAGGAAATAAAAGATCTGTATTTTCACTACCATTTAAAAAAGGAATTGAAATACCGGTTTGACTTGAATAAATAAATAATAAACTACCTAAAACTAAAAAAACTAATGTCACCAGTACTAATATGAAACTAAAAACTACCATATTTTTTTTTGCTTCAGCTAGTGATTTACAAGTTAAATTTTTTTGCATCATATCCTGATCAAGACCAGTCATACAAATAGTGATAAACATTCCTCCAATAAATGACTTAATAAAATGATTTCTTTCAAGAATATTATCAAAAACAAATACTTTAGAATATTCTGAAAATTCTTTAGACCCTATAAAATCTCCAAAAGACCAATTAAGGTTTTTATTTATTAGATATATAGAAAGGAAAACTGAAAGAATCATTAAAAATGTTTGTAAAGTATCAGTCCAAACAACAGTTTTAATCCCTCCTCTAAAAGTATAAATCCAAATTAAAAAAATAGATAAACATACTGTAATTTCAAATGGGATATTCCATGAATCAAATACAAATGTTTGCAAAACTATAGCTACAAGATAAAGTCTAAAAGCAGCTCCAAGAATTCTAGATATAAAGAAGAATAAAGCTCCGGATTTGTGGGACACAAAACCTAATCTGTCCCCAAGATACTCGTAAATTGATGTGACATTATTTCTGTAATATATAGGTAAAAGCACGAAAGCAACTATTAGATATCCAAATAAATAACCTAAAACAACCTGAAAATATGTAAAGTTTGAAATTCCTACATCTCCAGGAACTGAAATAAATGTTATTCCAGAAAGCGATGCTCCAATCATTCCAAATGCAACAACATACCAAGGTGACTCTTTATCCCCAGTAAAAAATGTTGAATTATTTTCTTTACCCTTAGTTAGATTTGAAATGAAAAAAAGAATTAAAAAGTAAGTTGCAATTACAAAAAAAATTAAGGATTCTGACATCTTTATAGTAAAGAACTCAAATATAATAATTTATGATGCTATCTTAGCGAATAGTTAAAAGGTAAAATGAATATTCCCTCAAAAATTTTAGAAAATGCTGTGTATGAAATTTCAAGATTGCCTGGAATAGGAAAAAGTACTGCTTTAAGATTAGCCCTACACATGATAAAGTCAGATTCTAGTGAAATAAATGATTTAATAAATTCTATAAAAGCATTGCACGAAAATTTAAAATCATGTAAAAATTGCCATAACCTATCTGATTCTGAAGTATGTGATATTTGTAAAAGCAGTTTAAGAGATGATTCATTAATTTGTGTTGTGGAAGATATAAGAGACATAATGGCTATTGAAAACACAGGCCAGTTTAATGGATTGTATCATGTATTAAATGGAAAAATATCACCAATTGAAGGAGTTGGTCCAAGTCAACTAACAATACAAGAATTAATTGATAGAATTAATAACAATAAAATAAGAGAAGTGATATTTGCATTAAGCGCTACAATGGAAGGTGATACTACTAGTTTCTATATTTATAAAAAGATAAGTAATGATAGTATTAAATTTTCATCTATTGCCAGAGGTGTTTCTGTAGGTGATAATCTTGAATATACTGATGAAATTACTTTAGGAAGAAGTATTTTAAAAAGAGTTCCTTTTGAACAATCAACTAAAGAATAATTAACTTTTTATCCTATTATTTGATATTTTTGCGATATGTCTAAAACTAATAAATATGAGCTCACATTACCCAAAATGGGAGAAAGTGTTGAGGAAGCTACTATTGTTAATTGGCTTAAAAATGTTGGGGATGATGTAAAAATTGATGATTTTATTGTTGAGATAGCAACTGATAAAGTTGATTCCGAAGTTCCAAGTGATGTTGATGGTAAAATTATTGAATTATGTTTTAAAGTAAATGACGTAGTAAAGGTAGGAGAGACTATTTGCATTATTGAGCTTAGTAACGAGTATAGTTCTTCAAAAACAATTGATATTATTGAAGATATTCCTAATGTAGATTTGGTATTGGATAATAAAAATGATGAGAAAATTGAGACGAATGAAATTTTAAAATCTTCGAAAATTGAAAATGATATTTACATATCGCCATTGGTTAGAAGTATAGCTGAAAAAGAAAATATTAGTGAAAAAGAATTTCTAAAAATTAGTGGTTCAGGCAAAGATGGTAGAATTACTAAAAAGGACATATTAAAATATATTGAATCTAGCGACTCAATTTCAGAAAAATTAGAGACTGATAAAAATTATTCTGATAATCAATCAACAATAAGAGATTTAACAAGAATGGAAAAAATTCTTGCAGAACATATGGTTAATAGTAAAAAAACTGCCCCACATGTTCAATCTTTTATTGAGATTGATGTCACCAAACTCTGGGAGTGGAGAGAAGGTGTTAAAAATGATTTCCAAAAAAGAGAAAATTATAAATTAACTCTAACACATGTTTTTATTAAAATTATCTCTGAAGTTCTAAGAGAATTTCCAATTCTTAATTCAAGTTTAAAAGATGATAAAGTTTTTATAAAGAGTGATATAAATATTGGAGTTGCAACAGCTCTCTCTGACGGTAATTTAATTGTGCCTGTTCTTAAAAATTCAGATCAATTAAGTCTTATTGGTATTGTTAAAAAAACAAACGATTTAGTTCAAAGAGCTAGAAATAATAATTTAAATCCTGATGATGTAGTTGATGGAACTTATACAATAACCAATGTAGGAGTATTTGATACTTTATCAGGCATCCCAATAATTAATCAACCACAAGTTGGAATTTTAGCAATTGGATCAATCTTAAAAAAACCATCTGTGATAGAGACTGAAAAAGGCGATTTTATTGGAATTCGCAGAAAAATGATTTTATGTCACAGTTATGATCACAGGATAATAAATGGGGCTACTGGTGGGTTATTTATAAAACGAATTAAAGATATCATAGAGGATTGGAATCCTAAAACGCAAATTTAGTATAATTTATGTCTTTTTTAAAAAACTTAACTAAGCCAATTTGTTTTTTTGACTTAGAAACAACAGGGATTAGTATTGTAAATGATAGAATTGTAGAAATTTCTGTTCTAAAAATTGAAAAAAATGGTGAAGAAATTTCTAAAACTTGGTTAGTTAATCCAACAATTCCAATACCAAAAATAGTATCTTCTATTCATGGAATTACTGATGAGATGGTAAAAGATAAACCAACATTTAAAGATGTCTCTAATGAAATATTTTCTTTTATCAAAGATTGTGATTTAGCAGGTTTTAATTCAAATAAATTTGACGTTCCTATGTTAGCTGAAGAATTTCTTAGAGTTGAAAAGGATTTGGATATATCAAAAATAAAATTGATTGATGTGCAAAATATCTTTCATAAAAAAGAGAAAAGAACTTTGTCTGCTGCATATAAATTTTATTGTAATAAAACTCATGATAATGCTCATTCATCAATGTCGGATACTAGAGCCACATTTGAGGTTTTATTAGCCCAATTAGATAAGTACGAAGACCTTGAAGATAACGTTGATTTTTTATCTAAATTTTCCACTCAAAAAAAATTTGTTGATTTAGCAGGATTTATTCATTTAAATTCTGACTTAAAACCAACTTTCTCGTTTGGAAAGTACAAAGGCAAAGAGGTTAATGAAATTATTGAAACTGATCCAGGATATTTTAGTTGGATATTGAATGCAGATTTTCCAAGATATACAAAGAAAGTGTTAAATAAAATTAGATTAAGTAAGATTAATAATAAATTATCATGAAAATCATTTGTATTGGTCAAAATTATTTGAAGCATATTGAAGAATTAAATTCTAGCAGAAGTAAATCCCCTGTTATTTTCTTAAAACCTGACTCAAGCATAATACAAAAAAATCAACCTTTTTTTATCCCTGAATTCTCTAAAGAAATTCACTACGAAGTTGAAATAATTTTGAAGTTTAGTAAAGTTGGTAAACATATAGACCCTAAGTTTTCCAATAAATACTATAATCAAATTTCTTTAGGAATAGATTTTACAGCTAGAGATTTACAAAAAAAACTTAAACAATCTGGCCAACCATGGGAAAAAGCTAAGGCTTATGATAATTCTGCTGTTATTGGTGATTGGCTAGATATCAATGATTTTCATGACATTAATAATATTAACTTTTGTTTAAAAGTTAATAATGAAATAGTACAAACAAGTAATAGTTCTAATATGATTTGGAAAGTAGATGAATTAATTTCAGAAGTATCTAATTACTTTACATTAAAAATCGGTGATATTTTATTCACTGGCACACCTGAAGGTGTTGGAAAAGTTAATATAGGAGATGTTTTAGATGGTTTTTTGGAAGAAAAGAAAGTTTTTTCAATTAAAATAAAATGATTTTAGATAAGATTTTTGATTTTTTTTTGATCAACAACCTTTCACTTTCGACTGTTGAGAGTGTAACAGGCGGGAAATTATCTAATTCAATAATTAAAAAAGCTGGAGCATCAAAATTTTTTAAAGGCTCTTTAGTTACCTATTCGATAGAATCAAAAATAAATATTCTTCAAATTGACAAAGATTTGATATATAAATTTTCACCTGTCAGTAAGGAAATTTCATATGAGATGGTAAAATCTGGCAAAAAAATATTGAATACTGATTATTGCATTTCTACAACTGGTAATGCAGGTCCTTCAACCAATGATCATTTTTCAAAGGTTGGTCAAATATTTATTTCAATTGCAACGCCTCAAAAGATAATTACAGAGCAATTGTCTTTAAACGGGTCCAGAGAAGAAATAATTGAAATTATTGTAGAAAAATCACATAAACTTCTATTAGAAAATCTAATAAAATAAATTTGTCAATACTATAAAAAAGTTGTTTATTTGCATGCCTAAAGGCAATATATTATGTCAAAAATTTGTCAAATATCAGGAAAGAAAGTTCAGTTTGGAAATAATGTTTCTAAAGCTATAAACAAAACGAAAAGAAGGTTTAACGCCAATATTGTTTCTAAAAGATTTTATATTCCTGAAGAGGATAAGTGGATTAAACTTAAAGTTTCTACCTCTGTTTTAAAGACAATTAACAAAAAAGGCATAAGTGCTGTTTTGAAAGAAGCAAAAGAAAAAGGTATTAAACTTTAATATAATGGCTAAAAAAGGAAATAGAGTTCAAGTTATTTTGGAATGTACAGAACACAAAGATTCTGGTAAGCCAGGAACCTCTAGATATATTTCAACTAAGAATAAGAAGAATTCACCTGAGAGGTTAGAATTAAAAAAATTCAATCCTATATTAAAAAAGTATACAATACATAAAGAGATAAAATAATGGCTAAAAAAACTGTTGCTACATTACAAACTTCTTCAAAAAAGCTTACTAAAGCTATAAAAATGGTAAAAAGCCCAAAGTCAGGTGCTTATACCTTTTCTGAAGCAATTATGTCTTCTGACCAGGTAAATGATTGGTTGTCTAAAAAGTAAATCTTTAATTCCTTAAAAGATTTAATTTCATTTATTTTAAAATTTTATAGCTAACTTTCATATATGAATTTTTTTAAAAGGCTCTTTTCGTTTGGAAAGAAACCAGCTAAAGACTCAGATAAAAATGAGATAGATGACTTAAAAGATGAAAAAGATGAAGAAAGTATACAAAAAGATTCAGTTAAGGAAGAAGTAAAACAGACTAGATCAAAACCAGAACCAGAGCCTGAACCAGAACCTGAACCAGAGCCTGAACCAGAGCCTGAACCAGAGCCTGAACCTGAACCAAAGCCTGAAAAAAAGGAAGGTTTTTTTAAGAGGTTGTTGAAAAAAACCAATAAAAAAAGTTTAGATAAAAGTTTAGAAAAAACAAGTAATTCCTTTTTTGATAAAATTAAGAAAGCTGTAGTAGGTAAAACAAAGGTTGATGTAGAAGTTTTAGATGAATTGGAAGAAATTCTTATTACTTCTGATGTTGGAGTAAAAACTACAATAAAAATAATTGATGCTATCGAATCAAGAGTTGCAAAGGAAAAATACACTAATCCTCAAGAGTTAGATTTAATTTTAAAAGAAGAAATTGGAAATATCATTTTTGATGAAAAAAATGATGATTTTGATATTGATGATAAGCCATATGTAATTTTAGTTGTTGGTGTTAATGGTGTAGGAAAAACAACATCTATTGGTAAACTTGCTGCTTTTTTCAAATCCCAGGGATTGTCTGTAATGATTGGAGCAGCTGATACTTTTAGAGCTGCAGCTATAGAGCAATTGGAAGAATGGGCAGCTCGTGCTGGAGTTGAGATAGTAAAACAACAAATGGGTAGTGATCCAGCTTCAGTTTCTTATGATACATTGAATTCTGCAATAAAAAAAAATAAAGATGTTGTAATAATAGATACTGCAGGTAGATTACATAATAAGATTAATCTGATGAATGAATTGTCTAAGATTAGTCGAGTTTTACAAAAACTCAATATTAACGCACCTCACGAAATTTTATTAGTTTTAGATGGTTCTACAGGTCAAAATGCTTATGAACAAGCAAAACAATTTTCTGAAGCTACTAAAGTAACATCTATGATCGTCACAAAATTAGATGGTACAGCAAAAGGTGGAGTGGTAATTGGAATTTCAGATCAATTAAGTATTCCAATAAAATTTATTGGAACTGGCGAATCAATTGAAGATTTAGAATTATTTGATAAGAAAGATTTTGTTGAATCCTTCTTTCAAAATAAAATTTTATGAGAGCAAGATCTTCAAAAAAAAACAAAATCAATGTAGTTACATTAGGTTGTTCAAAAAATTTATATGATTCTGAAATACTTATTTCTCAACTTAAGGCAAATAACAAAAATGTTGTTCATGAAGAAGATGGAAATATAATTGTCATTAATACCTGTGGTTTTATTGATAATGCAAAACAAGAGTCTATTGATACTATCTTACACTATTCTGAATTAAAAAAGAAAGGTAAGATTGATCGATTGTATGTAACTGGATGTTTAAGTGAAAGATATAAAGATGACTTAATAAAAGAAATTCCCGATGTTGATCATTTTTTTGGAACTTCAGACTTACCTCATTTATTAAAATATTTAAGGGCTGACTATAAAAAAGAATTACTAGGTGAAAGATTTCTTTCAACCCCAAAAAATTATGCATATCTAAAAATTTCAGAGGGATGTAATAGAAAATGTTCATTTTGTGCAATTCCATTAATGAGAGGGAAGCATATGTCTAGACCAATAGATGAAATTATACAAGAAGCAAAACAAATGGCGTCGCAAGGTATTAAAGAGTTGATTCTAATTGCTCAGGAATTAACTTATTACGGGATTGATATTTACAAAGAAAGAGCTCTTTCTAAACTACTTAAAAAATTGTGTAGAGTAGAAGGTATTGAATGGATTAGATTGCATTATGCCTATCCTTCAGGTTTCCCTGATGAAATTATTGATGTTATAAAAAGTGAGAAAAAAATTTGTAATTATTTAGATATTCCTCTTCAACATATTTCAGATAAGATTTTAAAATCAATGCGAAGAGGAGCTGGAAAAAATAAAATAAATAATTTAATAACAAAAATTAGAAAAAAAATTCCAGGTATTGCCCTTAGAACAACTTTGATTGTTGGATACCCAGGAGAAAAAACAGAAGATTTTGAGGAGTTATGTGAATGGGTAAAGCAAACCAAGTTTGATAGATTAGGTTGTTTTACTTATAGTCACGAAGAAAATACACATGCTTACAGTCTTGAGGATGATGTTTCAGATGAAAATAAAAAGTTAAGGCAAAATACTATTATGAAAATCCAATCAGAAATTTCAAGTAGCCTTAATAAAGAAAAGATAGGTAAAATAATTAAGTGTATAATTGACAGATTCGAAGATGGATATTATATTGGTAGAACTGAGTTTGACTCACCTGATGTTGATAACAATGTTTTGATAAAATCTCAATCTGGACACTTAAGGATAGGTGAATTTTATGATGTAAAAGTCAATGATTCAACAGAATATGATTTAATTGCTGAAATTGTATGAAAAGAAATATCTCAGTTGAAATAAATACTTCTGGTCATTTACCAGATATCACCTATGATTATGTCCAACACAAAAAACTTAAAAAATTTTATGGAAGATCTTTTAAAATTGAAAATTTTAAGAATCAAATTTTTGATAAACGTAATTTTTCTGATGAAAAAAGAAAAATTTTGGTAGAAGTTCTTAAAGATCAAAATAAAAATTTTCAGCATATTAATGCATATAATGAGATTGATTCATTACTAAAAAAGAATAGCTATACAGTAACTACTGGCCATCAACTTTCCCTTTTTACTGGGCCATTATTTTTTATTTACAAGATAATTCAAGTAATAAAGATTTGTGATGAACTAAAAGATAATTACAGTAAATATAATTTTATTCCTATTTTTTGGATGGCATCAGAAGATCATGATTTTGAAGAAATAAGAAGTTTTAATTTATATGAAAAAACATTTTTATATGACTACAACTATAAAAACTTTTGCACAGGAAAAATTAAAACTTTGCAAATGTCTTCAATTTATAAGGAATTAAAAATTTTATTTAAAGGTAAACCCAATGAAAAAGCTTTGTTAGATCTTTTTAATAAATCATATAAAAAAGAAAAAAATTTCTCTGATGCAACAAGATCATTAGTTTATGAATTATTTAAGGATTATAATATTTTAGTTCTCGATCCAGATGATCACAGACTAAAGCTAAGTTTTAAAGAAATAGCATTAGATGAGTTGAAAAATTTCTCTACACATAAAATTGTAAATAATACAATTAAAAAAATTAAAAATTCTTATGATAAAAAAGTTAAAATTCAGGTCAATCCTAGAATTTTAAATTTATTTTATTTATCAAAATCAAAAAGGTATAGAATTGAATTTAAAGAAAATGAGTATGTATTAATCGGTAAAAACATAACATTTAAAAAGGATGAATTTATTAATCATATTGAATCCAACCCTAACAGTATCTCACCGAACGTTATTTTGAGACCTTTGTATCAAGAATCTATACTTCCAAATTTAGCATATGTTGGAGGTGGTTCCGAAATATCATATTGGCTTGAATTAAATGATTTATTCAAATTTTACTCATTACCCTTTCCAATTCTTGTTGTAAGAAAATCATTGTTATTAATTAATAAAAGAGATTTTGAGAAAATAGATAATTTGAATTTAAAAATTCAAGACTTTTTTTTAAAAAAGGATCAACTTATTAGAAAGTTTCTTAAATCAAGCGATGAATATAATTTTAGCGTAAAAAATATATTACATAGTTATACTAAAAATATTGATGAATTAAAAAAAGAACTTTCTTCAATAGATAATTCATTAGCTTCAGTTTTGGAAGCTTTAAAAACAAGACATGAAAAAGATTTTAATTCTTTAGAAAAGAAAGTGATTAAAGCTATCAAATTAAAAAACTCACAAAAATTGAAATCTATTGATAAAATTTTTGAAAAGATATTCGTTAATGGTACTCCACAAGAAAGATTTCTAAATTTTTCTCATTTTTACGCTGTATACGGCCATGAATTTATTGATTTTATATTTAGTATTATTGAACCATTTGACTCAAGATTGCAAGTCTGTGAAATTTAATTTTATTTATCATTTTTAATGATGTATTTTTGAAAATGCAAGAAAAGGTTCTAATTCTTGATTTCGGATCCCAGTATACGCAACTTATTGCTAGGAGAGTTAGGGAACTCAACATATATTGTGAAATATTTCCGTTTAACAACAATAACTATAAGATCAGTGATTATAAAGCACTAATTCTATCAGGATCTCCATACTCAGTTAGGTCTGAAGATTCATTGAAAATTAATATCGATAACATAAGAGGAGTTTTACCTATTCTCGGAATCTGTTATGGTGCTCAGTTACTAGCTCATAACAGTGGGGGTGTGGTAAAAGCATCAAAGACTAGAGAATATGGTAGAGCTAATCTTCAGTCTATTGATAATACAAATAATCTCTTCTCTAATATTCAAAACTCTTCTCAGGTTTGGATGAGTCATGCGGATACAATTTTTAAGTTACCGCTTTCCACAAAGAGAATAGCAAGTACCAAAGATGTTGAAAATGCAGCATTTCAATTTATAGATGAAAATACTTTTGGAATTCAATTTCATCCTGAAGTGTATCACAGTTCTGACGGAAAGACATTATTAAAAAATTTTTTGGTTGATATAGCTAATATTAAACCTAATTGGACCGCTAGTTCATTTGTTGACAAAACAATACATGAGCTCAAAAATATAATCGGAGATGAAAGTGTTGTTCTAGGTTTATCTGGTGGGGTAGACTCATCAGTTGCAGCCGTATTACTAAACAAAGCTATTGGAAATAATTTGTACTGTGTTTTTATTGATAATGGTCTACTGCGAAAAAATGAATTTGATTCTGTTTTAAAGCAATATGAAGGTATGGGCTTAAACGTGAAGGGGGTAGATGCGAAAGATAAATTTTATTCAGCCCTAAAAAATATTGATGACCCTGAAAAAAAGAGAAAAGTAATTGGAAAAGTTTTTGTTGATGTTTTTGATGAAGAATCAAAAAAAATTAACAATGTAAAGTGGCTTGGTCAAGGGACAATTTATCCTGATGTTATTGAGTCAATTTCTGTTAAAGGTCCTTCAGCTACAATTAAATCACATCATAATGTTGGTGGTTTACCTGACTACATGAAATTAAAAGTTATAGAACCTTTAAAAATGTTATTTAAAGATGAAGTTAGAAGAGTAGGAAAAGAGTTAAAAATTAGTGATAATATATTAAAAAGACATCCTTTTCCTGGTCCAGGCTTAGCTATTAGAATTCTTGGGGATATTAATGAAGAAAAAGTTAAAATTCTTCAGGATGCGGATGAGATTTTTATTACTGAATTGATTTCTAATAATCTTTACGATAAAATTTGGCAAGCTGGTGTTATTTTACTTCCAATTAAATCTGTTGGGGTCATGGGTGATGAAAGAACATATGAAAATTGTGTTGTTTTAAGAGCTGTCACGTCAACAGATGGTATGACAGCTGATTGGGTCAACTTACCATATGAGTTTTTACAAGATGTTTCAAACAAGATCATTAACAATGTGAAAGGTATTAATAGGGTTGTATATGATATTAGTTCAAAACCTCCTGCAACAATTGAATGGGAATAATGAAAAAAATATTTTTTATAACATTACTATTTTCAATAAGTCTTAATTCACAGGAAAAAACATATGATTTTCTCTCAAACTATGATTCAATAATTAACCATACTGTTAAAAAAAAAGAAACTATTTTTAGTTTGTCAAAAAAATATGGATTATCAACCGATGAAATAATAAAAGCTAATCCAGGAATTCAAATTGATAAATTAAAAAGAAGATCTATAATCGCTATTCCTTTAAAGAAAAAAAATGTAGCTAAAGATAAAATTAATATCATAGTTGATTCAATAAAAAAAGACTCAGTACTCCTATCTGATTTAAAATTAAATGATTTAACAAAAGAAAAATTTAAGAAAATTGATTTTGAATTAGCTTTTCTTGCCCCTTTTAAATTAAATACTGTAGTGTTAGATTCAGTAGAAGATACAAAAAAGACTCTAGGAGAAGTAAACTTGACAACTATTTCAATTAATTTTTATAATGGTGTTACTTATGCAATTCAAGAGTTGAAGGATTTAGGTATTAATGTCAGCTTGAGTGTTTATGATACAGAGAATGATTTAAATAAAATTGATCAATTAAAAAGCCTAGATTTAAATAAGTTTGATTTGATTATAGGCCCTTTTATTTCAAGAAACTTTAATAAATTCAATTCTGATAATAGCTCACTAATAGTGTCTCCTCTCGTCGAAGAGGGAATAGCTACTAAAGATAATGTAATTATTACAACAACTAATAATTCGTTAAAATCCTCCCGTGTTTTTGATATTATTGACAGTGAAATTAATCTAATGGAAGATCAATGTGCTATAATTATTTCTGACTCAGAAAATATAAGTTCAAAATCAAAACTTATAAGTAGATTTCCTAATGCAGAAGTTGTTGATATTGATAATGAAAATCTTTTTGTTGATCCTGAGATAACTGACTCTTTGATGGGGTTTAATAAACAAAATTGGGTTTTTTTAGAAACATCGAAAACAAATGTTATATCTAGTGTAACTTCTCTTCTAAATTCTCAAAATAATAACGATAGAAAAATTAGATTATTTTCAACTGTGAGTTCTGAAAACTATGAAAATTCAAATATTAGTCTTGAAAAACTTGGTAATTTAAATTTTATTTATCCATCAAATTCAAAACCTTCAATGAGTTTTGAGTACAACAATTTTTATGAGAACTACATTGAAATATATGGAAATGAGCCAGATAGAATTTCAATTAAAGCTAGAGATCTCACTTATGACTTAATCTTAAGAATAGCGGTATTTAAAAAATTTGAAAATTCTTTGCAATATGGTAAAACAACTTATTTTCAAAATAAGTTTGATTATACTTTTAAAGATAGTTTCTACAGAAATCAATCATTTTTTATTTTGAGACACAGAGATCTGGAAATTTTGGAAATTCAAGAACCCAATAATGAACAATAGTTTTGTATTTTTGAAAAATTATTGATGAAATCTAAAATTCTTCCTAAATATATTTTTGTAACTGGCGGTGTAAGCTCATCACTTGGTAAGGGTATTATTTCTGCTTCTCTTGCAAAATTATTACAATCAAGAGGTTTAAATGTTACAATTCAAAAATTTGATCCATACATTAATATCGATCCAGGAACTTTGAATCCATATGAACATGGAGAATGCTACGTAACAGAGGATGGTACAGAAACAGATTTAGATTTAGGTCACTATGAAAGGTTTTTAAATATTAGAACTAGTGAATCTAATAATACCACTACCGGTCAGATTTACCAAACAGTTATAAATAAAGAGCGTAAAGGTGATTTTTTAGGAAAGACAGTACAAGTAATTCCTCACATCACTAACGAAATTAAAAGAAGAATTAAATTAATTCAAGAGGAAAAGAGTTATGATGTTATAATTACTGAACTTGGAGGAACTGTTGGTGATATTGAATCATATCCCTTTATTGAAGCTGTAAGACAATTTAGATGGGAGGTTGGTATGGGCAATAGTTTAGTCATTCATTTAACATTATTACCATATTTGTCAGCAGCTGGTGAATTAAAAACTAAACCAACACAACATTCCGTTAAAAAATTAATGGAATCTGGTGTAAATGCCGATATTATTGTGTGTAGAACTGAACATAGCTTAAATGATGATTTAAGGAAAAAGATTGCTCTTTTTTGTAATGTTGAAATTGAATCAGTTATAGAGTCCATCGATGCCTCTACTATATATGAGGTGCCTATTTTAATGCAAAATGAAAAGTTAGATGATGTTGTTTTAAAGAAATTAAATTTAAATAATATTAAATCATCAAAGCTTGATAACTGGAATGCATTCGTTAAAAAAATAAAAAACCCATCAAATGAAGTTAGTATTGGTTTAATAGGTAAATACGTTGAATTACAAGATTCATACAAATCAATTTTAGAGTCCTTTGTCCATGCTGGTGCTTCTAACGATGTAAAAGTTAATGTTATCCCTATTCATTCGGAAGAAATTAATATAAAATCTTCTGATCAAATTTTTAAAAACCTAAATGGTATTTTGGTTGCCCCTGGTTTTGGAGAAAGAGGTGTTGAAGGTAAAATCGAAGCAATTAGAATTGCAAGAGAAAAAAATATTCCTTTTTTAGGAATTTGTTTGGGAATGCAGATGGCAGTTATTGAATTTGCAAGAAATGTTTTAGGTTTTAATAAAGCAAATTCTACTGAGATGGATATGAATTGTAAATACCCAGTAATTTCTATGATGGAAAGTCAAAAAAACATTAAGGAAAAAGGAGGCACTATGAGACTAGGATCTTGGAAATGTATTTTAGAAGATAACTCATTAGCTTACAAAATCTATTCAACCAATGAAATTAACGAGAGACATAGACATAGATATGAATTAAATTTTGAATTTATGAAAGAACTTTCTCAAAATGGAATGGTTTTCTCTGGAAAAAATCCTGATACTGGCTTAGTTGAGATAATTGAGCTATCTGATCATCCTTGGTTTTTTGGTGTTCAATTTCATCCTGAGTATAGAAGCACGGTTGAAGAGCCACATCCAGTTTTTGTATCATTTGTAAAAGCATCCCTAAGTCACAAAAATAAATAATGGAAAAAAGTAGAATTGACCCTTATCAAATTGTTGGTTTTTTGTTATTAATAGCTTGCGCTTTTTATGTTTTTAATATGTCTCCACAACCAGTGGAAAACATCAATGAAAATAATTCAGAAAATCAGATCGAATCTTCTAGCGCTGTTACTGCTGAATTAAATAATAATTCATTGGTTTTAAATGATAATGATACTCAAATAATTCAAGAAGAGGTATTTACACTTCAGAATGAGGACATTGTTTTAAAAATAAGTAATAAGGGTGGGGGGATAATAGAGTCTACCCTAAAAAAATATAATGATCAAGATGAGAATCCTTTAAAAATTTATGATAATAATCAGAGCCTATATATTACGTCTAGTCAAAAATCTTTTGATACCTCAACTCTCATGTTCCAACATTCGTTAACTAATAATGAATCTGGTACTGAACTAAGACTAGTTCATATGCTTGACGATACTAGCAGTGTCGAATTTGTTTATTTTTTACCATCTAAAGGTTATCTATTTGATTTTAACGTTAGTTCAAACAACCTAAATGTTAATGATGCTAAATTAAATTGGAATCTTAAATCATTTAGGAATTCAAGAAGTCCAACTTATGAAAATAGGTACACATACTTAAATTACAAAAATGATGATGATATTGAGGATTTAAGTGCATATAGTGATGACTCCGAAACTGGTAATGCAAAATGGATTTCTTATAGTCAGCATTTTTTTAATTCTTTTGTTATTTTTAATGATGTAAAAAAGAATATTAAATTCAATTCTGTCAACATTGATAGCGATGATGATGATATTAAATATTTAAAGTTATTTGAAACCCAAGTTCCATTAATAAATGATTCAAGAAATCAGATTAATGAGTCACTTAAGTTGTATATAGGGCCAAATGATTATTATGTTTTAAATGAGTCATATGAGGGTATTTCTGATTCTATATGGTTTGGTTGGGGTATTTTTGGGTGGATAAATGAAAATATTTTCTTTCCACTATATTACTATTTGAGCTCATTTTTTTCTGCTGGTATTGCAATTATTATTATGGTTATTTTAACTAGGTTGGTTATGTCACCAGTACAGTATAAAATGTATTTAGGTCAAGCTAAAATGAGAATATTAAAACCTGAAATTTCTGCAGTTTCTGAAAAATACAAGGATGATCCAATGAAAAGGAATCAGGAAACTATGAAAATATACAATCAGGCTGGAGCAAATCCTCTTGCAGGATGTTTACCTGCATTAATTCAATTACCTGTTTTTTATGCTCTATTTTGTTTTTTCCCAGTAGCTTTTGCTTTAAGAGGTGAATCTTTTCTGTGGGCAGATGATTTAAGTTCTTATGATGTTATTGCAGAATTACCCTTTTATATTCCATTTTATGGAGACCACGTTAGTTTGTTCCCTATAACAGCTGCTGTTGCTATGTTTTTCTACACTAAAATGTCAGGGAGTCAACAAATGCAACCATCTCAACCTGGCATGCCTAATATGAAATTTATCATGTATGTTATTCCATTCACTCTCCTTATTTTCTTTAATAATTTTGCTAGTGGATTGTCTTTATATTATACAATTTCTAATATTCTTACAATAATTATTATGCTTACTATCAAGAATTTTATTCTTGATGAGAAAAAAATCTTAGCTACAATTGAAGAAAAAAAGAAGCAACCTTCATCTGAAAATCGTTTCCAAAGAAGATTGAGAAAGATGCAAGAAATGATGGAAGAGGCTGAAAAGAAACAGAAACTCAAAAGAAAAAAATAATTATGGCTACTTCTTCTACAAGAGTTGTAGTTGCAATGTCAGGTGGAGTTGACTCAAGTGTAGCTGCATTTTTATTAAAAAAACAAGGTTATGATGTGTTAGCTATATTTATGAAAAACTGGCATGATGAAAGTGTAACTATTTCTGCTGAATGCCCATGGTTAGAGGATAGTTATGACGCAATGTTAGTAGCTGAAAAACTTAATATACCCTTTCAAGTAATTGATTTAAGTAATGAATATAAAGATAAGATTGTTGATTACATGTTTAATGAATATGAAGAGGGTAGAACACCTAACCCTGATATCCTATGTAATAGGGAAATAAAGTTTGATATTTTTCTTAATACTGCATTAAAATTAAATGCAGATTTTATTGCAACTGGTCACTATGCTCAAGTTGAATCTAAGGAAATGGATGGAAACAAAGTTTATTATCTAAAATCTGGAATAGATAAAGTTAAGGATCAGTCGTATTTTTTATGTCAATTGAATCAGTTTCAGTTAAGTAAAACTCTTTTTCCAATAGGTTCTTTGAAAAAAGATGAGGTAAGATCAATAGCTAAAGATAATGAATTGATAACTGCTGATAAAAAAGATTCTCAGGGTTTATGTTTTGTTGGTAAGGTAAAATTACCAGATTTTTTACAACAGAAACTTTCAAAAAAGAAGGGTAATGTTGTTTTGATACCAAGAGATTTGAATTTATATGATAACTTTAAAAATAAAGAATATGATAATGATGATTCAAATGGTTATTTATATGAACCTTATATGGGAAAAGTTATTGGTGAACATTCTGGAGCACATTACTTTACTGTTGGACAGAGAAAAGGATTGTCAATAGGTGGTATGAAAGATCCTTTATTTGTTCTTGCTACAGATACCAACAAAAATATAATTTACGTTGGAGAAGGAGAAAATCATCCAGGTCTTTACAGATTCTCATTAAGAGTAAAAAAAACAAAAATGCATCATGTAGTTGGTAAATTAAATTTATCTAATTCTCAAAGTTTATCAGCTAGAATTAGATATAGACAGCCTTTACAAAAGATTGATGTTAAATTAATGGAAAAATATTATTTAATAAGTTTTGACAAGAAACAGAAGTCAATAGCCAAAGGTCAATTTGTTGCAATTTATAAAGGTGATAATTTAATTTCCTCAGGTATTATAGATTAATTTCTACTTGATTTTTAATTAAATCTTCAAAAACTTCTCTTTTTCTTATAATTTTTAATTCATTTTCTATATATAATACCTCTGCAGGTCTATATCTTGAGTTGTAATTACTGCTCATCGAAAAACAATATGCACCGGCATTACTAAAGCTTAAAATATCACCTGGACTGATTGAGGAGATTTTTCTATTATTTGCAAATGTATCTGTTTCACATATGTAGCCAACAACACTGTAATACCTTTCTATATCATTTGGATTTGAAATATTTTCGATGAAATGATTAGCTCCATACATCATGGGTCTAATTAAATGATTGAATCCACTATCAATTTGTGCAAACACTGTAGAAGTTGTTTGTTTTATTGAATTCACTTTACAAAGGAATTTACCTGCCTCACTAACTAAGAACTTACCGGGTTCAAACATCAATGTAAGATCTTTTCCATAATTTTCACAAAATGTATTAAATCTTTTAGTTAGTTTTCTACCTAGCTCTTCAATGTTTGTTTCTGAATCCCCTGGCTTGTATGGTACTTTAAATCCACTTCCAAAATCTATAAAGTCTAAGTTTTTAAATTTTTCAGCAATCCTAAATAAAATTTCGGATGCATTTAAAAAAACATCTATATCTAAAATATCACTACCTGTGTGCATGTGAACTCCATTTATTATAAGTCCAGTATTTTCTACAATTCTTTCAATGTGAGGAGCTTGATGTATGCTAATACCAAATTTAGAGTCAATATGTCCAACAGAAATTTTAGAATTTCCTCCTGCCATTATATGCGGGTTTATTCTGATACACACAGGAATTTTTTTGTGTTTATTACCAAACTCTTCCAATACTGCTAAGTTGTCGATATTTATTTTTGCTCCAATCTTTGCAACTTTCTCAATTTCATCTAGTGAAACACCGTTAGGTGTATAAATTATCTTATTTGGTTCAACTCCAGCTTTGATAGCTAGTTTAACTTCTTGGATAGAAACAGCATCAATTCCAGCCCCCATATTAATTAGATATTTTAAGATTGAAATATTAGAAGAAGCCTTTACAGCATAATTAATTTGAAGTTTTTTAACATTTTTAAAGGATTCTGTTAACTTAATAAACTGAGATTTAATTTTATTTGAATTGTAAACATAAAGAGGGCTCCCGTATTGACGAACAGCATCTAAAAGTATTTCATTTTTCATTTCTGCAAAACTAAAATTTTATGTAAATATTGACTTTAAAAAACTGTTTTTTAATAAATTAAAATGAATTAGTTATAAATAAAACAAAAAACTAATTTGATTAAAAGGTTAAACAGATTAGATTTAGTAATTTTAGGTCCAATTATGAATCTCCACGAATACCAAGCTAAAACAATATTGTCAAATTTTGATGTACCAATTCAACGAGGTATGGTTACTGATAAAATTAATGAAGTTGAAGATGTTGCAAAATCTTTAAATCATGAAACCGGAACTGAATGGTTTGTTGTAAAAGCTCAAATTCATGCTGGAGGTAGAGGTAAAGGCGGTGGAGTGAAAGTTGCTAAAAGTATTGATGAATTAAAGAATTTTTCATCCGATATTTTGGGTATGATGTTAAAAACTCCTCAAACACCAAAAGAAGGAAAACTTGTTCAGAAAATTTTAATCGCTGAAGATGTTTATTATCCGGGCGAATCTGATCCTGAAGAATATTACTTTTCTGTTCTTCTAAATAGAAATACTTCAAAGTACATGATAATGTATTCTAGACAAGGTGGTATGGATATAGAAAAAGTTGCTGAAGAAACACCTGATTTAATCTTTTATGAAGAAATTGATCCTCTATTAGGTTTAATGCCTAATCAATTAAGAACTATTGCTTTTAATTTAGGTTTAACTGGTCAAGCCTTTAAAAATATGCTATCATTTGTCTCAAAATTATATAATGCATTCATTAAGTCTGATGCTTCTTTGCTTGAAATTAACCCTGTTTTAAAAACTTCAGATAATAAGATTTTAGCTGTGGATGCAAAAATGGTTTTAGATGATAATTCCTTGGTTCGTCATAAAAATTACGAAGCTTTAAGAGATTTAAGTGAGGAAAACCCTGTTGAAACTGAAGCAAAGGAAGTTGGTTTAAATTATGTTGATTTAGATGGAAACATAGGTTGTATGGTAAATGGTGCTGGTCTTGCAATGGCTACAATGGACTTAATTAAACAATCTGGAGGAGAACCTGCTAATTTTCTTGATGTTGGAGGTACAGCTGATGCAAAAAGAGTAGAAGTAGCTTTTAATTTGATTCTTAGGGATCCAAAAGTAAAGGCGGTATTAGTAAATATTTTTGGTGGAATAGTTAGGTGTGATAGAGTTGCGAATGGTATTGTTGATGCTTACAAAAATATGGGTGATAAAATTAAAGTTCCAATAATTGTGAGATTGCAAGGAACTAATGCAGAGCAAGCAAAAGTAATAATTGACAATGCAGGTCTAAAAATTTATAGCGCTGTTGAATTCAGTGAAGTTGCTCAAAAAATAAAAGAAGTTCTCGCCTAAGTGTCAAAATGACACTATTTTTTCCTAATTTAATGTCATAATGTCATAAATAGATCTTTGGCCCATTTTTAGTACATATGTTTTAAATGTTTAATAAAAATAATAATTATGAATACAATAATACATAACACTAAATCTGTCTTTTTTGAAGATATTATTAATAATTTATTTGGATCGAATATTTACAATGATATTCCACCTTACAACATTATTGAAAATGATAAAGAATTTTTAATTGAATTATCAGTTCCTGGTTTTAACAAGAAAGACTTTTCAATCGAAGTTGAAGAAAATAACTTAAAAGTATCCAAGCTTTCTTCAGAAAATAATAAACTTGAAAATAAATTTTATGAAAGACAATTTAATTATTCTCAGTTTGAAAAAAATTTCTCAATTCCTGAAGAAGTTAATATTGAAAAAATTAATTCAATATATGAAAGTGGAATTTTAAAAATATTTCTCCCAAAAATTAAAGAATTTAAACAAAGTAAAATTAAATCAATTCAAATAAAATAAATAAAAAGCGGATAATTTATCCGCTTTTTTTATAAATATCGATTAAATCTCTTAATCTCGCAGCCTCTAAAAAATTAAGTTCTTTAGCAGCATTTTCCATTTGTTTTCTTAATTCTCTTATTAATTTTTCTTTTTCTGCTTTAGTTATATTTAAATTAACTTTTGAGTTATCATCAATTTTAATTTTTGATTTATTTTCTGTTATTTTTTCTTTTTCAAATGTATCTTTTAAATTTTTGATTATTTGCTTAGGTGTTATTTTATTTTGTAGGTTAAATAATTCTTGTTTTGCTCTTCTTTTTTTTGTTAGATCAATTGTTTCTTGCATGCTTTTAGTAATCTTATCTGCATACATTATTGCTTTTCCATTAATATTTCTAGCAGCTCTTCCTATTGTTTGAATTAATGATTTTTTACTTCTTAAAAAACCTTCCTTGTCAGCATCCAAAATAATCACTAAAGAAACCTCAGGAAGATCTAATCCTTCTCTTAGTAAATTAACACCAACAAGTACATCAAATTTTCCTGATCTTAATTCGTTAAGTATTTCAATTCTTTCAATTGTATCAATATCGCTGTGAATATATCTTGAATTAATATCTACTTTTAAAAGATATTTAACTAATTCTTCGGACATTTTTTTTGTTAGTGTTGTAATTAAAATTCTTTCTTTTTTATTAATTCTTTCTTGTAATTCATTAATAATATCATCAATCTGATTTTTTGTTTCTTTTATTTGAATTTCTGGATCTAATAATCCAGTAGGTCTAATTATTTGCTCAACTATTATACCTTCACATTTAATCAATTCATAGTCAGATGGTGTTGCACTTACATAAATTATTTGGTTTTGTAAGAATTCAAATTCTTCAAATTTTAGTGGTCTGTTATCCATTGCTGCTGGCAGTCTAAAACCATATTCAACTAAATTTTCTTTTCTACTTCTATCACCACCATACATCGCTCTTATTTGTGGTATTGTTACATGACTCTCATCTATTACTGTTATAAAATCATCTGGAAAATAATCAATTAAACAAAATGGTCTGGTTCCTGGCTCTCTTCCATCTATATATCTTGAGTAATTTTCAATTCCTGAGCAATATCCTAGTTCTTGCATCATCTCAAGATCGAATAAGGTCCTCTCCTCTAATCTTTTAGCTTCCAAATGCTTTCCAATTTCTTTAAAATATTCAACTTGTTTTCCAAGATCAATTCTTATTTGATCCATTGCTCTTAACAACACATCATTTTGAGTTGCAAACATGTTGGCAGGAAAAATAGAAACAGATTCAATGAATTTTTTATTTTTTTGATTTATTTCTTCAATTGATTCTATCTCGTCACCAAAAAAATTAAATCTGATTCTTGAATCTCGATAACTTAAGTAAACTTCTATTATATCACCTTGAACTCTGAATGTCCCTGGTTCAAAATCAATGTGTGCCCTGCTATATAGTGAATTTACTAAACTTTTTAGAAGCTCAGTTCTCGAAATTTTTACATTTTGGTCTATATTGATAGTATTTTTTTTGTATTCAATTGGGTTTCCTATCCCATATAAACATGAAACAGATGCTACAACTATTACGTCTCTTCTTCCACTTAACAAACTGGTTGTTGTACTTAATCTTAATTTTTCAATTTCATCATTAATTGATAAATCTTTTTCAATATATGTATTTGTGACAGGGATAAAAGCTTCGGGTTGATAATAATCATAGTATGAAACAAAATATTCAACCAAATTATTTGGAAAATATTCTTTAAGTTCGGAATATAATTGAGCAGCCAGAGTTTTATTATGAGCTAATACTAGGGTTGGCTTATTAACTTTTTGTAAAACATTAGCAATAGTAAATGTTTTTCCAGAACCAGTTACTCCCTCAAGAGTTTGAAATTTTTCATCTTTATTAATTCCATTAACTAACTTATTAATTGCTTCAGGTTGATCACCTGCTGGAGTATATTTAGAAATTAAAGAAAATTTGAACAAAATTTAATTTTGAATATTTATAAGTAATTTATATAACTTTATTACGTGATACAAAATCTTAAATTAATATTTTGAATAACAGATCAGATGTAAACATATCAAATAAAAAACCATCTTATAAAATTACTGATCTTTTTTATCAATATTTAACTAATTATAACAGAGTTGAATATTTGCCTGTTCATTATGAAGATTTATTGAGATATGTTGGTTCAATAGAGTTGTTTGATCATGAAGACAATAACACTTTGTGGAAAAGGGTCTACTATAATGATAGTGAAAGTTTGGAGCTTGAAAATAGTTTAAAAAAAATTTATAATGTTCTGTATTCTGATGGTAGTGATAATAATACTGAATTTTTAACTATTGATGGAATTGACTATTGTACTTTCGGAAATTCTAATCCATTTAGAATAAAAATTAGAAATAATCTAAACGATAATTTCACTTATTATTATATTAAAAAAGCTGATTCATCTAGAATTTATGGTCTAGAACTTGAGCATATTACTTCCCCACATAATTTAAATTATATTTTAAATAAAAATACTCTTATTGAAGAGCATATCTCTGGAATACCTGGTGATGAATTTTTTAAAAACAGACTTGATTTGTGTAACGATAACGAAAAATCACAGATTGCAAAAGAATTTGTAAAATTTAGTGAAAGATGCATGATAAGATTGCTAGGTGACATGCGATCATATAATTATGTTATAATTCCAATCCATGATTTTGATCAGGTTGTTTATAAACTTAGAGCAATTGATTTTGATCAGCAAAGTTATGAGGCAGATTTCAAAGTTTACAGACCACAACTTTTTAAAGAAAATAAACCAATTGTTGAACTAATTAAAGAAAAGTTAATTCCTGACTCAATTAACCAATATAAAATAGAAGAAAGAGCAATTATAGTTAAAAGAATTTTAGGTTCGCAAAAAAGAGTTGAAAAATTGATAAATTCAATGAAGAATGATATAATTTCTACCGACCATAATGTAAAACACTTAACTCAGCAAATTTACCATCTAACAAAAGATAATGATTTTAAGTATTGCACTAATATGGGACAAATAATGGAATCATCTTTTAATTACTTGTTAAGGAATTATGAAAGTAATGAGATGTTAAGAACTAATTGATTTTTAGATACCAATAGAACTGAATCACAAAAATTAATATTGCAATCATAAGATGAATTGGTTGAGTCATGATTGGAAATGCAAAGTAATACATCATTGCTCCTATAATAATTTCCAATAAAATTAAAATCAAAACAGAATTAATATATTTCATAGACATATCAATTTTTTTTGAAATGATAAATAAAAATCCATTTACAAGAAATATTAGTATTGAGAATGATCTGTGAAAATAAAAATTAAACGATGGATTACTAAGCCACAAATCTTTATCTAATTTACCATATAGTTTAGATTGCTCATCTATAAACTCTCTAACCCCGGTGCCAATAAATATTTGAATTAACATAAGTGACATAGAAAAAATCAGTAAGTATTTAATATTGATTTTATTTAACATCAGATCTTCTATAAATTAAAATAATTAAGCATAAAATTATAATGGCCATAAACATGTGAACCGTAATTTTATATGGTGCTAAATTTGAATCCACAACAAGTTTTCCCAACCATGCTTGGAATATCATTGATAGAACTACTAAAAAGGACATAAAAGTTATGTTTGGTTTATGTTTAATATAATTCAATGAAAAAACAAACATAATTAGAGTCGCAATCCCTGCGATTGCTCCAATCAATCTATTTATAAATTCAAACCAGGTATTCATTACACTAAATTCGTTGTAATCATGTTTAGTATATTCTAACCAATTTGATAAAACGAATTTATCAGAACTTATAAAACTATTTTTTGCAGAATAAAATTTTTTATTTTTTAAAATCATAACTCCTTTTTTGTAGTTGAAATTAGATTTCCAAAAAACATCTTTTTCTTTTGTTGGAGGAATTAAATATCCAAAACATTTTGGCCAGTCTGGACAACCCATGCCACTACCTGTCATTCTAACCATCGAACCTGCAAAAATTACAAGCAAGACCAATAGAAATGAAATTAAAATAGTAGTTTTAAAATTTTTAATCATTCTTTAAACCTAATTCTCTTCCTTTTTCAATCATCAAATTATATGCCTGTTTGTATGAATTTTCAATATCACCATTCAGAATTGATTCCTTTATAAAATTTTTAATTTGACCTATCTCTTTACATGGTTTAATATTAAAATAATTCATAATTTCTTCACCAGTAATTGGTGGTTGAAAATTTCTCACTCTATCTCTTTCTTCAACAACTTTGATTTTTTCTCTGACTATTTTAAAGTTGTTTAAATATTTGTCTTTTAAAAATTGATTTTTTGTGGTAATATCTGCCTCGCACAATATCATTAAATCATCAATATCATCACCAGCATCATATACTAGTCTTCTTACTGCGGAATCTGTTGTATCATCGAGTGATAATACAATTGGTCTTGAACTTAAAAGAATTAATTTTTTAACGTATTTTAAAGTTTCATTCAAAGGAAGTTTTAATCTTTTAAATATATTTTTTGCCATTTTTGAACCAACAAATTCATGTCCATGGAACGACCATCCATTTTTCTTACTAAATCTTTTTGTTTTAGGTTTTCCTATATCATGAAGTAAAGCGACCCACCTTAACCAAATATTATTAGTGTTTTCAGAAATATTGTCAAGTACTTGTAAAGTATGATAAAAATTATCCTTGTGTTTTTTTCCATCAACTTCTTCAATTCCGTGCAAGGAACTAAGTTCTGGAATTAATATTTTAAGTAAACCAGTCTTATCAAGCAGATTTAATCCAACAGAGGGTTTTGGCGAAATTAATATTTTATTTAATTCATTATTAATTCTTTCCTTGGATATTATTTTTATTCGTTTTGATTCATTTTTAATACATTCAAAGTCATTTTTATCAATTTCAAAATTTAATTGTGAAGAAAATCTAATTGCCCTTAACATTCTCAAAGGATCGTCATGAAAAGTTTTAATTGGATCTTTTGGTGTTTTTAAAATATGATTACTTAAATCCTTTAATCCATTGTGGTTATCAATTAATTGTCCTTTTTCTTTTCCATTAAGTCTAATAGCTAACGCATTTACAGTAAAATCTCTTCTTGATAAATCGTCAGAAAGAGTACCTTTTTTAATTTTAGGATTCCTCGAAGATTCACTGTAGCTTTCTTTTCTTGCACCAACAAATTCAATTTGAAAACCTTTAGTTTTAATCATTGCCGTTCCAAAATTTTTAAAAACTTGTATTTTGATTTTTAAATTTAAGGCTATGAGATTAGCAAATTCGATTCCATTTCCTAATACCAAAATATCAATATCTTTTTTAGTTTTTTTTCCAAGAATACTATCTCTTACATAACCTCCAACTACAAAAATTTCATAATTGTTTTCATTTGCTATTTTTGAGATAGTCTCTAAAATATCTGATTTTATGAATTTTTTATAGTTCATTTATCTTATGACCTTAAATTCATTATCCCCAATCATTTTAATAATTCTTGAGGGTTTATTATTAAGGATTTTAGAGGTCCTAACTATATAGTCAACATTGTCTTTGATTAATTTATCAATCCTTTCCAAGGAATTAGGAACTTCAAATCCATGCAAGTTAGCTGAGGATGAAGATAATGGATGTTTTAACTCTTTAATTAAGTTTAGACAAAAATTATCATATGGTATTCTAACTGCTATGGAGCTTTGATTTGTGTTTTTATCTTTTGAATTAGAAAAAATTACAGTTGTAGGATTAGAATCACTTAAAAATTCTATTGCAGTTTCAGAAATGTTTTCTACATAACAGTTTACCATTTCAATATCACTCATAAGATGAATTAGTGGTTGATTTAATTCTCTTTTTTTTATATGATTTATTTTTCTAGTTACATTATTGTCATTTGCATTACCACCTATTCCAAATACTGTATCAGTTGGATGGAGAATTATCCCGCCATCATTAATAGTTTTTAAACACTG
Source organism: uncultured Bacteroidota bacterium (assembly GCA_902554655.1). Lineage (GTDB taxonomy): Bacteria > Bacteroidota > Bacteroidia > Flavobacteriales > Flavobacteriaceae > Eutrophosalina. The sequence goes on from CACDPE010000003.1 coordinate 65,958, forward strand.
ATTTAATTCATTCAAAAATTTAAACTGAAACATTAAAATCTCTTAAAGCATCATTTAGTGATGTTTTTTTATTGGTACTGTCTTTCCTTTTTCCAATAATCAAAGCACAAGGAACATTAAATGTACCAGATGCAAATTCTTTTGGAACAGTTCCAGGAATCACTACTGATTTTGATGGAATATATCCTTTAATATATTTTGGTTTATCGCTACTAACATCAATAATTTTTGTTGACGAGGTTAAAACAACATTTGCACCTAAAACTGCCTCATTTTCAATTTTGACACCTTCAACAATTATACATCTTGATCCTATGAATGCATCATCTTCAATAATAACTGGAGCAGCTTGAACTGGTTCTAAAACACCTCCGATTCCTACACCGCCACTTAAATGAACGTTTTTTCCAATTTGAGCACAACTTCCTACTGTAGCCCATGTGTCAACCATAGTTCCTGAATCTACATAAGCACCTATATTCACATATGAGGGCATTAAAACAACACCTTTTTCAATGAAAGACCCATATCTTGATAATGCATGAGGAACAACTCTAACTCCTTTTTCTTTAAAATTATTTTTCAGAGGAATTTTATCATGAAATTCAAAAGGTCCGACCTCAATACTTTCCATTTTAGAAATTGGAAAGAAAAGAATAACAGCTTTTTTTACCCAATCATTAACTTTCCATTGATTATTAATTTTTTCAGCTACTCTTAATTCACCTTTATCCAAAAGGCTAATCACATTCCTAATGGCTTCTTGAGTTTTAGTATTATCAAGTAATTCTCTATTATCCCATGCAGCTTCAACTATATCTCTCATTTTATATTTTTTTACAAATATAATTTTTAACTATGAATTTATTTTTTAAATCGTAATAATTAATCTATAATTTAGCAGTGTGAGAAGAGTATTAGGAATTGACTATGGATTAAAAAGAACTGGAATAGCAATTTCAGATCCATTAGGTATTATTGCTTCACCACTCGAAACAATTGATACTAAAAATCTATTAAACTATCTGTTAGATCTGAATAAAAAAGAAAAAATTTCAGTATTAGTTGTTGGATTGCCATTAAATCTAAAGAATAAATTCTTTGATATTGAAGAAAATATCAAAGAATTCATACAAAAATTAAAAACTCATCTTCCGGAAATAAAAATTGAACGAATTGATGAGCGTTTTACATCAAAAATTGCAAGAAATTTTCTAAATAATTACTCTGACAAACAAAAAATTAGAAGAAAAAAAGAAAATTTAGATAAAGTAAGTGCATCTTTGATATTACAATCATATTTAGAAAGAAAATGATATTTCCAATTGTAGCATATGGACATTCTGCATTAAGAAAAAAAAGTGATGAAATAAACAAAGATTATCCAGATTTAAACAATTTGATTGAAAATATGTGGCATACTATGTATAATGCCGAGGGGGTTGGTCTTGCAGCACCTCAAATCGGATTATCAATTCGACTATTCATAATTGATGCGAGTCCATTAATTGATCCATCAGAAACTTTACTTAATGAAGATTTTAAAAAACATGTTTTTATAAACCCTACAATTATTGACAAATCAGAGAATATTTCTTCATTCAACGAGGGTTGCTTAAGTATACCTGAAATAAGAGGAGAAGTTAAAAGACCTGACTCAATTAAAATTAAATTTTATGATCAAAATTTTAAACTTCATATTAAAATGTTTAATGGAATACTTTCAAGAGTAATACAGCATGAATATGATCACATTCAAGGAATATTATTTACTGATAAAATTTCACCTTTGAAAAGAAAAATAATTGAAAAAAAATTATCTAAAATTTCAAAAGGAAATATAAATTCAAATTATAAAATGCTCTTTAATAAATAATGAAAAATATTGACAACAAAGTTTCAAATCTATTAGAAATCATGAATGAATTGAGGGAAAAATGTCCTTGGGACAGAAAGCAAACTTTAGATTCATTAAAAAGGTTAACCATTGAAGAAACATTTGAGTTAATTGAAGCCATTGAAAAAAAAGATTTTGACAACATAAAAGAAGAATTAGGTGATCTTTTTTTACATATTGTTTTTTACTCAAAAATTTCATCAGAAAATAAATATTTTGATTTTTATGATGTAATTGATTTTTTAATTAAAAAAATAATTGATAGACATCCGCATGTCTATGCAGATAATGAAGAAATTAGTGAGGAACAAGTAAAAATTAATTGGGAAAAAATTAAGTTAAAAAATAATAAAAAAGGATTACTTTCAGGTTTTCCTAAATCTATGCCTCCAATTTCTAAAGCTTACAGGGTGCAAGAAAAAGTATCAAGTATTGGTTTTAATTGGGATAATTCACAAGGTGTTTTTGAAAAAATTCAAGAAGA
>CACDPE010000004.1 GCA_902554655.1 uncultured Bacteroidota bacterium
AATCCAAGTACATTGCCTTATGCATCCAATGTTGGAGCACCCGCGATTAAACCATCAAACTTAACATCATTTAAAGAAGAAAAGCTTTCAAAAACAAATAAGTATTTTTCTTCCAGATATGAAGAAATTAAGGAAGAGTATAAAAAATTGATGGAGTCCTATGAATGGAATAAATTGATTTATAACTGTAGTTTTAGTTTTAAACCTGATAAAGGAGAAATTTATCATCTTTATCAAAGAAACGATCAAAATTTATTTCTTTCCATAATTGGCCCTAATGAGTGGGATGAAATTTACATTGGATCATTTAGATTAGATTCAAATGATAAATGGGAGAAGGTAGATATATAGTTTATTATGACAACTATAAATTTAAATCCTGCAAAAAAAATCTATTTTAGTTCAGATAATCATCTTGGATCACCAAATAGAGAAATAAGTCTTAAAAGAGAAAAAATATTTATCTCTTGGCTTGATAAAATAAAATCTGATGCTCAAGCAATTTTTTTTCTGGGTGATTTATTTGATTTTTGGTTTGAGTACAAAACTGTTGTCCCTAAAGGCTTTACTCGTCTTTTTGGAAAATTGGCTGAGCTCTCAGATTCAGGAATTGATCTTTTTTTCTTTGTCGGAAATCATGATTGTTGGATGAAGAATTATTTAGAAGATGAAATTGGGTTTAAAGTTTTTACAAATTCTTGCGAATTTAAGATTGATGATAATAATCTTTTAATTGGCCATGGTGATGGTTTGGGACCGGGGGATATAAAATATAAATTTTTAAAATTTTTATTTAGGTCTAGTATTTTAAGAAAGCTCTTTTCTTTAATTCACCCTGATATTGGCATTTCATTAGGAAGATTTTTCTCGGACAACAATAAAATTCTTTCAGGAAATAATAGTCCTTTTGAATCAAAAGATAAAGAAATGTTATATACATATTGTAAAAATGTATTAAAGACAAAACATTATGATTACTTTATTTTTGGCCACAGACATTTACCACTTGAATTAGATTTAGGAAACAATTCAAAGTATTTTAATACAGGCGACTGGATTTCTCATTATTCATATTTAGTGTATGATGGCACATCATTCACTCTTAATTATAACAATAAATAAGTTTGATTGAGAATAAAAAAACTGAATATGAAAACACTATTATTGTTGGTGTTGTCAATAGAGATCAAAATGAAGCTGTAGTAAAAGATTATTTAGATGAACTTTCTTTTTTGTCAGAAACAGCTGGGGGAGTAGTAAAAAAAAGATTTATACAGAAACTTGATAGTCCTAACCCAAAAACATTTATAGGTTCTGGAAAAATATCTGAAATACAGATATTTAATAAAAAAAATGATATAAGTTCTGTAATTTTTGATGATGAATTATCCCCTACTCAACAAGGTAACTTAGAAAGAATTTTGAAATGTAAAATTATTGACAGGACAGGCCTTATCCTTGATATTTTTGCTCAAAGAGCAAAAACAAGTTACGCTAAAAATCAAGTTGAACTAGCACAATACCAGTATTTAATGCCCAGATTAAAAGGACTTTGGACTCACCTTGAGAGACAAAAAGGAGGTATTGGAATGAGGGGTCCTGGTGAAACTGAAATAGAAACTGATAGAAGAATTGTTAGAGATAAGATAAGTTTATTAAAAAATAAACTTAAAAACATAGACAAACAAATGTCGGTTCAGAGAGGAAATAGAGGAAGTCTAGTAAGAGTATCACTAGTTGGTTATACAAATGTTGGAAAATCAACTTTAATGAATATTATATCAAAATCAAATGTTTTTGCAGAGGACAAACTATTTGCAACTTTAGATACTACTGTCAGAAAAATAGTAATTGAAAATTTACCTTTTTTAATTACAGATACAGTTGGGTTCATTAGAAAATTGCCAACTCAATTAGTAGAATCATTTAAAAGCACATTGAATGAGATAACTGAGTCAGATTTAATTCTACATATTGTTGATGTTTCACATCCTAATTTTGATGATCATATAGATTCAGTTAATAAAATTCTGGAACAAATTAAATGTGCAGAAAAACCCAGTTTATTAGTTTATAATAAAGTAGATAAATTAAATGAGGAAGAATTAGAAAATTACAAGTTTAAAGAAAATGGTGAAATAAATTTATTTATATCTGCGCAAAATAAAATAAATATTGATGAGTTAAAAATAAAGCTTTACAGTGAGGTTAGAAAAATTCATATTCAGAGATTTCCCTACAATAATTTTCTATATCCTGATTTGAATTAAATTTTTAAATTAACTCCAATACCCATAACTTCACGAACCTGCAATCTTTTTATAGAGTTGTCATCGTAAATAAACTGTAAAATTAAATTAGTTGTTAAGTATTTATTGACTTTCATTGTTGTGTTTATTGTGTAATCTAAGTCAATATTTCCTGGGTTTTCAAGGTAATCTGAATACAAGCTAATTCTGTTGGATACTTCAACATTTTCAATAAGTTCAAATTTAAAGTAGGATCTCAAAGATGCACCTAGCTCAAATCTACTATTAGAACCTTTACTTACACCAAAGTATTGTTTACCTTCAGAGAGATTTTCAGTAAATGTTCTATTAACCATAATTAATCTTCCTGTAGCAGGGGCAAAATTTACCCACAAATCTTTAGTTTTTCTCCAATATAAACCGACACCAATTTGCAAATAAGCCGGGGAGAAAAAACGTGTTAGTTCAGTTCTTTCTTCCTCTCCGCTTGAATTTTTTTTGAATCTATAACCCTTTGTCCATTGAGTCTTAAAGTTTACAAAAGATGAATAGCTCCAATTTCCAATTAAGTTATTTGTAAATTTTTTGCCTAAAAGAGAGTTTAACTCGAGCCTATCATCTGTTTTCTTTAAGTATTTACTACCACCAATACTGTTTAAGCCATATGCAGTTATTACTTTAGTATCCCAATTCCAACCATTGTTTTCAAAATTAAAGTCATAATCAATTTTAATTGTTCCTGATAAACTTGTTTGACCTCCTGCAGTCCAATAACTATAACTTGATTGGTTTCCTAAAAAAGTAAATTTTCCAGAACTATTCCAATTACTTTTTACTATGGTTGAGTCAGATAGATTTTCCTGAGATAAAGAATATGTGAAAAATAAAATAAATAAAAAATTAAAAAAGTATTTAATCATTTTCTCTTATAAACTGGAACAGCAGAACATGCCTCACCAAACATGATTGATTTTGCGATAGGTTGAAGCTTTTCAATTATTAACGAGTAAAAGTAATTATTGTCAGAAATATCTGAACAACCTTTTATAATTATAGGTTTATCAATAAATAGTTTTTCATCTAAACTTTTTATTCCATCAATTATTTGATAATTTTTAAATTCATTTTGATTTCCAATAAAATTTCTAATTCCAAATTCTGTTAACTTTGAAGAAATTAGTAAATATGCCCAGTGCGGAATAATAGCATCATTTGAACATTGTATCAAAACAGTTTTATTTTTAAAATCTGACCAATCATAATCTTTTATTTTTTGTCTGAACTCAGCTTCGATCAAAATAATTTCATCTTTAAGCCAATCTTTTAGATCAAAAATTTCAAAAATAGTTTGAGTTAAAAAGTCATTAAAATCAATAGTAGTGATTTTACTTTTAGAAACTCTATTTATGATTTTATATTCCATCTATAAAAATCCTAGCTCTAACTTTGCTTCTTCACTCATCAAGTCTCTAGACCAAGGAGGTTCAAAAGTCATTTCAACTTCAGCATTTTTTACTCCATCAATTTCTGCTACCTTATCCTTTACTTCTTGAGGTAAACTTTCAGCTACCGGACAATTTGGTGTTGTTAATGTCATTAATATTTTTACTTCATTATCTTCATTTAAGAAAACATCATATATTAAACCAAGTTCATATATATCAACAGGAATCTCTGGATCATAAATAGTCTTTAAAACTTTAACTACTGTTTCACCGAGTTCATTTGGATTAATCATTTTATCAGTCATTTTTAATTTAATTTACTATATGCTAGAGCATAAAATTTAATTTGTTTTAACATAGATGATAAGCCATTTGCTCTGTTAGGAGACAAATGTTCTTTCAACCCTATTTCATCAATGAAACTCATGTCTGCAGATAATATTTCATTCGGAGATCTATCATTTAAAATATTGAGTAATATCGCTACTATTCCTTTACTGATTATTGCATCGCTATCAGCTTGAAAATGAATCTTCTTGCCATCAAAGCTTGAGTGTAACCAAACTTTACTTTGACATCCCTTAATTAGATTATCATCTGTTTTAAATTTAGAGTTCATTTTATCAAGAGACTTAGATAAATCAATCATGTACTGATATTTTTCAGTCCAGTCTTCCATAAATGAAAAGTCTTCAGCTAAGCATTTTCCTTGTTCAGAAATAGTCATATATTTCAAAGATACGAATTAGCTCAACATTGTTTTTGCAATATTTATAGCTTCAATTAACTTATCAATTTCTTTTTTTGTATTAATAAACGATAAGGACACTCGAACAGTTCCGGAAATAAGAAAATGGTCCATAATTGGCTGAGCACAATGCTGACCAGTTCTAACGGCAATTCCAAACTTGTCTAATATTGAACCAATATCATAGGGATGAAGATTCTCAATGTTGAAGGATATTACGGAGGTTTTATTATTAGTATCTCCATATATTTTGAGACCTTCAATTTTTTTTAATGATTGCGTAGCATAATTAAGCAATTCATTTTCATAATTATATATATTGTCTAGTCCAATTTTGTTTATATAATCTAATGCATAGCCGAAAGCTATAGCACCCGATATATTTGGAGTACCAGCTTCAAATTTATGTGGAAGTTCTGCATAAGTAGTTTTTTCAAAAGTAACATCAGAAATCATTTCTCCTCCTCCCATTAAAGGAGGCAGCTTTTCAAGTAAATTCTTTTTTCCGTAGAGAAAACCAATTCCAGTTGGCCCACACAACTTATGCGCTGATGCGGTGAAGTAATCAACATCAAGTTTTTGTAAATCAATAGTAAAATGAGCTGAGCTTTGAGCTCCGTCTATTAAAACTACAGCTCCATTTCTATGAGATATTTCAATTATTTCTTCAATAGGATTTATTATCCCAAGTGCATTAGAAACGTGATTAAGAAAGACAATCTTGGTTTTTTCGGAGATAATTGACTTGAAATGATCAAGATCAAGCTCACCGTTTTCTTTCAGCGGAATTACACTTAATTTGGCATGATTTTTTTCAACCATCATCTGCCAGGGTACAATATTAGAATGATGTTCCATTCCAGAAACAATTATTTCATCATCACTAGTTAATAAGTCAGTATATCCATTTGCTATTATATTAATTGAGTGTGTTGTTCCAGATGTAAAAATAATTTCTTCACTAAAATTAGCGTTAAAGTGTTTTTGAATTTTTTTTCTTGAACTTTCGTAAGCTTCAGTAGCCTCCTCACTAACTGAATGAACTCCTCGGTGGATATTAGCATTATACTTTTTATAATAATCAGAAATTGATTCAATTACACTTATAGGAGTTTGTGATGTTGCAGCATTGTCAAAGTAGATTAAGCTTTTTCCATTTATCTTTCTCTCTAATATTGGAAAGTCTTTTCTAATATTTTCAACATTAAAAGTCATCAGAGCTCAAAGCCTAAATTAACTCCAATTTTATTGGCAATAATTTTTTTGATTTTATTTTTTAATGCTTGCATTTTAACATTTTCTAAAACATTATTAGCAAAAGCGTAAGTTAGCAGACCTTTGGCTTCATGTTCAGAAATACCTCTAGTTTTCAAATAAAACATAGCAGAATCATCTAATTGACCAATAGTACATCCATGTGAACATTTAACATCGTCAGCAAAAATTTCTAATTGAGGTTTTGTATTCACAGAAGCTTTATCTCCAACAAGAAGATTATTGTTCTGCTGGAAAGCATTTATTTTTTGAGCTATTTTATCAACAAGTACCCTTCCGTTAAAAACACCAGTTGAGTTCCCATTATAAATTCCTTTATATTCTTGGTAGCTTTCACAATTTGGATTGGCATGGTGGACTAAAGTATGATGATCTGTATGCTGATTGCCACCAAGAATTGTAATTCCTTTCATAATTGAATTTATATTTTGTCCATTTTGAAAAAAATTAAGATTGTTCCTAACAATATTGCCTCCAAATGAAAATGTATGGCAGCTCACTTCACTATCTCTTTTTTGATTTATATAAGTATTATCGATTAGAGAAGTTGTTTCTAAATCATTTTGAATTTTATAGTAATCAAGATTAGCATTTTCTTTAACATGAATTTCCGTAAGAGTATTAGTCAAAGGATCAATAAAACCTGGATAAGTATAAGGTGATTTATCATTCTTACCAACTAACGAATAATGACTCTCTAATATTTGAGCTTTGGAGTTTTTTTCTAATATTATCAAATTTCTTGGCTGAAGCATTAATGATGATTCACCACCTGAATTAATATGAATTATTTCAATAGGTTTATCTAATTCCATACTTTTTGGTATGTGTATAAATGCACCTTCTTTAGAAAAAGAACTATTTAATAAGCTAAAAGACTCATTTTTGTCAACAATTGTGTTATAATGTTTTTTTATTAAGTTTTCATACTTTTTATTTTCAATAATAGATGAAAGTATACAAATATCAACGCCATCATGTGAGGTGTTTGACCATAGAGGATCATAGGCACCATCAATAAAAACGATTTTATAAGATTCAATACCTGAAAGAAAAAAATCTTTTACTTTATCAAACTCAATTAGATGTCTTTTTTTCTTAAAAATTGTAAGTTTGTCATTCAATACTTTATTTATTGGGGTATATTTCCAATATTCATTTTTTTTACCAGGAAATCCAATCTTTTCAAAATCCTTTATTGATTTTGATCTGATCTCGTGAACTGATGTATTAATATCAGTATCTAGCTCGAAAGCTAGAAAAGATGACACCATTTTTTCTTTTAAAGACATATTAGTTTTTAAATCCAATCATAACCTTTTTCTTCAAGCTCAAACGCAAGCTCTTTATTACCAGATTTAGCAATTTTACCATCTTGTAAAACATGAACATAATCAGGAATGATATGGTCTAGTAATCTTTGGTAGTGAGTAATTATGACAATAGCATTTGACCTACTTTTAATTTTATTAACACCATTAGCAACAATCCTTAAAGCATCAATATCAAGACCTGAATCAGTTTCATCTAAAATTGCAAGCGAAGGTTCAAGCATAGCCATTTGAAATATTTCATTTCTCTTTTTTTCACCACCTGAGAATCCTTCATTCAAAGATCTTGAAAGAAACTTTGAATCGATTTCGAGTAGGTTCGCTTTTTCTCTTATCTTTTTCAACATTTCATTTGCTGCCATCTCTTTTTGTCCTCTTGCTTTGAGATTAGAGTTGATAGCTGTTTTAATAAAATTTGTTACAGTTATTCCAGGGATTTCTACTGGATATTGAAAAGACATAAAAATGCCTTTATTGGCTCTTTCTTCAGCTGAAAGATCCTCTATATTTTCATTTTTGTAAATAATTGACCCATTAGTTATTTCATAATCTTCATTTCCAGCTATAACTGAAGACAATGTGCTTTTACCTGATCCATTTGGCCCCATTATAGCATGGATTTCTCCAGCTTTTACACTGAGGTTTAAACCTTTTAAGATTTTTTTATCATCTATACTTACATGTAAATCTTTAATTTCTAACATAATTATAATATTAACCTACAGAACCTTCCAAGGATATTTCAAGTAATTTTTGAGCTTCAACTGCAAATTCCATTGGCAATTTATTCAATACTTCTTTACTAAATCCATTTACTATTAATGCTATAGCTTTTTCTGTATCAATACCTCTTTGATTACAGTAAAAAATTTGATCTTCTCCAATTTTACTTGTAGTTGCTTCATGTTCTATCTGTGCTGTTTTATTTTTTGCTTCGATGTATGGGAATGTGTGTGCTCCACAATTATTTCCCATAAGTAATGAGTCACATTGAGAAAAGTTTCTTGCATTTTCAGCATTATTGCCAATTCTGACAAGTCCTCTATAACTATTCTGAGATTTTCCAGCTGAAATTCCTTTTGAAATAATTGTACTCTTTGTGTTTTTTCCAAGATGAATCATTTTTGTCCCAGTATCAGCTTGTTGATAATTATTTGTTACTGCAATTGAATAAAATTCACCAACGCTATTATTACCCTTTAAAATACATGAAGGGTATTTCCATGTTACAGCAGAACCAGTTTCAACTTGTGTCCATGATATTTTAGAATTTTCATGACATAAACCTCTCTTTGTAACAAAATTGAATACGCCTCCTTTTCCTTGTTTATTACCAGGATACCAATTTTGTACTGTTGAGTACTTGATTTCTGCATCATCAAGAGCAATTAATTCGACAACTGCTGCATGTAATTGATTTTCATCTCTTGAAGGAGCTGTACATCCTTCTAAGTAACTTACATAACTGCCCTCATCTGCAATTACAAGTGTTCTTTCAAATTGTCCTGTTCCTGCCTGGTTAATTCTAAAATAAGTAGATAATTCCATCGGACATTTTACTCCTTTGGGGATGTAACAAAAAGAGCCATCAGAAAATACTGCAGAGTTTAAGGCAGAGTAGAAATTATCTTTTTTAGGAATAACAGTTCCAAGATATTTTTTAACAAGATCTGGATGTTCTTGAATAGCTTCTGAAATTGAACAAAAAATAATTCCTTTTTTTGAAAGAGTTTCTTTGAATGTAGTAGCTACAGAAACAGAATCCATTACTATATCAACTGCAACCCCAGCCAGCTTCTTTTGTTCATCAATTGAGATTCCAAGTTTATCAAAGGTTTTTAAAAGTTCAGGATCAACTTCATCAAGGCTATCATATTTTGCCTTAGTTTTAGGAGCAGAGTAATAAGAAATGTCTTGGAATTTAGGTTTTTTATAATTAACATTTGACCATTCTGGTTCTTCCATTTTTTCCCATGCTTCAAATGCGCTTAATCTCCAATCAGTCATCCACTTTGGTTCATTCTTTTTTTCTGATATTTTTCGAACAATATCTTTATTTAGGCCAACAGGAAATGTTTCAGATTCAATCTTAGTTGTAAATCCATATTGATACTCTTGTTGTTCTAATTCTTTTTTTAATTCTTCTTCGGTATATGCCATATCTTTTTATAATGAGAAACTTTCGCCACAACCACACGTTCTGCTTGCATTTGGGTTAATGAATACAAAACCTTTTCCATTCAAACCTCCAGAGTAATCAAGTGTTGTTCCAACTAAATACAAAAAACTTTTTTTATCTATTGCAATTTTGATACCATTATCTTCAAAAATCTTATCAGATTCTGAGGAAACTTTATCAAATTTAAGTTCGTACGAAAGACCAGAACAACCACCGCTTTTAACTCCAACTCTAATAAAATCAACAGAAGGATCATAACCATCATGTTTCATTAATTTAGCAGCTTCAATTCTCGCTTTGTCGGCAACCTTAATCATATTTTGCAAATATAACTCTTTAATAAATAATTATAATCTAAATTTGAAATTCATTAAAATTCAATTTCTGTACCAAAACATGGAATTCATATGGAAAAAAAAACTAAAAAACTAACTAATCTAGATCAAATTGGGGAATTTGGGTTAATCGAACTAATTACAAAGGATTTCGAAGTTTTCAATGATACTACTGAATTATCATTTGGTGATGATGCAGCAATTTTAGATTATAAAAGAGATAAATCAATAGTAACTACTGATATGTTGGTTGAAGGTGTACATTTTGATTTGTCTTATTTTCCTTTAAAACATTTAGGATACAAGTCTGTAGTTGCATCAATATCTGATGTATGTGCAATGAATGGAATTACAAAGCAGATAACAGTTTCTATTGCAGTTTCAAATAGATTCAAACTAGAATCAATACAAGAACTTTATTCTGGAATTAGGTTAGCCTGTAAAAGATATAATGTTGATTTGGTTGGTGGAGATACAACATCATCTTTAAAAGGATTGGTTATTTCTGTAACTGCCATTGGTATACCCGCAAAATCTGGATATGTAACTCGAGGTGGGTCAAAACATAATGATATAGTAGTTGTATCAGGCTCCTTAGGTGGTGCTTATTTAGGATTACAAGTTCTTGAAAGAGAGAAACAAGTTTTTTTAGTTAATCCAAACAGTAAACCAGATCTTTCTAAATACAAACATATAGTAGAGCGTCAGCTTAAACCAGAGGCACGAAACGATGTAATTGATTTTTTCATTGAAAATGAAATTAAACCAACCTCAATGATTGACATCAGTGATGGTCTTTCGTCTGAAATTTTACATTTGTGCAAAAACTCAGGATTAGGTTGTAGAATTTATGAAGATAAAATCCCAATTTCACAGGAATCTTTAGATACTTGTGAAGAATTTAAGTTAGAGGCGAGTACGATTGCGCTTTCTGGAGGAGAGGATTATGAACTATTATTTACCGTTGATACAAAAAATTTAGAAAAAGTTGAAAATCACTCTGATTTTTCTATTATTGGACACATGACTAAAGAAAGTGATGTGAATTTAATTACTAAGGGAGGTAAAACAACTCCAATTTCATCTATGGGCTGGAAGTCTTTCTAATATTAAGGCAGTTCAAATAAGTCTTCAACTTTACATTATTTTTTAAATGTTACGCAAAGGTTACATTATTTTTTTTTCATCAAAGATTCTATGTGATCAATTTCAATTGGAATTTCTGCCATAAGATTTGTTGGATCACCTGAACTGTTTATTACAACATCATCTTCAAGTCTGACCCCAAACCCTTCTTCCATTATATAGATTCCAGGCTCCACTGTAAGTACATTATTTTTTTCAAAAGGAATTTTCAAATCACAATAATCATGAGTGTCTAGACCTAAATGATGAGATGTACCATGACTAAAGTATTTTTTATAAGCAGGTTTTTGTTTGGTCTCACTTTGAATATCTGATTTATCAAGTAATTTAATTCTTAGAAGTTCTGAAGTCATGATTTTGCCAACTTCTTTATGATAATCACTCCACAAGATACCTGGTCTGAGTAGTTTTGTAACTTCATTTTTAACATTTAAAACTGCATTATAAACTGTCTTTTGTCTTTCAGTAAATCTTCCATTAACAGGAATAGTTCGAGTCATATCACTAGAGTAATTCGCATACTCTGCACCAACATCCATTAGGATAATTTCTCCGTCAAGACATTGTTTGTTGTTTTTTATGTAGTGCAGATAATTGGAGTTTTTTCCAGATGCTATTATGGGCGTATAAGCAAATCTTTTTGATCTATTTTTTAAAAATTCATGAGAGAATTCGGCTTCAATTTCATACTCCCAAACTCCAGGCTTCACAAATTCTAAAACTCTTTCAAATCCTTTTTTAGTTATATCACATGCCTTTTTAATCAGACTTAATTCAATTTCATCTTTGACAGATCTTTGATATTGTAGAATTGGATTACTCTTTTTGAAGCTTAAACCACCAAAATTTTTAAGTTTTTCAATAAAACGATCTTCTCTAGTTTGAGTTTCAACATTTTGCCTATAATGTTCGTTAGTATTAATATAAACGTGGTCAGCTTCTTCTAATATTTTACTTAAGATTTCATTAAATTCCCCAAGCCAATGAATATTCTTAATACCAGAAATTTCAAAAGCGACAGATTTGGTTAATTTCTCTCCTTCCCAGTGTAGAATTTGATCATTTGTTTCTCTTATAAAAAGAATTTCATTAAAATTTTCGTTTACTGAATCAGGAAATAAGACTAAAATACTTTCCTCTTGATCGATGCCGCTTAGATAAAATATATCTCTATGTTGTTCGAATGGAAGAGTAGAGTCTGCACTTATGGGATATATATCATTTGAATTAAAAAAAGCTACACTTTTTGGGTCAAGTTTACTTTTAAAATTATTACGGTTTTTAATGAATAGTGTTTTGTCTATTTTATCGTATTTCATTATTCGAAATATTTAATATTTAGCTGGTTTTCCACCAGTCAGAGAATTGAAAATAAATTCCCTAATATCATCATTTGATTTAGCTAAATCTTCAGTCCTTAGATACATCATATGCCCACTTTCATAGGCTTTAAAATAAAAACGATCTTTCATTCTTCCACTTGGATCTATTTGCCACATTGTATATTTTGCTTGAAAATAGTTTGTTGCACCATCATAATATCCTGATTGTATTAAAACCTTAAGAAATGGATTTTGACCCATCGCTTTTCTTAAATTATCTCTGGTATTATCATTTTGTCTATCCCATGGGTGTACTGGACCAAAAACATAATACTTTAAATCTGTTTTAAAATTAAGTTCATTTCTTATATAGTAATTAATAGCAGGAGTAAAAGAGTGATTCCATGAATTAAGTTCTATATTATTTTCAGGTGTCGATCCTGCCACTTTCTTATCAAAACCTCTATATCTGGAATCTAATCTTCCAATTGTATATCCACCTTTATTTTTTAGAAGCTCTTTCCAAAAAAAATTACTAGGTACATCTAAGTTATTATTTAGTACAAATTTTATGTCTAACCCCGAAAAAAAAGAATATTTTTCAGCAATTGATTTTCTTTCACTATCATTAATGAATCCTCCCTTTGCTAATGCTGGCATTAAGTGATTTATTGTAAAATTTTCAGCCTCAGGTAAAATATCTTCTAATTTCTTATTTTGTAAATCTTCATCTAGGGCTTTGTGATACCATGCAGTAGCTGTGTAGTAAGGTAAATTTAAAGCTGAATATACTGGACTACCGGTATTGTACAGTTTATAATCAGCAGGAGAAACCATTATTACACCATTTAAATACATCCAATGTTTATTTTGTAACTCATATGACAATCCCATTACTCGAGTCCCACCATAGCTTTCACCAATTAAATACTTAGGAGATTCCCATCGGTTTTTTCTTGAAACAAATGAATTAATCCAATCTGCCAAATATTTTATGTCAGAATTGATTCCAAAAAATATTTCTCTATTTGGATATTCGCCATTTTTATTTTTTAACATCCTCGAGAATCCTGTATTAACAGGGTTAACAAATACTATATCAGCTACATCAATTATTGAATGAGGATTATCTTTGACACCATATGGTTGAATTGGAAATCCTTCATCATCGATTTTCAAAATTTTTGGTCCTGTGTAACCAATATGCATCCATAAAGAACCTGAGCCAGGACCACCATTGAAAGATATTATTAACGGTCGTTTAATAGAATTATTTTTTGAACTTTCTTTAAAGGATCTTTTGTAATATGTATAGAATAAGCTTGCAATAATATTTCCATCATCATCCCACACAGGTTGTGTTCCTGTTTCAGCTACATAATTTATTTTTTCATTTTTTATAGTTGTCTCATGAAATGTTTTTACTATAGTGTCGGATGAAATTTTTATGTCCTGTGAGTTAACAAAAAAGGAAAATAATAAAATACATTTGAAAATATTTTTCATACCAATTCATTTATTTTTCTAAAATATGAATTTACGATAATAATTTTTTAGTTAAATAAACCATATTACTTGTTTCTAACCACTTTGTAAGTTAATTTTGTAAACTAATAATTGAGATGAAAAAGATTTTTAAATCGTCAATTGGCAGGAAACTAGCTATGGCTCTTTCGGGATTATTTTTAATTGTTTTCCTTTTGCAACATTTTATTATAAATTTTACGTCCGTAATTGACCCTAAAATTTTTAATGCTTTCTCACATTTTATGGGAAATAATCCACTTGTTCAATTTATTCTTCAACCCATTTTAATTGCTGGAGTTCTTTTTCATTTTATTATGGGCTTTGTTCTAGATTGGCAAAATAGAAAGGCAAGACCTGTCAAATATGTCTCATTTAAAGGTAGCTCTAATTCAAGTTTAGTTTCCAGAAATATGATTATTTCGGGTATAGTAGTATTGTCTTTCATGGCTCTTCATTTTTATGATTTTTGGGTACCAGAAATGAAATATAAATACATTGATGTTTTACCCGAAAACCCTGATAGATATTTTGAAGAGTTAGTACATAAATTTGAAGATCCATTAAGAGTTGGGATTTATTGTATTTCTTTTATATTCCTTGCTCTCCATTTAGTTCACGGCTTTGCGTCATCTTTCAAATCAATTGGAACTAATAATAAATACGCAGTCTTAATTAAAAAAATCAGCTACTCCTATGGAATTCTTATCCCATTAGGATTTTGTTTTATAGCAGTATATCATTATTATTCAACTATATGAGCGTAATTAATTCAAATATTCCTGAAGGTCCAATTGAAAAGAAATGGATCAAGCATAAAAATGAAATTAAGCTAGTTAGTCCTGCAAATAAAAGAGGAATTGATATTATAGTTGTTGGGACTGGACTTGCTGGAGGTTCTGCAGCTGCAACACTTGCAGAACTTGGATATAATGTTAAAGCTTTTTGTTTTCAAGACTCACCTAGAAGAGCACACTCTATTGCTGCTCAAGGAGGAATTAATGCTGCCAAGAATTATCAAGGTGATGGGGATTCTATTCATAGATTATTTTATGACACAGTTAAAGGTGGAGATTACAGATCACGTGAGGCAAATGTTTACAGACTGGCTGAGGTCTCCTCAAATATTATTGATCAATGTGTTGCTCAAGGTGTTCCTTTTGCGAGAGAATATGGAGGTCTATTAGATAATAGGTCATTTGGAGGGGTACTTGTTTCTAGAACTTTCTACGCAAAAGGACAGACAGGACAACAACTTCTTTTGGGTGCTTATTCAGCAATGAATAGACAAATAGCTAGAGGAAAAATAAAAATGTTTAGTAGACATGAAATGATGGATATTGTACTTATTAATGGTAAGGCACGAGGAATAATTGCAAGAAATTTAATTTCTGGTGAACTGGAAAGACATTCAGCTCACGCTGTTGTCATAGCTTCTGGAGGTTATGGGAATGTTTTTTATTTATCTACTAATGCTATGGGAAGTAATGTTTCTGCTGCCTGGAAAATTCATAAAAAAGGTGCTTTTTTTGCAAATCCTTGTTTTACTCAAATTCATCCAACTTGTATTCCTGTTTCAGGTGATTACCAATCCAAACTAACTTTGATGTCTGAATCATTGAGAAATGATGGTAGAATTTGGGTGCCAAAGAAAAAATCTGATTCCGAGGCTATAAGAGCTGGTAAGCTTAAACCAACTGAGATATCTGAGGAGAATCGAGATTATTATTTAGAAAGAAGATATCCTTCATTTGGAAATTTAGTTCCAAGAGATGTTGCATCAAGAGCTGCAAAAGAGAGATGTGATGCTGGATACGGTGTTAATAAAACTGGTGAAGCTGTTTATCTTGATTTTTCATCAGCTATATTAAGATACGGAAGGGAAAAAGCATTACTTAAGGGAATTGATCAGAATGACGAAAATAAAGTTAAAGCTTTAGGTAAAGATGTGGTGAAAGCAAAGTATGGAAATCTTTTTCAGATGTATGAGAAAATTGTGGATGAAAACCCCTACGAAACACCTATGATGATATACCCTGCTGTCCATTACACTATGGGTGGAGTGTGGGTTGATTATAATCTTATGACAACAATTCCTGGATGTTTCGCTATTGGGGAAGCTAACTTTTCTGACCACGGAGCTAATAGATTAGGAGCTTCTGCTCTAATGCAAGGTTTAGCTGATGGATATTTTGTACTTCCATACACTATTGGGGAGTACTTATCTGATGATATAAAAACTGGAAAAGTTTCTACTGATACTAATGAATTTAAAGAAGCTGAAAAATCTGTTGCTGATAAAATTGACGCCTTATTAAATACAAATGGGTCGAAATCTGTAGATTATTTTCACAAAAAACTTGGAAAAATTATGTGGAATAAATGTGGAATGTCAAGAAATGAAGTTGATTTAAAAAAAGCAATTGAAGATATTCAAAAGCTTAGATCCTCCTTTTACAAAAATGTTATTATCCCTGGTGATAAAAGCTCGTATAATGAATCTTTGTGTAAAGCTATGAGATTAGCTGATTTCTTGGAGCTTGGAGAATTATTTGCGATGGATGCTTTAAAGAGAAATGAATCCTGTGGAGGACATTTTAGAGAAGAGTTTCAAACAAAAGAAGGTGAAGCTCTCAGAATGGATGATAATTTTTCTTTTGTTTCAGCATGGGAAAATAATGGCGATATTAGCAATTCAAAACTTCACAAAGAAAATTTAGAATTTTCCAATGTTGAATTAAAAAATAGATCATATAAATAATGAAACTTTTTCTTAAAATTTGGAGGCAAAAAGATACTAAATCAAAAGGATCGATTGCCAATTATGAAATTGATGGAATTTCACCTGATATGTCGTTTCTGGAAATGATGGATGTTCTAAATGAAAAGATAATTTTAAATGGTGGAGATCCTGTTGCTTTTGACCACGATTGCAGAGAAGGTATTTGTGGTTCTTGCTCAATGTTCATAAATGGTGAGCCTCATGGTCCTGACAGGTATGTGACTACTTGTCAATTACATATGAGAAAATTTAAAGACGGTGATACCATATACATAGAGCCCTTTAGAGCAAAATCATTCCCAGTCATTAAAGACCTTGTTGTTGATAGATCTTCATTTGATAGAATTCAGCAAGCAGGTGGTTATATTTCTGTTAATACATCGGGTAACCCTCAAGATGCTAACGCAATTCCAATTGAAAAAGAGAGTGCTGATAAAGCTTTTGATGCAGCTACCTGTATTGGTTGTGGAGCTTGTGTCGCATCTTGTAAAAATTCCTCTGCAATGTTATTTGTATCTGCAAAAGTATCCCAATTTTCATATCTTCCTCAAGGTAAAGTTGAAGCAACTGATAGAGTGCTGAATATGGTTAAACAAATGGACGAAGAGGGTTTTGGAAATTGCACCAACACTGGAGCATGTCATGTTGAATGTCCAAAGGGAATTTCTTTAGATTATATAACAAGGATGAATAGTGAATACTTAAAAGCTAACATAAAGAAATAGATTTAAATTCTTTCTCTTATAACCCAATTAGCTCTGACCTTTATAGTATCATTGTAATGAACAACATTCTCAGGTTTGATTTTCTTCAAATAGTTTCCTGTGTCCCATTTTCCGTTATTATTTGTATCATGAATAATCCTTAGATTGTATTCTCCTGGTCTAATATTTTCAAACACACAGGGTTCAAAACTATTTGCTAGTTTTTTTGACATTACAATATCTTCATTCATATTTATTAAATCAACTATAATTGGTTTAAATGATATATTTGATAAATTGACAAATATTTTACCATAGTCAGATCTCTTTTTTGTAGTAAATGAGTAATTTAAAGTATCTGTTGTATTACCAAAAAAATCTATAATACCTTCAGGTAAAATTTCAATTAAATATTTATCATTTGGTAAAATCTCAAAATCTAAAATAAGATCAACTCCATTAACAATTTTATTCTTAAAAGTTTGAATAACAGAGTCTTGATTAATTATGCTTATCTTTTTTGAATCAAATTTATCAATTGGTATAGAACTGTTTAAAATAAATTTTTTACCAAGATCTATTGAATTATTTTCTTTTGATATGATTAATGTGTCACTATCAAAATCTTTTAGGGGAATTTTGAAAAAATTAATAGAGTCTTTATTCTCAATTTTAAAATGTAAGCTATCAAATTCAATATCTTTAAACCAGTAATGTAAAGTATCTTTATATTTTTCTTTCGTTAAAACTCCTTTTAAATCTTTATTCTCGAGTGATATATTTATGGAGTCAATATTACCTCTATAACCAAAACTGATTTTGTTTGAATATTCTTGAAAAGGTTTAAATATTTTATAAGTTGGAATCTCTTTAAATAAACTCAAATTAAAAATACTGTCATTTGGTAAACTAATTATTGAATCAAAATATGCAATCTTATCATTCAATGGGTCAAAAATAAAGTTATTGTTTATATCTTTTAATGCAATTAACCTATAATTACCACCTTTTAAATTAGTAAAATTAAAAAAAGTGCTATCTAGAGTACTTGCTACATAAAGTGGTTTTTCTTTAAATATTATCGAATCATTATAATTTTCATTCACAGGATATAACATAGCTGTAACAAAATCATTTTGTTTTCTGTCGTATGAAGTGATAATATTCCCTTTAAGTTCTAAAGAGTCAATATATGATCCAGTTGAAAAAACGTATTTGAAATATGGCAATAAATTACCCTCATTATTATCTTTTATGCTTTCTCCAAAATTAAAAACAAAAGTTGTGTTATTTTGAAATTCTTCATTTATTTCAATATCAATAAATTTCGATGCTCCACCCTGTGGAAAAATTGAATACTTAAACTTTTCAATTGGAGGAGATACAACTAGTTGAGAACTTAATTTATCAAGTTTTATATATTCATCAAAGTAAATTCGAATTTTATTTTCTTTAAAAAAAATTGAATTATTCTCTGGTTGTGCTTTTATAAATATCGGAGGATCTTCATCTTTTTCTCCACCTTCAGGTACACCTCTTTTTGCACAAGACAAGACTATTATTATGACTAGAAGAAATAAATAATTTGATCTCATAATCAATGCAAAGTAAAATTTTATTTTTGAATCAATTAAGTCTTTAGTTATGAAAGTGCTATTTTTGTAAAATGTCTGATGAAATATTTAAAAAAATTGTATCTCATGCAAAGGAATATGGTTTTGTTTTTCAATCAAGTGAAATATATGATGGTTTGAGTGCTGTTTATGATTATGCTCAAAATGGAGTTCTTTTAAAAAATAACATCAAAGACTATTGGTGGAAATCAATGGTTCAATTAAATGATAATATTGTTGGTATAGATTCTGCTATTTTTTCTCATCCCACAACATGGAAAGCCAGCGGACACGTAGATGCTTTTAACGATCCAATGATTGACAATAAAGATTCCAAAAAAAGATATAGAGCTGATAATTTAATTGAAGATTACATTCAAAAAGTTGAAGGAAAAATCAATAAGGAAAAAAAGAAGCAGCACAAAAGATTTGGAGAAAATTTTGATGAAAAAACTTTTCTCTTAACCAATCCAAAGGTTTTAAAATATCAAAAAGAAATTGATTTAGTTAATAAAAGGTTTTCTGAAGCACTAAATAAAGACAACCTTGAAGAGCTAAAAAATATTATTGAAGATTGTGGAATAGTTTGCTCAATTTCTGGAACAAAAAACTGGACTGATGTAAAACAATTCAACTTAATGTTTAAAACGCAGCTTGGCTCAACTGAATCAAATTCAACTGATTTATTTTTAAGGCCTGAAACTGCTCAGGGTATATTTCTTAATTATTTGAATGTTCAAAAAACTGGAAGAATGAAAATACCTTTTGGAATTGCACAAATTGGAAAAGCTTTTAGAAATGAAATTGTTGCTAGGCAGTTTATATTTAGAATGAGAGAATTTGAGCAGATGGAAATGCAATTTTTTATTAAGCCTGGCACTCAAATGAAATGGTATGAATATTGGAAAAAAATCAGATTAAATTGGCACCTTTCCCTTGGCTTAGATAAAAGTAATTATAGATTTCACGATCATGAAAAATTAGCACATTATGCTGATGCTGCATGTGACATAGAGTTTAATTTTCCTTTTGGATTCAAAGAATTAGAGGGAATTCACTCTAGAACTGATTTTGATCTTGGCAATCATGAAAAATTTTCTACAAAACAAATTAAATATTTTGATCCCTCAGATAATTCAAAGTTCACTCCTTACGTACTTGAAACATCAATTGGTGTAGATAGAATGTTTTTGGCTATTTTTTCCTCCTCTTTAAAATATGAAAAACTAGATGATGGAACTGAAAGAACTGTATTAAAAATACCTTATATTTTATCACCACACAAAGTTGCTATCTTACCACTAGTAAAGAAAGATGGGCTTCCTGAATATTGTAGAAAAATAAAAGATAAATTGAAACTTAAGTTTAGTACTGTTTATGATGAAAAAGATGCTATTGGTAGAAGATATAGAAGACAAGATGCTATTGGAACACCCTTTTGTGTAACAATAGATCATCAAACTATTGATGATGACACTGTTACAATTCGAGATAGAGACAGCATGAAACAAGATAGAATTCATGTCAAAGAAATCCATAGTTTCTTAGATTCATCACTAGATATTAATAATTGGTTATTAAATAGTGATTAAAATTCTTTCCTACAATATAAATGGGATAAGAGCAGCAATTCGAAAAGGTTTTATTGAGTGGCTTGAAGACTGCAATCCAGATATTATTTGTTTACAAGAGACAAAAGCAAATATTGATCAGTTCGATCAAAGTGTTTTTAAAAAATTAGGCTATAATGATTATTGGTTCTCAGCTGAAAAAAAGGGATATAGTGGAGTCGGAATATTGACAAAGTTGAAACCTAATAAAATTCATTATGGTGTTGGAATTGACTACATGGATAGAGAAGGTAGAAATCTAATGTTAGATTTTGATAATTTCTCTGTTATGAGTCTCTATCTGCCCTCTGGAACTAATATCGATAGATTAGGATTTAAATTTAAATATATGGATGATTTTTTTTCTCTTGTAAATGAAATAAGAAAATCAAAAAAAAATTTAATTATAGCGGGAGACTACAATATATGTCATGAAGCTATTGACATTCATGATCCGATTAGAAATGCCAAAGTATCTGGTTTTCTTCCTGAAGAAAGACAATGGTTAGATAGATTTTTAAAATCTGGATTCACAGATACTTTCAGATATCTTAATAAAGATCCTCATCAATACTCTTGGTGGAGTTATCGAGCAAATTCAAGAGCAAACAATAAAGGATGGAGAATTGACTATCTTTTGTCCTCTGAAAATTTAAATAAACATATAAAAAAATCGTATATAATGAATGATGTTCATCATTCTGATCATTGTCCAATTGGAGTTAATATTGAATTATAATGGAATATAATTATTTACCAGATACTAATATTAAGGTTAGTAAAATATGTCTAGGAACCATGACTTGGGGAAGACAAAATACTCAAGAAGAAGCTTTTGAACAAATGAATTTTTCTCTAGAAAATGGTGTTAATTTTTTTGATACAGCAGAACTTTATCCTGTTCCTGCCACCCCAGATAAATATGCTGACACAGAAAAAATAATCGGTAATTGGTTTTCAAAAACTGGAAAGAGAGATAAAGTTATTTTAGCTACAAAAATTGCTGGACCTGGTGATTATACTGCTCATATCAGAAAGACAGGATTTAAAGGAAATTCAATTAATGAAGCTATTGAGGGAAGCCTAAAAAGACTTCAAACTGATTATATTGATCTATATCAATTGCATTGGCCTGAAAGAATTACTAATACATTTGGCAACAGAAGTTTTCAATATTATAATGATTCTTGGGAGGATAATTTTGAGGAGATTTTACATATTTTAAAGTCATTGATTGATGAAGGTAAGATAAGACACGTTGGGCTTTCCAATGAAAACCCTTGGGGAATTATGAAATTTCTTGAATATGTAAAAAAAGGCTTACCTAAAATGATTACCATACAGAATCCCTATTCCTTATTAAACAGATTATTTGAGGTAGGAAGTTCAGAAATATGTAAAAGAGAGTTTGTTGGATTACTAGCATATTCTCCTCTTGGATTTGGTGTGCTATCGGGAAAATATATGAATAAAAAAATGCCTAAAAACAGTAGGTTAGATTTGTTTCCAAATTTAAAACGATATAGCAACGTGAATTCATTTAAAGCAACTGAATTATATAATGAAATTGCTATGAAACATGGAATTTCTCTAACAGATCTATCATTGTCTTTTGTCAATGATAGACCATTTGTAACAAGCAATATAATTGGAGCTACATCGATTTCTCAGTTAAAAGAAAACATAGAAAGTGTAAATGTGAAATTGAGTCCTGAAATAATTAAGGAAATTAATGCGGTGAATGAACTCATTCCTAACCCTGCTCCTTAAAAATACTCTTTACAACCTCTTTAACATTAGAAAGTTTCTTAACATTAATTTTTGTTGAATTAAAATCTTGTTTTATATCACTCGAAATATAAATATTCTTGTAGCCTAATCTTTGAGCTTCATTAACTCTCTTTTCAATACTTGATACAGATCTCAATTCACCTGAAAGATCAACCTCTGCACAAAAACATGAATCTTGATCAATTGCCAAATTAATATTTGAGGATAGTATTGCACATATTACTGCAAGATCTGTAGCAGTATCTTCAATTCTAAATCCTCCAGTAACATTAATAAAAACATCCTTAATTCCAATTTTGAAACCAGCTCTTTTTTCTAAAATAGCTAACAGCATATTTAATCTTTTAGAGTTAAATCCATTTGAAATTCTTTGAGGTGTCCCATAAACAGCGGAACTGATAAGAGCTTGAATTTCAATCATTAAAGATCTACTTCCATCAAGAGTAACACAAACAGCTGAGCCTGAAGATTTTTTTTCTTTTTTAGAAATGAATAGTTCACTTGGATCACTAACTTCATTTAATCCTTTAGAATTCATTTGATAAATTCCAATTTCATCTGTTGAGCCAAATCTATTTTTTTTAGACCTTAAAATTCTATATTGATTTTGTTTATCACCTTCAAAATGAAGAACAACATCAACCATATGTTCTAATATTTTTGGTCCAGCTATACTTCCTTCTTTAGTAATGTGTCCAACAATAATAATTGGTAATCCTGTGTTTTTAGCTAGTTTAATTAAAATACCAGTACATTCTCTAATCTGTGTCAAGCTTCCTTGACTACTTTCGTGTATGTCAGTTTGTATGGTTTGAATAGAATCAACGATTAAAATGTCTGGTTTAATTTCTTCGACATTTTTTAAAATTAATTCAAGATTAGTTTCAGTAAGAATAAAACAATTTTTCAGTTTGTTAGTAATTCTATGGGCTCTTAATTTTATTTGACTAGAACTTTCTTCACCTGAAATGTATAATACTTTTTCGCTAGAACTTAATGAATTTTGTAATAAAATAGTAGATTTTCCAATTCCAGGCTCACCAGAAATTAATACTACGGACCCTTTAACTAAACCACCGCCTAAAACTCTATTAATTTCATTTTCTGAAAAGAAAATTCTTTGATCATTTGCATAATTTATTTCATTAATATTAACAGCTTTTGATTTTGAGATAAATTCATAGTCATTTTTATTTTTGGTATTTACTACTTCTTCGGCTACAGTATTCCACTCACCACAGGTTGTACATTGACCAAGCCATTTAGGATATTTTGCTCCACAATTTGAACATGAGTAAATTAGTTTTATTTTGGAGGACATTAATTATATCTGGTTATTTTCGTCAGGAAAAATAACGGTTGGTTTAAAGTTTTTTGCTTCACTCAATTCAATTGAAGCATATGAAATTATAATTACTTGGTCACCTTTTTGAACTTTTCTTGCAGCAGGTCCATTTAATGTAATTTCACCACTGCCTTTAATCCCTTTTATTACATATGTTATTAGTCTTTCACCGTTATTTATGTTAACGACTTGTACCTTTTCACCTTCAATAATTTTGGATGCTTCCATTAATAATTCATCAATTGTAATACTCCCAATATAATTTAAGTCAGCACCAGTAACAGTAACCTTGTGTATTTTTGATTTTAAAATATCAATTTTCATTCATTAAATATAATTATTTCGCATCGATGTTATCAATTAATCTTATGCCATTAACTTTTACACAAATAAATATATGTAGATTTTGATTTTCTTTGCTAGATATTATTTTTTCAAGTGAATTTGAATTTCTAAAATCCAGATAAACTAATTCAAAATTAGGAACACTATTAATTTTATTTGAAACATGCTCTTTAATTTCATTTATTTTTAATTTATTGAAACTATCTTTTGCAAAAACAAGCATTTCATAAATTATTTTAGAATTAACATAGTCATTATGATCTAATAATCTATTTCTTGAGCTTATTGCTAAACCATTAGCTTCTCTGACGGTCTTACACGTAATGAGTTTGGTTTCTTTAAATTTTTTTTCAATTATATTTTTTATAATTAAAACTTGCTGAAAATCTTTTTGACCAAAAAAAGTATAATCAGGTTTAAAAATATCAAATAATTTTGTTACGATAGTGGCTACTCCATTAAAATGATTTGGCCTGTGTTTGCCCTCCATTACTTTAACTATTTTTCCAAAATCAAATTTTTCATAACTAACACCTTCAGAGTACATTTCATTGATTTTGGGAGAAAAAATTCTAATATTTTTTGATAATGAGTGTATTATATTAATATCTTGATTTAAGGTTCTTGGATAATTTTTATAATCATTCAGATCATCAAATTGTGATGGGTTAATAAAAATTGAAACCCAAACTACATCAGATTTTTTTATAGCCTCTTCAATAAGAAAAATATGCCCTTTATGAATAGAACCCATTGTAGGTACAAGCGAAATTTTTTTATTATTTCTTTTATCATAAGAAATGCTTTTTTTTACATTTTTAATTTTATTCTCAATAATCATTAAGAAAAATTTAACAGAAAGCAAACATAATACTTTAATGTCAATCTTATATAATTTTTGTAATTTTGTAAACCTTAAAGAAACATGGATTTATGAAAGGAAAAAAAATATTATTTATTTCATCAGAGGTGGTGCCATACATGCCTCAAACTGAAATTTCTACACTGACTTTTAATTTACCGAAATTAGTTAATGAAAATGGTGGTCAAACAAGAATATTCATTCCGAAATATGGAAATATAAATGAAAGAAGACATCAACTACATGAAGTAATAAGACTTTCAGGGATTAATTTAATAATTGACGACATGGATATGCCATTGATAATTAAAGTTGCTTCTATTCCAAAAGAGAGAATGCAGGTTTATTTTATTGACAGTGAAGATTATTTTAAAGGAAGACCAGGCTATGCTAAAGATGAAAACGATGATTTTTATGAGGACAATGACGAAAGATCTATTTTTTATTGTAAAGGTGTAATTGAAACATTAAAGAAACTTAACTGGGCTCCCGACCTTATTCATGTTCATGGGTGGATTGCTTCATTATTACCGCTTTACATGAGACATTATTATAATGATGATCCAATTTTCGATGGTACTAAAGTTATAGTTTCCCTATATGAAGATAGATTAAATGGCAACCTTGATAAAAACTTTACAAAAAAAATAAAATTTGATGATATTGAAGATTCAAACTTGACTATTTTAAAAAAATCATCATATGAAAACTTATATAAATTATCTGTTATCCATTCGGATGGTTTAATTCTTAGTCCCAAAATAAAAAAAGATTTTTCAGATGTATTAAATGGATTAGATATTCCTTTTTTAGAATGCTCTAATGATTCTGAAGACTATAAAGAGAAGTATAAAAATTTTTATAATAGTTTTTTAAATGATTAATAAATTGTATAAATACCTATTAATTATTATTCTGTTTATACTTTATTCATGTACTAAAGACTATAATTCAATTGGTACTGATATTTTAAAATCCGATACTTTCAAAACAAGTGTGGAGCATATTCCTGTTTATGCTACACAAAAACTTATTTCTCCTTTTAAATCTAATGGATTAAGCTCATATCAATTAGGACAAATTAATGATAATATTTTTGGAAAATCTGAGTCTTCATTTGTAACTCAGCTAAGACTGTCGCAATATGATCCTTTTTTTGGTATATGGAGTTCTGAAAAAGAAAAAAATGGAGATTCAAATAATATCAAAGTAATACAAGAAAATGAAAATGTAACTAAAGTTGTTTTAGAAATACCCTTTTACAATAATACAATTGATTCTGATGGCGATGGAGTTATAGATCTGTATGATGTCGATAGTAACGATATAAATAGTGATAGTGATGGTGATGGAGTTTCTGATATACAAGAAAGAGCTAATGGTACAAACCCACTGAATCCAGATACAGATGGAGATGGAATTACTGATAACCTAGACACTGAATCAATTAATCCTGATGATGGATCCACCGTTTATGATATAGATTCTTTAATTGGGAACATTGATGCAACCTTTAAGATAAAGATTCAAGAATTGGACTATTATTTGAGAGATTATGATCCTAATAATAATTTTGAGACTTTTCAAAAATATTATTCTGATGATCATTTTATTAAAGATTTTGCGAATAAAATTTTATATGATGACTTTGTTGATTTAGATACAAGTGAAATAACTACATATGAGGAAGATGACCCTGATACAGACGAAGTTGATGAATCAACTCAAGTAAAAGAAAGACTTTCACCAAGACTAATAATTCCATTAGATACTCCTTTTTTTCAATCAAAGATTATTGATCAAGAAGGTAGTATTGATCTTTCAAATCAGGATAATTTTAACCTTCACATTAAAGGACTTGTACTTAGTGCTTACGATTTTTCTGATGATTTATTAATGATTCTTGATTATGATAATGCGAGAATAAAAATAACATATGAATATGATCTGTATAATGATAATAACACAACAGATGACACGTCTGATGATATAATTGAAAGAGCAGAAAAAGATTTTGAAATTTTGTTAGCAGGGAATCAAATAAACTTAATAAATAATGGGAATTTCATTCAACCCATTTTAGATAATATAGGCTTAAGTGAAAATCTTAAAACTGGATATTTGAAGGGGGGGCAAGGTGCATTACTAGAGTTAAATTTATTTACAGAAAATAATGGAGTTAATATTTTGGATGAAATTAGATCAAAAGGTTGGTTAATTAATGAAGCTAATTTGACTGCATATATTGATCAAAAAACTATTAGTTCTTATGGTGGCTTAGTTGAGCCATCTCGCTTATACTTATATGATATGGAAACTCAAACACCATTAATTGATTATTTTGTGGATAATTCAACAGGTCAAAAAGAATCTGATAAAAAAATTAACCATGATGGATTAATTCAATATGATTCCGATAAAAAGGGTATTAAATATAAGATAAGAATCACTGAGCATATTAAAAATATTATTAGAAATGATTCAATTTCTAATAAATTAGGCTTAGTAGTATCTTCATCAATTGATAATTCACAAAATTTAGAATTGAGAGATAATGTAGATTTGAATGTAATCCCAATTACATCTGCTGTAAATCCACTGGGAACTATAATTTATGGACCAAATCCAGATCAGGAAAATTATGATAAAAGACTTAGGTTGGAATTATATTACACTGAAATCAATAATTGAATTTCTGCATAAACTTTATTAAAATACCCCTTTTTAGCTTTGAAAATGGTGATAATAAAGTATGTTCTAAAAGAATTGATATATAAATTATCGAGATCAACATTAATTTTTTTAAACCAAAAAAATGCTTATCAACATATTTAATTTTAGATAATAAAACTTCTGTTTTTGTTTTTATTTTTGTTTCAAGATTAGTTCTTGTTGATAGTCCGTGAAAATGGTAGCATGAAATAGTATTAATCATAATTATTTCAACTCCAATTTTTTTTATTTTTTTACATAGATCCATATCTTCATAATACATCCAAAATCTTTCATCCCACTTATTTACTTTTCTAAAAATATTTTTTGATATCAGAATAAATGAACCAGATATCCAGTCAGGATTAAATGAGTCGAGTTTTTCAAGTCTTTTTTTTGTCTTATTCTTAAATATCCTATTAATTGATCTTAATATTCCATTAAAGGTGTAAAAAGATAAAAATTCCCCATATGCATATGTATTTTTATTTTTATTATCAAGTTGCTTAATACTTACTACATTTAAATTGAAATCTAAATTTTTAGAAAAAATTTTATTTAAACAATTGGCACCTAGAATTGTATCTGGATTTAAAAATAAGAGTAAGTCAAATTTTGATTTAAGTTCTCCAATGTTACAAGCTTTTGAAAAACCATAATTTGAATTATTTTCTATCCAAATCACTGATTTATACTTTTTTTTAAAATAAATTATTTTGTTATCGTTAGAATTATTATCAACTATAATAATTTCAGTCTTTATTTTCTTTTGATTAAGTATGCTATTTATACAATTTTCTAAAGGATCCCATGATTTGTAGTTAACAATTATAATTGAAATTCCATTTTCATTCATTATAATTTTTTTCTAAGCCGAGCTACTGGTGCACCAATCATTTCTCTGTATTTTGCAACTGTTCTTCTCGCAATTGGATAACCTTTTTTATTAAGTAATTTAGTTAATTGATCATCAGTATATGGAATATTTTTGTTCTCTTTTTCAATAATATCTTCTAGAGTTTTTTTAACTTCAATTGTAGATATTTCTACTCCATCTGAATTTTTAATTCCCTCTGAAAAGAAAGATTTTATAAGTTTAATTCCATATGGAGTGTCAACATATTTACTATTAGCTACTCTTGAGATAGTTGAAATATCCATTTCAATTTTTTCAGCTATATCCTTTAAAATCATTGGTTTCATTTTAGTTTCATCACCGGTTAAAAAATACTCTTTTTGAAAATT
Source organism: uncultured Bacteroidota bacterium (assembly GCA_902554655.1). Taxonomy (GTDB): domain Bacteria; phylum Bacteroidota; class Bacteroidia; order Flavobacteriales; family Flavobacteriaceae; genus Eutrophosalina. Next base: position 28,564 of record CACDPE010000004.1, read on the forward strand.
AACTATTGATGACATTGTCATTATTAGGGTTTGATTTCTTTGTTTAATCGCATCTATGAACCATTTAGCTGAGTCAAGCTTTTGCTTGATAAACATAACTGCATCTTTATGACTTTTAGTTTTATTTTTTGACTCAGAATATCCAGAAAGCATATTTTTGTATTCTTCTGAAACATTAAGTTGAGGTGCATTTCTTGAATTTAATTCAAGTTTTAGCTCACCATCAATAATTTTGATAGTAAAGTCAGGGACAATCGAAGAATTAATTTTTGTATTTTCATTAAAAGCTCCACCAGGTTTAGGGTTTAATTTTTCTATTTCAGTGATCACATTTCTTAATTCTTCACTACCTATATTTAATTTTTGTTTTATTTTTTCAAAATGTTTCTTTGAGAATAAATCAAAAAAATTTTCAATTATGTTTATTGATAAATCAATTGTTTTATTTTTACTTTTTCTTCTTAGTTGTAAAAGTAAGCATTGTTTAAGATCACGGGCACCTATACCTGGAGGATCCAATAAATATATCTTGTCGAGAATTCTCTGAATTAATGTTTCATCAGCCTCAATCCCTAGTGTAAAAATTAAATCGTCAGAAATATCTAAAATATCTCTTCTTAAATAGCCAAAAGGGTCTAAACTACCTATAATAAACTCAGCTATCTCAAGTTCTTTTTTATTTAAAGAGAAAGAATGTAATTGAGCTTTTAAAAATTGATTAAATGAAGTTCCAGATGCAAATGGAATATTTTTTTCTGATTCCTCACTGTAATTATTTGATTTAAGTCTATAATCTGGTGTGTCATCATCTGAAAGATAATCAGAAATGTCGATTTCATCATGATCGTTCTCTTCTTTTTCAAAACTATCGTCATTCTCATTAAAATTATCAGAATCTGTATTATCACTATTTTTTGTATCTAGGGCTGGATTTTCTTCAATTTCTCTTGATAGCCTCTGCTCAAACTCTTGAGTAGACAATTGAATTAACTTCATCAATTGAATTTGTTGAGGTGAAAGTTTTTGAGATAGTTTTAATTTTAATTTTTGATTAAGCATTTTTTTGTACTACGTTAAAAGTACGAAATGTCAAAGGATATATACTAAAACTCTGCGCTTTTTGGAGTTCTAGGAAATGGAATCACGTCTCTAATATTATTCATTCCAGTTATAAATAAAATTAGCCTTTCTAGACCAAGTCCAAAACCGCTGTGTTTTACACTTCCATATTTTCTAAGATCAAGATACCACCAAAGCTCTTTATTTTCAATACCTAAAGCTTCAACCCTTTGATTTAAAATATCAAGCCTTTCCTCTCTTTGTGATCCACCTACAATTTCACCAATTCCTGGAAATAAAATATCCATGGCTCTTACAGTTTTTTTGTCATCATTTAATCTCATGTAAAAAGCTTTAATTTTTGCTGGATAGTCGTATACAATAAGTGGGCACTTAAAATGTTTTTCAACTAAAAACCTTTCATGTTCACTTTGAAAATCAATTCCCCAATCTTTAACAGGATATTTAAATTTTCCTTTTTTATTAGGCTTTGAATTTCTTAAAATTTCAAATGCTTCAGAATATGTAACTCTTTTAAAATTATTATTTATTACAAACTCAATCCTTTCAGTCAGTGAAAGTTCACTCCTTTGATCTTTTGGCTTAGACATTTCTTCTTTTTCTAATCTATCACTCAAAAAAACTATATCTTCCTTACATTTTTCATAAGTATTTTTAATTACATTCTGAATAAACTCTTCAGCCAAATCCATATTATCATTTAAATCATAGAAAGCCATTTCTGGTTCAATCATCCAAAATTCAGCTAGGTGTCTAGAAGTATTTGAGTTTTCAGCTCTAAAAGTTGGTCCAAATGTATAAACATTCCCAAGCCCTAAAGCTAAAGCTTCAGCTTCAAGTTGTCCTGAAACGGTTAAATGTGTTTCTTTACCAAAAAAATCTTCAGAATAATCGAAATTCTTATTATCTGAATCTAGTGTTGTTACTCTAAACATTTCCCCTGCTCCCTCAGCATCACTTCCTGTAATAATTGGTGTGTTTACATAATAAAAATTCTTTTTATTAAAAAAATCATGAATAGCATATGACACTTCGGATCTTATTCTAAAGACTGAGCTTAAGGTTTTGGTTCTAACTCTCAAGTGAGCATTTTCTCTTAAAAACTCAAATGAGTGTTTTTTTGGTTGAATTGGAAATTTTTCTGGATCACTCTCGCCTAAAATATCAATACTATTTGCAATTAGCTCAATATTTTGTCCTCGCCCTTGACTTTTTACTATTTCGCCTTCAACTTTTAAACAAGCACCAGTATTAATTTTTGACAATTTTGATTCTTCAAGTTTTTCATAATCAACTAGACATTGAAGATCATTTAAACAAGAACCGTCATTTAAGTTAATAAACCTATTAGAACGAAATGTTTTAACCCAGCCATAAACAATGATATTTTTTCCAACATAATCATTATTTAATATAGACTTAATTTGTAATCTTTTTGACATTATTAGACAGATAAAATTTCTTTTTCTTTAGTTGAAAAAATTGAATCGATTTTTGAAATGTATTTATCAGTAATGTTTTGAATATCTATTTCAAAGTTTGATTTCATATCGTCGCTTGCATCAGATTTTCTAATTTCATTATTAGCCTCTTTTCTAGCATTACGAATACTTACTTTAGCCTTTTCAACTTCAGATTTTGCAACTTTTACTAACTCTATTCTTCTTTCTTCAGTCAATGGAGGAATACTAATTATTATGGATTCACCATTGTTCATTGGATTAAATCCTAAATTACTTGAAAAGATAGCCTTTTCTATATCTTCAAGTTTGTCTTTTTCCCATGGTTGAATGGACAGGGTTTGTGAATCTGGGGTATTAATATTTGCAATTTGATTTAATGGAGTTTGCGCACCATAATAATCAACTTTTACACTAGATAACATATTAGGATTAGCTTTACCTGCTCTGATATTTAAAAGCTCTTTTTCCAAAAAATAAATGGAGTTAACCATTGATTCTTTTGTAGCTTCTATAATAAACTCTAATTCTTCCATTTAATTAACTATTGTACCAATTTGTTTTCCATCAATAATTTTCTTCAAATTTCCAGGTTTGTTCATATTAAAAACAATAATTGGTAAATTATTCTCTTTGCTTAATGTAAATGCTGTTGAATCCATTACTTTTAATTTTTTTGCAATGGCATCATCAAATGTTAAATGTTCAAACTTTATAGCATCTTTATTTTTTTCTGGGTCTAAATTATATATTCCATCCACTCTAGTTCCCTTTAAAATAACGTCTGCATTGATTTCAATTGCTCGTAAAACTGCAGCAGAGTCAGTTGTAAAAAAAGGATTTCCAGTTCCAGCGCTAAAAATGACAACTCTCTTTTTTTCAAGATGTCTTACAGCTCTTCTTTTTATATATGGTTCAGCAATTGATTCCATTTTAAGAGCTGTTTGAAGCCTAGTTTGAACACCACTTTCTTCAAGAGTGCTTTGTAAAGCAAGTCCATTAATTACAGTGGCTAACATCCCCATGTAGTCAGCCTGGACTCTATCCATTCCATTGCTAGCTGCGGATAATCCTCTAAAAATATTACCACCGCCAATAACAATTGCTACTTCAACGCCAGTATTTACAAGTTCGCTAATTTCTTTACAATAGGCCTTGATTCTTTTTGGGTCAACACCATGGGTCCTATTACCCATGAGAGCTTCACCACTTAGTTTTAATAAAATTCTTCTATATGGCATTTTAATGATTATGTAAATATAATCATAGTATTTAAAAGGGTGTTTTAACTACACTAATGAAACCCTTTTAAAGTCTGTAATTGAACAATCTGAGTTAACAGATTTAATGTACTCATTAACTGACGTCTTATTATCTTTAATAAATGCTTGATTAATTAAAGTGTTCTCTTTGAAAAATTTCTTCAATTTACCTTTGGCTATATTTTCAAGCATGGCCTCTGGTTTTCCTTCAGCTCTTAATTGTTCTTTAGCAATTTCAATTTCTTTTTCAATTATTTCTTTACTCACTCCATCTTCATTAAGAGCAACTGGATTCATCGCCGCAGCTTGCATACATACATTTTTTGCAACTTCAAATGATCCATCGAAATTGTTAGATAACCCAACAATAGTAGCAATTTTATTTCCAGCATGAATGTAAGATCCAACAAAGTTTGAATTTATTTTTTCAAACGAACCTATTTCTAATTTTTCACCAATAACACCTGTTTGTTCGATTAATTTTTCCTGAACAGACATTGATTCAATTTTTGTTTCTAAAAGTTCTTCTTTTGTATTGGAAATTAATGCTAATTCAGCTATCTGATTAGCAAGAGAAATAAATGATTCATTCTTTGCAACAAAATCAGTTTCACAATTAAGAGAAATTATTACTCCAGAGTTTGAATCAGAATTTACTTTTGCTATAACTGCACCTTCACTTGATTCCCTATCAGCTCTTTTTGCAGCAACTTTTTGACCTTTTTTTCTCAAATTTTCTATAGCTAGTTCAAAATCACCATTAGCTTCAACTAAAGCCTTCTTACAGTCCATTATACCAGCACCAGTACTTTTTCTTAATTTATTTACATCTGCAGCAGTTATATTACTCATAATATTTATTTATCTTTTTTTTCTTCATTAGTTTTATTTTCAGGCTCATCACCTTTTTCTTTTATAGCTTGATTTTCCGCCTTTTCTTTATCTCTTAGTTGAAGACCTTCTTTGATAGATTCAGTCACTTTCTTTAAAATAATTTCAATTGACTTGGAAGCATCATCATTTGAGGGTATACCAAAATCAACTTTATTAGGGTCGGTGTTAGTATCAACCATAGCAAATATTGGAATATTAAGTTTATTAGCTTCTCTTACTGCAATATGTTCTCTTCTAATATCTACAACAAATAGAGCGCCAGGAAGTCTAGTCATACTGGTGATTGACCCTAAATTCTTTTCAAGTTTTGCTCTGGTTCTATCAACTCTTAATTTCTCTTTTTTAGAAAGCGTTTCAAATGTTCCGTCTTCTTTTGTTCTATCAATTGCAGACATTTTTTTTACAGCTTTTCTAATGGTTACAAAATTTGTTAACATACCTCCAGGCCACCTTTCAGTGATATAAGGCATATTGACTTCAGAAGCACATTCTGAAATAATATTTTTTGCTTGTTTCTTAGTAGCAACAAAAAGAATCTTTCTTCCAGATGACGCAATCTTTTCTAAAGCAGAGCACGCTTCATCAAGTTTATTGACTGTCTTATATAAATTTATGATATGAATTCCGTTTTTTTCGGAGTAAATAAAAGGAGCCATGTTTGGGTTCCATTTTCTAGTTAGATGTCCAAAGTGAACACCTGCCTTTACAAGGTCTTTGATTTCAGTTTTTTTTGCCATTTTTTTTAGTTTACTTTCCTGTTCTTTAGCAACGTACCATTTGGCAGTTTAGATGCTAAACTAAATTTCGATTAACGAAATTCGACAACGTTATTATTATGAACTTAATTCAAGAACTCTATTATCTCTTAGAGAACTGGAATTTTTTTCTGGCCTTCTTCTGACCAAATTTCTTTCTTTCAACCATTCTGGGATCTCGCGTTAGCAATCCTTCACTCTTCAATGCTGATTTATTATCTTCTGAAATTTTACACAATGCTCTTGAAATAGCAAGTCTAATAGCTTCAACTTGTCCAGTACTACCACCACCATAAACGTTTACAGATAAATCGTATTTACCAGTGTTGTTAGTTAATTGAAATGGTTGCATTATTTTGTACTGTTGTGTGGTGGTAGGAAAATATTCTTTGTAGTCTTTACCATTAACAATTACATTGTCTTTTCCTTTTGACATGTATATTCTAGCTACAGATGTTTTTCTTCTACCAATTGTGTGAACTACTTCCAAATTATATCTTATTTAAGTTAATTGGTTCAGGGCTTTGAGACTCTTGTTTGTGTAATTCATCATTATAAACTCTCAAATTTTTAAAAATTGCAGCTCCTAATTTATTTTTAGGAAGCATACCCTTAACAGCTTTTTCAATAATAATTGATGGATTTTTGTCATATAGTTGCTGAGCAGTTTTTACTCTTTGTCCACCAGGATATCCAGTATAACTAATATATTTTTTATCTGACCATTTATTTCCAGTTAAATTAATTTTACTGGCGTTAATTACAATTACATTATCGCCACAGTCTACGTGAGGGGTGAAACTTGGTTTATGTTTACCTCTCAATATCTTAGCAACCTTAGAACACATTCTACCTAAATTTTGATCACTTGCATCAACAAGAAACCATCTCTTTTGAACGTCTTCTTTTCTGATTGAAACTGTTTTAAAACTATTAGATTCCAAATCAATTATTTTAATGGTCGACAAAACTACAATAATTAATCAATATTGCAAATCATTTATAAAATAAATATAAACTAGTGTGCCTCAAGCCAATTGTTGCCTTGACCAATGTCAACTTTAAGGGGAACTTTAAGTTTGTAGGCACTTTGCATGTTTGATGTAATAATTTCTTTTACAATGTTTAACTCATCAATTAAACAATCAAAAATAAGTTCATCATGAACTTGTAAGACAAGTTTTGATTTAATTGATTGATTTTGAAATACGTTATTAATTTTGACCATTGCAATTTTTATAATATCTGCAGCGCTACCTTGAACTGGAGTGTTTATTGCATTTCTTTCTGCTGATGATCTTAATATTGCATTTCTTGAATTTATATCATTTAAAAATCTTTTTCTTCCTAGAATTGTTTTCACATATCCATTTTCCCTAGCAAATTCAATTTGATCCTGTGTGAAATCTTTTAGTTTAGGATATGATTTATAATAGTTTTCTATTATTTCTTTTGATTCGGATCTACTTAGTTTAGTTTGATTACTCAATCCAAAAGCAGAAACACCATAAATAATTCCAAAGTTTACAACTTTTGCATGACTTCTTTGTTCTGGCGTAACATCCTGAAGCTTAATTCCAAAAACATTTGCAGCTGTTGCGGTATGAATATCTTCATCATTATTAAATGCATCAATCATACTTTTGTCATTACTCATTGAAGCAATAACTCTAAGTTCAATTTGGGAATAATCTGCCGATACTAGAATGTGTTTATTATCTCTTGGTGTAAAAGCTTTTCTAATTAATTTTCCATTCTTTGTTCTAATCGGAATATTTTGAAGATTAGGGTTTAAACTACTTAATCTACCAGTTGATGTTAGAGTCTGATTAAAAATGGTATGAATTCTTTTAGTATAACTATTTATTTGTTTTGGAAGAGCAGTGACATATGTTGTAATGAGTTTCTGTAAAGATCTCCATTTTAGAATTTTTTCAACTATTTTATGTTTTTCAGAAAGTTTTGATAAAGTTTCTTCACTTGTAGAGTATTGTCCAGTCTTTGTTTTTTTTGCCTTGGATTCGATTTTTAATTTATCAAATAGTATTTCTCCAAGTTGTTTTGGAGACGCTAAATTAAACTCTTCACCAGAGAAACTAAAAATTTCGGATTGCAGTTTTTTTAAAGAGTTATCAAATTGTTTGTATATATCATCTAACAACTTAGTATCAATATTTACTCCTTCATTTTCCATTTCGGTTAATATTATAGATAAAGGCATCTCAACATCTTCAAAAAGAGATTCAATTCCATGCTCAATAATTTCTTTAGTAACTATTGCAGACAATTTATTTATATAAAATACTCTTTCATAAGAGCCTGAATTAAAACCATAAATTTTTAAAAATGATTCAAAGTCATCTCGTCTGCTCGAATCAATTAGGTAGTTAGCAATTTTTAAATCAAAAAATTTTTTAGGATCATGGCTCAAGTTGTGTTTTTTAAAAAAGCGTAAAACCTTTTTTACATCAAAAACATAAATTTTTGAATTAGCACTAAATAACGGTTCAATTATTTTAATAAATTTATCTGAATTTATTTGATCAAGATTAATTGAATAAATTGAATTTTCAGTCCAACAAAAAGTTAAAAATTTTTCTTTATTAACATCAATAGAAAAAACTTCTTCATTGTGTAGTTTTTCGTATAAAAGCCTAAAAGATGTTTCGTTGTAGACATCTTGAATTAAAAATTTATTTGAAGATATGAGCGTTTCCTCATTGTTAGTAAATAAGTCAATATTTTTATCAATTTCTTTAATCTCTTGATTATCATTAACGAAAATCTTTTTATATGTTTCAGTTAATCTTTTAAACTCTAGTTCACTAAAAATTTTAGTTATTTCACTGTTATTAGGTGTTTTTAACTTTAAATCTTCAAGTTCAAATTCAACAGGAACATTTGTAATTATTTTTGCTAATTTTTTTGATAAAAAACCAAGTTCTTTATTGTCTTCAATTTTTTCTTTTAATTTTCCTTTTAAATGTTCTATATTCTCAATTAATCCTTCAAGCGAACCGTATTCTTTTAAAAATTTTTTAGCTGTTTTGTCCCCAACTCCAGGGAGGCCAGGTATATTATCAACAGAATCACCCATCATCCCTAAATAATCAATAACTTTTGTTGGATGATCAATTTCAAATTTATTATTCACTTCATCAACTCCCCAAATTTCAATTCCATTTCCAAATCGAGCTGGTTTATATAAAAATATATCCTCAGTAACTAATTGTGCAAAATCTTTATCTGGAGTTACCATAAATATTTGAAATCCTTCTTTTTCAGCTCTCATCGCAATAGTCCCTATAATATCATCAGCTTCGTAACCATCTTTATCAATTGTATTTATACCTAAGTTTTTTAGTATATCATAAATAATTGGTACTGATTCAAGAATTGGTTCTGGGGTAGCATGTCTATTAGCTTTATATTCTCGAAATATTTCTCTTCTGTCTTTTGAACCACCTTTATCAAAAACAACTGAAAAATAATCAGGTTTTTCTCTGTTTAAAATATCAAAGATTGAATTCAAAAATCCCATTATTGCACTTGTGTCAAATCCTTTTGAATTAATTCTGGGGTTTTTTATAAAAGCATAATATCCTCTAAAAATAAGAGCATAAGCATCAATCAAAAAAAGTTTTGGTTTATTCATTGAAGTAGGTCCTAAATTACAAACTAATGATTAGAAATCTTAATATTTATTAACCTAAAATAGTTTGACTTAAAACAGTAAAAATCACTTATTTATAAAAAATGTTATTTTTACGCTAAATTTTATATATGTCTAAATTTGGTGAACTTATCGATTCCGAAATGCCGATTCTTTTAGATTTTTATACTGATTGGAATGAATCATCAACATCAATGCATCCTGTTCTAAAAGATGTTGCTGCTGCAATTGGAGATAAAGGAAAGGTAATAAAAATCAATGTTGACAAAAACAATGAATTAGCTCAGGCCCTTCGAATTAAAGGTCTTCCAACTTTGATGATTTATAAGTCAGGTGAAATGGTATGGAGGCAGAGTGGCGAACAAGATGCCAATACTCTTATAAATCTATTAAACGAATTTCTATAAACTAAAATTATCAACGAAATTCAAGTATTCATTTAATTCAGATTTAATATATTTTTTATCCTCATATTCAGATATTATGTTAATTAATTCTTCATAATTAACTAACTCTTGTTCGGATAATGAATTTATGTAATCAGCTGAAGAATCATCCCTCGCAGAAATTAAATTTTTTAACCTTTCCGAAATTAATTTTTTATTTGTTTCATAAAGGTCTCTTGCCTCAGATGTTTTTTCTGCTAAATATAAAGGAGAAATAAAACTTGTTAAATAATTGAAGAAATCATACTCGCCATACAAGCTTTTAAAAACATTAGATGTTTCTATGTATTTTAATAAATAATCACTGACAAATTCAATTTCTCCTAAATTTATTTGATTCTCAAGAAGACCTCTTAATCTTTCATTATAGGTAAAAATATTTTCAGCATATGATTCTAAATCAAAACTATTTTCATTATAGATCATAGATTTTGAGTAATAATTGATTTGATCATGATATTTTTCCTCAATTACTTTAAATAGGTCTCTACCCTTTTTAATTTTTCCAATTTTATAATAGCTATCTATATATGGCTCACTTAGACTGTAGTATCCGAAATATTCAATAGGTAATTTTTCAAAAGAAAGATCTAAAATTTCATTAGCCTTATCATAGTCTCCAAGTGAGATAAATTCTTCCGCAAGTCTATGTAAATTACTTCTAAAAGTTATACTATTTTTCCTCGTTTCAGGATCATGGTAAATTTCATCTGATTCTGAATTACCCCATTGCCATTTTTTTACAATATTGTACATATTGTTTGGATCAATTCTCCCCATCTGGTATGGGTTATTCGGATTTAATGGAGTTTTAATTGGAACAAGCTTATAAACTAATCCATCTAACTGAAGATAATCTTTCATCCACAAATATTCTGAATCTTTGTAACTTCCACCTGTAAAATATATTGGTCTTTCCCAATCATTTTTAGAAAGAATATCAAGCATAAGTATTTGATTTTTATATAGACCTGATTTTGGAAGATCGATATCTATATAATCAACAATTAAATTTTCATTTTCTTTTTTTACAACACCAGAATTAAGAACATTTTTTTTATTAACGTAAAATCGCACCTTATTAGTAGGGTAAAAAACCATATTTTGGGTAAACTTTGGAACATTATTTAAATCAGATTTATCATAACCATATTGTTCTAATAAAAATTTGTATTTAGTTCTTTCATTATCACTGCTAATCCAGTTCATAAAATCTTTTAAGTCCCACCTAACTGAATCAATTAGCGCCTCGTATTTAATGTAATCTCTTATACCATGTGCATATTGACTGTGCTTTAGTTGGGATTTTATTGGCTCACTTTTATATGCCTTTCTCTTCATTTGATCCATATACCAGTCCGTAGCTATTAAACTAGTATTTATTGTCCTTACATCAGTTCTATGTTCTTCAATCTCTTGAGCATACCAAAGAGCAAAAGTGTCATTGTCTCCAATTGTAAAAATCATGGCTTGTTTGTCTTCCACAATTGAATCAAGATATGCTTTAGCTAAAGTTTGAGCTGTATATCTGTCAGATCTGTCGTGATCATCCCAATTATTGAATGCAAGTAATACAGGAGCAACTAATACAATCACGAATGAAATTATCGAAGAATAACGTTCATTTAAATAGTGTTTTATGGATTTAAAAAAGTACATAAAACTTAACCCTATAAAAATTGAAAATACATAAAATGAACCAACTAAGGCATAATCCCTCTCTCTTGGTTCAAAGACTCTTTCATTTAAATAAAACTTAAGAGCTATTCCAGTAAAAACAAATAATAGAAATAGAGGCCAAAAAGTCTTAAAATCTATTTTTAATAAATAGAAGAAACCTAATAATCCTAAAATTAATGGAATCATAAAATATTTGTTTCGAGCCTTATTATTAATTACATCAAGTGGTAAATTATCTTGAGGACCCAATCTAACTTCATCAATAATTTTAAAACCTGAAATCCAATTTCCATTTTCGAGGTCAAATTTCCATTGATTATCATTTTGCCTTCCAGAGAAATTCCACATAAAATATCTAAAATACATTTGCCCCAGTTGATAGGAAAAAAAGTAATTAAGATTAGCTAAAAAACTAGGTTTTTCAATCTCAATGTAACTGTTAAAGTTTGATAAAAATTCATTGAATTCTTCTGCAGTTACATCATCATTATCAATATCATTTTTAAAGTTTTGAACAATTTCTTGAACTTGAGGTTCATTTTTGTATTCATCTTTGATTTCAAAATTTAAAAATCCGTAGTATTTTAAATAATTAACAGCGTTATTGTCGCTCCACATTCTTGGGAAAAATCCTCTATGTTTTTTATTAGAATTAATTTTTCCCTTTTCCCAATCATTAACAATTATATATTTATTAAGTCTTTCATCTTTCTCATATTTTGGCTTATCGTCTTTGTATGGTTCATCTTCATCTTGTCCAGCATAAGCATCGGAAAACATTGGTCCATAAAATAAATAAGTATCAGGATACTGTTCTAAATTATAGTATGCTAATAATGATCTTGCATCTTTGGGTGAATTTTCATTGATTACAGTATCAGCATTAGATCTTATTGGAATCATTAACCAAGACGAGAACCCAACAAATATAAAAGTTATGCATAGTATTAAAGTATTCAATTTATATAGTTTTTTCTTTTTAGTAAAATTGATTGTGCTATATAAAATGAAAATCAATAGAAATGCAGTAAAAATTGTTCCTGAATTAAATGGAAGACCTAATTCATTGACAAAAAACACTTCTAAATAACCAAATAATTTTAGTGTTGACGGCAGCAATAATTTAAAGATGAATAATAAAATTGAAACAGAAATAATATTTGCAAGTATGAATTTTTTTAAATCAATTTTTTGATATTTTTTAAAAAAATAAATTAGTCCGATCGAAGGTAATGCAAGAAGACCCATAAAATGAACTCCAAATGATAAACCAATAACAAATGAAATTAAAATTAACCACTTGTCTGATCTGTCACTACCAAATTCAGATTCCCACTTTAAACCAAGCCAAAATAAAACAGATAAAATTAACGTAGCCATTGCATATACTTCAGCTTCAACAGCATTAAACCAGAAGCTATCTGTGAATGTAAATGTAAGAGCACCAAGAAATGATGAGCCAAAAACTTTTAGAAACTCATCTTTTTTTAACAGATCACCAATTCCAAGAATTTTTTTTGTTATCAATGATATTGACCAAAAAAGAAAGACTATAGTAAATGCACTTGACGTCACTGACATCATATTTACTGTGAATGCAATTTGTTCTATATCAAAAGCAAAAATTGAAAAAATAGCACCTAGCATTTGAAATAATGGAGCTCCAGGGGGATGCCCTATTTGAAGTTTTGCGGATGTAGAAATATATTCTGCGCAATCCCAATAGCTTGCAGTCGGCTCTACCGTCAGGCAAAAAACTAAAAATGCAATTGAACCAGTTAAAAATCCGAAAAAATTATTGTATTTATTAAAATTCAAAATATTTTTAAAAGTCTAAAAATAAATAAACATTGTCAATTTCGCAGTTATTTCAATGTTAAAGATTAAAGTGATAATTATTTCATATAAACTGGTATATAATTGAAAGTTATTTTAAATTTGCATGCTCTTGGCCTATGGTGTAACTGGCAACACGTCTGGTTTTGGTCCAGAAGAGTCTAGGTTCGATCCCTAGTAGGCCAACAAAGTTTGTAAGATATTTATATATTTGCACAGCTGAACGAAAATTAGAGGGGACATTGTCCCCTCCTTTTTTATATATAATTTAAAAATATGGATAATTTATCATTAATTGAATCTTTTTCAGAATTTAAGGATGAGAAGTTTATTGATAGGGTAACTTTGATGTCTATTCTTGAAGAAGTTTTCAGAAATACCTTGAAAAGAAAATTTGGGGATGATGAAAATTTTGATGTCATTATTAACCCGGATAAAGGTGACTTAGAAATTTGGAGAAATAGAGTTGTAGTTGCTGATGATGATGTAGAGGATGACAATAGTCAAATCTCTCTTACTGATGCAAGGAAAATTGAACCTGATTTTGAAGTTGGTGAAGATGTTTCTGAAGAAGTAAAGCTCATTGATTTAGGTAGAAGAGTAGTTCTTTCACTCAGGCAAAACCTAGTTGCTAAGGTGCATGAACATGACAATGGTATAATTTACAAGCAATTTATTGACTTAGTTGGAGAAATTTACACCGCTGAAGTTCATCATATAAGACACAACGTTGTTATTCTGTTAGACGACGATGGAAATGAAATAATAATGCCAAAGGATAGGCAAATACCTTCAGATTTCTACAGAAAAGGTGATTCAATTAGAGGGATCATTGAATCTGTCGAATTAAAAGGCACAAAACCTTCTATAATCATGTCAAGAACATCACCAAAGTTTTTAGAAAAGCTTTTTGAGCAAGACATTCCTGAGGTTTTTGATGGTTTAATTAATATAAAAAAAGTAGTTAGAATTCCTGGTGAAAAAGCTAAGGTAGCAGTTGATTCATATGATGACAGAATTGACCCTGTTGGAGCTTGTGTAGGTATGAAAGGGTCAAGAATTCATGGCATTGTTAGAGAGCTTGGCAATGAGAATATTGATGTTGTTAATTACACTACTAATACTCAGTTATTTATTTCTAGATCATTGAGTCCTGCAAAAATAACATCACTAAAAATTGATGATGAAAATAAAACAGTTCAAGTTTATTTAGATTCAGATCAAGTTTCTAAAGCTATTGGAAGAGGTGGGTATAATATAAAGCTTGCTGGTCAATTGACAGGGTATGAAATTGATGTTTTTAGAGAAGATTCTGAAGAAGATGTTGAGTTAACTGAATTTTCTGACGAAATTGACTCATGGATTATTGATGAGTTTAAAAAAGCTGGACTTGACACTGCTAAAAGTATATTAGAGCAAGATGTTGAGGATCTTGCTAAAAGAACTGATTTAGAAGAAGAAACTATTGTTGATGTTAGAAAAATTTTAAGTGAAGAGTTTGAAGAAAATTAATGAGTGACTTAAATAAAATAAGATTAAATAAGGTAATTAGAGAATTTAATATCTCTCTTGAAAGAGTTGTAGAATTTCTTTCTTCTAAGGGACATAACATTGAAGCTAGACCCACTACCAAGATTTCAACAAGTCAGTATGATCTGTTACTTTCGGAGTTTAGATCTGATAGATCCAGTAAGGTTGAGTCTCATGATTTAACCGAGGAAAAATTGAAAGAAAAAGAGGAATTACGAATCAAATTTGAAAAAGATCAAGAAAAAAATAAAAACAGGATAATTACATCTAAATCATCTATTCACAAATTTAAAAAAATTGGAGAAATTGATCTTGACAAAAAATCTTCCAATCAAGATATTGAAATTAAAAATGATGTAAAAATTTTAAATTCAAAAGAAGATGATAATGAAAAAGTTCGAGATAAAAATGAATCCAAAATTCATACTAAATATGAAAAACTATCAGGTCTTAAAAAAACAGGCGAAAAAATAAATCTTGAAAAGTTTAATAAATCTGATTCAGAAAACGATAGTACAAAGAGTAAGAGAAAAAGAAGAAGAATTGCTAAAGATATTATAAACCAGAAAGATGCTTCAAAAAATACTACTGACAAACAAAAGAAGTCGAGGAATATTGCAATTACCCCATCAGATGATGAAGTTCAAAAGCAAATTAAGGAAACACTAGAAAAACTACAAACTTCCAAATCCAAAGCAGCAAAATATCGAAAAGAGAAAAGAGATACTCATAAAAAAAGAAGCGAGGATCAAGAAAAAACTGAATCTGAAAAGAAAGTTATCAAGGTGACTGAATTTATAACTGTTGGTGAGGTGGCTACAATGATGGATATTTCTGGAAATGATATTATTTCAGCCTGTATGTCGCTTGGTATTATGGTGACCATGAACCAAAGGCTTGATGCCGAAACACTTTCTGTTGTTGCTGATGAATTTGGATTCGAAGTAGATTTTGTAACTGCAGAAATTGAAGAATCAATTAATGTTAATTCTGACTTGCCTGAAGATCTTCTTCCACGCCCTCCAATTGTTACGGTTATGGGCCATGTGGATCATGGTAAAACATCATTACTTGATTTTATAAGAAAAGAAAATGTTATAGCTGGAGAATCAGGTGGAATTACTCAACACATTGGCGCATACAGTGTTAAACTTAAAAATGATAATAAAATTACATTTTTAGACACTCCTGGTCATGAGGCTTTTACAGCTATGAGAGCTAGAGGTACTCAATTGACTGATATAGTAGTTATTGTCATAGCTGCTGATGATGATATAATGCCTCAAACCAAAGAAGCAATTAGTCATGCCCAAGCTGCTGGTGTTCCAATTGTTTTTGCAATAAATAAAATAGATAGAGATGTAGCTAATCCTGAAAAAATAAAAGAGAAGTTATCAGGAATGAATTTACTAGTTGAGGAATGGGGTGGTAAAATACAATCTCACGATATCTCAGCCATGAAAGGTACCGGAGTAGATGAATTATTGGAAAAAATTCTTTTGGAATCTGAAATGTTAGAATTAAAAGCAAATCCAAATAAAGCACCTAGTGGATCTGTAATTGAAGCTAGATTAGATAAAGGGAAAGGTTATATTTCTACTTTACTTGTTCAGACTGGGACATTGAACATTGGAGATTATATTTTAGCTGGTCAATACAGTGGTAAAGTAAAGGCATTGTATGATGAAAGAGGTCATCAAATTAAATCTGCAGGTCCATCAACACCTGTTTCCGTTCTTGGGCTCGACGGTGCTCCGCAGGCAGGTGATAAATTCAATGTTTTTGTTGATGAAAAAGAGGCTAAACAAATTGCGGCAAAAAGAACGCAACTTGTAAGAGAACAAAGTGTCAGAACTCAAAAACATATAACATTAGATGAAATTGGTAGAAGGATTGCCATTGGTGATTTCAAAGAACTAAATATAATTTTAAAAGGTGATGTTGATGGTTCAGTAGAAGCACTTTCTGATTCTTTTCAAAAATTATCCACCGATGAAATCATTGTCAATATTATTCATAAGGCTGTAGGCGCTATAACAGAATCAGATATTTTATTAGCTTCAGCTTCAGATGCAATTGTAATAGGATTTAATGTAAGACCTTCAGGCAATGCACGGTCTATAGCCGATAAAGAAGAAGTTGATATTAGAAATTATTCCATTATTTATGATGCAATTAATGATCTTAAGGATGCCATGGAAGGGTTGCTATCCCCTGAGCTAAAGGAGGAAATAACTGGTTCAGCTGAAATACGAGAAACATTTAAAATTTCAAAAATTGGAACTATTGCAGGATGTATGGTTATGAATGGTAAGATTAATCGAAAATCAAAAGTTAGACTCATCAGAGAAGGGATTGTTATAACTACGACTGAACTTTCCTCACTAAAAAGATTTCAGGACGATGTTAAAGATGTTTCCAAGGGATATGATTGTGGTATTCAGTTAAAAAACTACAATGATATCAAGGTTGGTGATATTTTAGAATGTTTTAACGAGCTTAAAGTAAAAAAGAAACTAAAAAAATAGATTAATCTTTAAATGTCAGGTATAAATATAAATGCAGATTTAAATTCTTTTCTTAAAATTTTTAATTTTTTTTCAGCATTCAATTTTGATTTAAATTTACCTAAACGAACTTTATAGTTTGGAGTTTCAAAATAAAAATAAACACTATCATCTATAAATTTTTCAGAAACTAACTTTGATATTGAATCTCCAATTCCAAATTGTCCACTAAATAATTGAATTGAATAATAGTTTTTTTTGAAAATTCTTTTATCAATCACTTTTTTAATTTTTAGAACACTATCTAATTTTGGATTACCGAACAAATTATATTTATCAGTCTGAGAATAAGTTATATTTAATAATAATAAACCAATGATTGCTAATTTTTTTTTCATTTTAATAACAAATATAATTCTTTACTTTTTTAATTTATTTTACTTAATTATTAAACATATTTGACTTAAATTTTTTTAAATGTTAAAAAATAAAAATAGATTAAAAATATGTTTTTTGTATGGTTAATGTTTATTATTTTTGATCTCTAAAATCAAGCAATTTTTTAATTGTTGGAAACTATTAAAAACAAAAACCTAAGTCAATCTTTTAAGAAACTTATTGTCTCTAGATTTTTTGCGCTTTTAATTCTTGTTTTTTCATTTTCTTTTAATGCTTTTTCTCAAGAAGTTGATATTGCAAAAGGTAAGTCTTTATTTAATGCAAACTGTGCTGCTTGTCATAAATTAAACAAAAATCTTATTGGTCCTGCGCTTGCTGGTGTTTCAGCTAAATATGAAAAAGAATGGCTGTATTCATGGATTAAAAATAGTAATGCGATGATTAAATCTGGTGATGAGAGAGCTGTTGCTATTTGGGAAGAATGGAATAAAGCTGCTATGAATGCTTTCCCACAACTTACAAATATGGATATTGACAATATTCTAGCCTACACTGATTATGTTCCTGAACCAGTTGCTGTTACAGCATCTAATGTTGTTACATCCCAAGTTTCAACTGCAGGTTCTGTTTCTACTGATATTATACTTGTTGTCTTAGTTATAATTCTTTGTGTTTTAGTTTCTATGTTATTTTTGGTTAACAAAACACTCAAAGCAATTGCTAATAAAAACGGAATTGAATTTGAAAAATCAAAACCATTATTTAAAGTTCCAATTTGGAAATTATTTATCAAAAATCAATTTCTAGTTTTTTGTTCTGTAGTTTTCTTTTTACTTTCAAGCGCTTATTTTGCATACGGTTGGATGATGCAAATAGGTATAGATCAAGGTTACATGCCTGTACAACCAATTCACTATTCTCACAAAATACATTCTGGAGCAAATCAAATTGATTGTCAATATTGTCACTCCTCAGTAAGATCTTCCAAGCATTCTGGAATTCCATCTTTAAATGTTTGTATGA
The DNA here is from genome assembly GCA_902554655.1 of uncultured Bacteroidota bacterium. GTDB lineage: Bacteria > Bacteroidota > Bacteroidia > Flavobacteriales > Flavobacteriaceae > Eutrophosalina. Next base: position 47,109 of record CACDPE010000004.1, read on the forward strand.
ACTGTCATGAAAATATTGCTGAATATAATGGTGAAGAAGATCTTGAAAAAGGTTACACAAAAGATTTTTATACTAATGAGATAAAAAAATTATACAAAGCTGTGGGATGGGATGAGCAAAGTAGAACATATACAGGAGATACTGAGCCAGTCAAATGGGTTAGGATTCATAACTTGCCCGATTTTGTATATTTCAATCACTCACAACATGTTAATGTTGCAGGTATTGATTGCAAAGAATGTCATGGTCCTATTGAAGAAATGGAAATAGTATATCAGCATTCATCATTGACAATGGGATGGTGTATTAGTTGTCATCGAGAGTCTGATGTAAAAGTAAAAAATAATGACTATTACACCAAGATTCATGAAGAGTTATCTAAAAAGTACGGTGTTGAAAAATTAACTGTAGCTCAAATGGGAGGTCTTGAATGTGGTAAATGTCACTATTAAAATTTGATTGAATGAATCAAGAAAAAAAATATTGGAAAAGTGAAATTGAGTTAAAGCCTAACAGCGCTATTGATCAGTTAAGAAATAATGAGTTTACTGAAAAATTACCTGTAGACGAAAATATTTTTACTAATGACTCAATTAATAATGCACAAACTGATAGAAGAGACTTTTTAAAATATTTAGGCTTTAGCACAACAGCTGCTGTACTTGCAAGTTGTGAGGGGCCGGTTCACAAATCTGTTCCTTATGTGGTTCAGCCTGATAGAATAATTCCAGGTATTGCAAATTATTATGCAACTACACTATATGATGGCTACGACTTTGCAAATGTCCTTGTTAAAACTAGAGAAGGTAGACCTATTAAAATTGAGAATAACAAACTATCCTCTTATAATGGATATGCAAATGCTAGATTAAATGCTTCAATTCTTGGTCTTTATGATAGCGGTAGAGTTCAAGGACCAACTATAAATCAACAAGATGTTTCTTGGGAAAATTTTAGTAACAATATTAAAGCACAATTGAGTTCATTAAAATCCTTGAATCAACCAGTTGTTTTATTGACATCAACTATTAATAGTCCAACTAGTAAAAAAATTATATCTGAGTTCATTAACAAATATCCTAATATTGAACACATTGAGTATGATTCAATCTCTGAGTCATCAACATTAGACGCTCATGAATTAATGTATGGTTTAAGAGCACTTCCGTACTATGATTTTCAAAATGCCAAATGCATTGTTTCAATTGGTGCAGATTTTTTAGGTGATTGGCAAGGTTCAAATTACGATCATGATTATGTAAAAGGAAGAATTCCAAATAAAAATAATGGAAAAGCTTCCATGTCAAAACATATACAAATTGAATCAAACATGTCGATTACCGGATCGAATGCAGATTTGAGAGTTCCATTATCGTTAAGTGACCAAAAATTATTTTTAGCTCATTTGTACAAAAAAATATCAGGTGATTCTAGCTCAATTCAATCTATTTCAGGTGATCTAGTAAAGAAAGTAAATTATACTGCTGAACACTTACTTTCTAATCCTTCACAGTCTGTTGTTGTTTGTGGATTAGATGATTTAAGTGCTCAAATAATCACCAATAGAATTAACGATTTATTAAATACCAATGTAAAGAGTAAAACTAAAGTCTCTTTAGCAAGAAATGGTAGTGATTCAAAAGTAAATAGTCTTTTAAATAGAATAAAAAAAGGAGATATTAAAGGATTAATAATGAGTGGTGTAAATCCTTGCTACACATTATCCAATTCAAATGATTTTGCAGAAACTTTAAAAAAATTAAACTTTAGCGTTACTTTCTCAATGAAAATTGATGAAACAGCTATCAACTCATCACACGTTGCAGCTATTCCACATCAGTTAGAATCGTGGGGAGATTTTGAATTTATTAATGGAGAATACAGCTTAACACAGCCAACCATTAAGCCTCTTTTTGATACTAAACAGTTTGAAGATTGTTTACTGAGTTGGTCTGAAAGCCAAAGTTCTTTCTATGATAAAATCAGAGAAAATTGGAAAAATAATATTTTAGATTCATCTCAAAAATGGAATTCTTCCTTACATGATGGAGTTTATTCCTCAAATAGTACAATTAATTTAAATTCTAACAATCTACAATATTCTACTTATTTATCTAAGTTAGGATCTATTAACAATGACGGATATGATTTGATTATGTATTCTAAAATTGGAATGGGTGATGGACAACAAGCTAACAATCCTTGGTTACAAGAATTTCCAGATCCATTGACTAGGGTATCGTGGGATAATTATATAACTGTTTCAAAATTTGATGCTGAAAAAATTGGTTTAAAAAATTATAATGAATCAAACGGAGCTTTGAATAGTAATTATGCCAAGATTAAGCTGAATGAAACAGAACTAAAAGTCCCCGTAATTATTCAACCTGGTCAGGCAAAAGGAACTGTTGGTTTAGCCTTTGGATATGGAAGAGAGATTGGAATTAAGGATGAGATGAAAACTGGTGTTAATGCTTTCAAGCTCTACAAAGATTTTTCAAAATCTCAAAAAGTTACATTATCGTCAGTATTTGAAATTCATGAGTTTGCATGCGTACAGCTGCATAATACTCTTATGGGTAGAGGCGATATTATTAAGGAAACTACATTAGATATTTATAATTCAAAAGATAAAGAATATTGGAACCCTATTCCAAAAGTATCTAAAAATCACATTGAGACACCTGTTAACTCTAGTGAGGTTGACATGTGGACTGAGTTTGATAGATCTATTGGCCACCATTTTAACTTATCCATTGATCTTAATGCATGCACTGGTTGTGGTGCCTGTGTAATTGCTTGTCACGCTGAAAATAATGTTCCAGTAGTTGGTAAAGAAGAAGTTAGAAAATCTAGAGACATGCATTGGTTAAGAATAGATAGATATTATTCCTCAGAAGACAATTTTTCATCAGATATTGAAAAGAAAGAAAATATATCAGGCTTAGGTGAATCCCTCTCGATTTTTGGAGAAATGGAACAGCCAAGCGATAATCCCCAAGTTGTATTCCAGCCTGTTATGTGTCAGCATTGTAATCATGCTCCATGTGAAACTGTTTGCCCAGTTGCTGCTTCAGCACACGGAAGACAGGGTCAAAACCACATGACTTATAATAGATGTGTGGGAACGAGATATTGTGCAAATAACTGTCCTTATAAAGTAAGAAGATTTAACTGGTTCTTATACAATAATAATAATGAATTTGATTTTCATATGAATGATGATTTAGGAAAAATGGTTCTGAATCCCGATGTAGTTGTTAGATCAAGGGGAGTTATGGAAAAATGTTCTTTCTGTATACAAGGGACCCAGTCTGTTATATTGAAAGCTAAAAATGAAGGAAGAGAAGTTGAAAAAAATGAGTTTAATGATGCTGTTGCATGTTCTGCAGCATGTTCAACAGGCGCTCTTCAATTTGGAGATATTAATAATAAAGAAAGTGAAGTATATAAAAGAAAACAAGATGATAGAGTATACCACCTTCTTGAATATGTAGGAACAAAACCTAATGTATTTTATCATACAAAGGTTAGAAATATTGACAAAAATAAAAGTATATAGATGGCATCTCATTACGAAGCACCAATTAGAAAGCCTTTAGTTACTGGTAATAAAACGTATCATCAGATTTCTGTTGATGTTGCAAAGCCAATTGAGGGCAACGCCAATAAGCAATGGTGGATTGTTTTTTCAATCTCTCTTGTCCTGTTTATTTGGGGTGTTGGATGTATGATTTATACAATATCTACAGGAATCGGAGTCTGGGGATTAAATAAAACTGTTGGATGGGCTTGGGATATTACAAATTTTGTTTGGTGGATCGGAATTGGACACGCAGGGACATTAATTTCTGCTGTTTTACTTCTTTTCAGACAAAAATGGAGAATGGGTATTAATAGGTCTGCAGAGGCTATGACAATTTTTTCAGTAATGCAGGCAGGTTTATTTCCTCTTATTCACATGGGAAGACCATGGCTTGCATATTGGGTCTTACCAATACCAAATCAATTTGGTTCATTGTGGGTTAATTTTAATTCACCTCTTTTATGGGATGTTTTTGCAATATCAACATACTTGACAGTGTCCCTAGTTTTTTGGTGGACAGGTCTGCTGCCTGATTTTGCAATGATTAGAGATAGAGCCGTTAAGCCTTTTCAAAAGAAAATTTATAGTCTTGTTAGTTTTGGTTGGAGTGGAAGAGCTAAAGACTGGCAAAGATTTGAGGAAATTTCACTTGTATTAGCTGGTTTAGCTACGCCTTTGGTATTATCAGTTCATACTATTGTATCTTTTGACTTTGCTACTTCAGTGATTCCTGGTTGGCATACTACAATTTTTCCGCCTTATTTTGTTGCTGGAGCTATTTTTTCTGGTTTTGCAATGGTAAATACATTACTTATTGTGATGAGAAAAGTCTGTAATCTTGAAGACTATATTACACTTCAACATATTGAACTTATGAATATTGTAATAATGATCACAGGTTCTATAGTTGGTTGTGCATATATAACGGAGCTTTTTATCGCTTGGTATTCAGGGGTTGAATACGAACAATATGCATTTTTGAATAGAGCTACTGGTCCTTACTGGTGGGCTTATTGGGCAATGATGACTTGTAATGTTTTTTCTCCTCAATTAATGTGGTTTAAAAAATTAAGAACAAGTATAATATTCTCCTTTGTGATTTCAATAGTAGTTAATATTGGAATGTGGTTTGAAAGATTTGTTATTATTGTAACTTCTTTACACAGAGACTATTTACCATCATCTTGGACTATGTTTTCGCCATCGTTTGTAGATATTGGAATTTTCATTGGAACTATTGGATTTTTCTTTGTATTATTTTTGTTATATGCAAGAACATTTCCGGTTATTGCTCAGGCAGAGGTCAAAACGATTTTAAAATCTTCAGGGGATAATTATAAAAAATTGAGAGATAAATAAAATGGCAAATAAATTTTTACATGCTATATATGATGACGATGATAAGCTTTTATACGCTGTTAAGCATCTAAAAAAAGAGGGAGTTTATATTGAGGATGTCTTTACTCCGTTTCCTGTTCATGGACTGGACAAAGCTTTAGGCTTAGAGCCTACAAGAATTTCTATAGCAGGCTTTTTGTACGGTTGTGTTGGATTTGCATTTGCAATTTTTATGATGAATTATATCATGATTGAAGATTGGCCTCAAAATATTGGTGGGAAACCAAGTTTTAGTTTTATAGAAAACATGCCAGCATTTGTGCCTATTATGTTTGAATTAACTGTGTTTTTCTCGGCGCACTTAATGGTTATTACATTTTATCTTAGAAGCAGACTTTGGCCTTTTAAGGCCGCTGAAAATCCAATTCCAGAAACAACTGATGATAAGTTTTTAGTTCAAATTCCCATAACTAATAATGAAAAAGAACTTAAATCAAAAGTCAAGAAAACAGACATATTTAAAATTGATATAGTGGAAAATATACATGAATAAGTTAAATTACATATACATATTATTATCATTCTTTCTTGTTTCATGTTTTGATTCATCAAAACCTAACTATCAATTTTTTCCAAACATGTATGAATCTGTTGGTTATGATACTTATGCAGAATCATCGGCATTTGCTAATGGAATTGAAGCACAGAAACCAGTGGAAGGAACTATTTCTAGAGGATGGGAACCTTATGAGTATGAAGACACAAATGAAGGTTATGAGCTTGCTAAGCTAAATTTGAAATCACCAATACAAAAAACAGAAGAAAGTGTTAAAACAGGAAAAGAACTTTATGAAATATATTGTTCAGTATGTCATGGATCAAAAGGTGACGGACAAGGGATTTTAATGACAAGAGAGAAATTTTTAGGAATCCCAAGTTATGCGGATAGGGATATTACAGAAGGAAGTATATACCATGTTTTAATGTATGGAATAAATTTAATGGGATCTCATGCATCTCAAGTTGATCAAGATGAGAGGTGGAAAATTTCACAATATGTCATGGATTTAAGAGATGAATTAAAAAAATAGTTTGAATGTTTATATTAACTAAAAAAATAAAAATCTTTTCACTAGTTCTAATAATTTTAGGTTTACTAGGAATAGCTTTTGGTTTTTATTCTGCTCCGAGTACTATTGAAGAAGCAAAAGAAATCATTGCAAACTCTCACCATGGTGACGATCATGCATCAAATCATAATTATAATGGAGAGGCACATTCTTCAATGATGGAATCTAATAAAGATCATTATTCAGATCATTTAGAAGATCATGAAATGTCACATGATGAACATGTTTTTCATCAATTAGCTAACAGACCCTGGGCTGCAGTATACGTAGCAGCATTTTTCTTTTTTATGATCTCACTTGGTACTCTTGCATTTTATGCAATTCAAAGAGCTGCTCAAGCTGGATGGTCTCCGTTATTATTTAGAGTTATGGAAGGTATTACTGGATATTTACTTCCAGGAGGAATTATTGTTTTAGTTGTTCTTTTATTATCAGCTCTACACTTTAATCATTTGTTTATTTGGATGGATCCTGAGGTTGTTGAACATGATAAAATTATTAAAGCTAAAAGTGGATATCTTAATGTTCCGTTTTTCTTAGCAAGAGGAGTTTTTTATTTGGCTGGGTGGTCTCTTTATAGATATTTTTCCAGAAAATTTTCAATTGCACAAGATAATTCTAATGATATTTCAAACCATGTAAAGAACTTCAAATTATCTGCTGGTTTTTTAGCATTTTTTATTGTGACTGAATCTATGATGTCTTGGGATTGGATAATGTCGATAGATCCACACTGGTTTAGTACATTATTTGGGTGGTATGTTTTTGCAAGTATGGTTGTTTCGGCAATCACAGTAATTGCTCTCATGATAATATTTCTAAAATCGTTGGGATACTTAGAAAAAGTTAACCATAATCATTTACATGACTTAGCCAAATTCATGTTTGGTTTTAGTGTATTTTGGGCTTATTTATGGTTCTCACAATTTATGTTAATATGGTATGCTAACATACCCGAAGAAGTTACATATTTTATAACACGACTTGAGGACTATCAAATTCCATTTTTAGGAATGCTGGTTATGAATTTTATTTTACCATTTCTAATACTTATAAATTCAGATTTTAAAAGGTTGAATTGGATTATTGTAATGGCAGGTATAATTATTTTAATTGGACATTACATGGATGTATTTAATATGATCATGCCTTCTGCTGTAGGTGACCAATGGTCTTTTGGAATCCCTGAGTTAGGATCTTTAATGTTTTTTACAGGATTATTTGTTTACATTGTTTTTGATTCATTAACAAAAGCTCCATTAGAAGCTGCTGGTGATCCTTTAAATAAAGAAAGCGAAAAATTTGTTTACTAATTTATGATAAAAGATAAAATATAATGACAGTATTACTTTCTATAATAGCAGTTACATTATTGGCAATATCCGTTTGGCAAATAACTAAGATTTTTGAAATATCAAATCTTGGAGCTAAAAAAGATAATTCACAGATTGCATCTGAAAAAGATAACGATCTTCAAGGTAAATTAATGTTTGCTTTCTTAGTATTTATTTATCTAGTAACAATTTATTCATTTGCTTCATACACTAAAGTTCTTCTTCCAGAGTCAGCATCTGAGCATGGCTATACATATGACAAACTTTTGCTTATTTCATTTCTTGTAATTTTTATAGTTCAAACCATAACTCAAGCATTATTACATTATTTTGCATATAAGTATAGAGGAATAAATGGTAGAAAAGCATCATTTATCACACATAATAACAAGTTAGAATTGGTTTGGACAGTCATTCCAGCCATAGTACTTTTTGCTTTAATACTTTATGGAATGACTACATGGTCTGATATAATGAATTTTGAAGAAGATGAAGATGCTTTGATTGTAGAGTTATATGCTCAGCAATGGAACTGGAAAGCTAGATATGCTGGTGACGACAATGTTTTAGGCGATGCAAATGTTAGATTTTTAAATGATTTTGATGGTAGAAATTCTGTTGGTATTGATGCCTCAGATCCTAATAGTCTGGATGATGTTGTTGTTACACAAGAGTTTCATCTTCCTGTTGATAGGAAGGTAATATTTAAAATTAGATCTCAGGATGTTTTACATTCTGCTTACATGCCACATTTTAGAGCTCAAATGAATTGTGTTCCAGGAATGATTACTGAATTTTCTTTTACACCAACTACAACTACAGCTGATATGAGATTAAATCCAGATGTAGTTGAAAAAGTCAATAGAATTAATAAAATTAGATATGATAATAGTCAAGAATTGATTGCTAAAGGTGAGGAACCGTTAGAGCCATATCAATTTGATTATTTACTTCTTTGCGCAAAAATATGTGGATCTTCACATTATAACATGCAAATGAAGATTGTTGTAGAATCTGAAAAAGATTTTAATAAATGGTTAAATCAGCAGAAAACGTTTTCTGAGGTTATTCAATAAAAAATAATATGTCTGTAGCTGTAAATAATAATGTAGAAAATCACGATGAACATCATCATCACAAAGAAACTTTTATAACTAAATGGATCTTTAGTCAAGATCATAAAATGATTGCAAAACAGTATTTCGTTACTGGTGTACTAGTAATGGGTGTAATTGGTGTTTTGATGTCTTTATTATTTAGAATTCAACTTGCATGGCCTGAAGAATCCTTTTCAGTTTTTGAAATTTTTTTAGGTGACAGATGGGCTCCTGATGGAGTTATGGATCCTAATATATATTTAGCATTAGTAACGATTCATGGTACAATTATGGTGTTTTTTGTTCTTACTGCTGGACTGAGTGGTACATTTAGTAATTTGTTAATTCCTCTTCAAATTGGTGCAAGAGATATGGCTTCTGGTTTTTTAAATATGGTTGCCTATTGGTTATTTTTTATCTCAAGTGTAATTATGGTTGCTTCACTCTTTGTTGAGGCTGGCCCTGCAGCAGCTGGATGGACAATATATCCACCACTCAGTGCGCTTCCACAAACACAGCCTGGTTCCGGTGCTGGAATGACATTATGGTTGGTGTCAATGGCATTTTTTATTGCATCTTCTTTGTTAGGGTCATTAAATTATATAGTTACTGTATTGAACTTGAGAACTAAAGGAATGACCATGTTTAGACTTCCCTTGACAATATGGGCTTTCTTTGTAACAGCAATTATTGGAGTTATATCGTTTCCTGTTTTATTATCTGCCGCATTACTTTTGATAATGGATAGATCTTTTGGAACATCATTCTTTTTATCAGATATTTTTGTTCAAGGTGAAGTTCTTCATTACCAAGGCGGATCTCCAGTTCTTTTTGAACATTTATTTTGGTTTTTGGGACATCCTGAAGTTTATATTGTGTTATTACCAGCGCTTGGAATTACATCTGAGATAATCGCTACAAATTCTAGGAAACCTATTTTTGGATATAGAGCAATGGTTGCTTCAATTTTAGCTATTGCCTTTTTGTCAACTATTGTTTGGGGACACCACATGTTTGTTACTGGAATGAATCCTTTTTTAGGTTCTGTATTTACATTTACAACTTTGTTAATTGCCATACCGTCTGCAGTTAAGGCATTTAATTATATAGCAACTTTATGGAAAGGAAATTTGCAATTAAATCCCGCGATGTTGTTCTCAATTGGACTAGTTTCTACTTTTATCACTGGTGGTTTAACTGGTATAATTTTAGGTGATAGCGCTTTAGATATTAATGTTCATGATACTTATTTTGTTGTTGCTCATTTCCATCTTGTGATGGGAATTTCAGCTCTCTATGGACTATTTGCTGGTGTTTACCATTGGTTTCCAAAATTATATGGAAGAATGATGAATAAAACGCTTGGTTATGTACATTTTTGGATTACAGCCATAGGTGCTTACGGTATCTTTTTTCCAATGCATTTCATTGGAATGGCAGGTTTACCTAGAAGATATTACACAAATACTGCATTTCCATATTTTGATGATTTAGCTGATATCAATGTTTTAATTACAGTATTCGCTTTGATTACTGGTTTAGCCCAACTTATCTTTTTATATAACTTTATTCATAGTATGTATTTTGGAAAAAAATCTGAAAAAAATCCATGGAAATCTAATACACTTGAATGGACAGCCCCTGTTGAGCACATTCACGGAAACTGGCCAGGTAAAATTCCTGAGGTTCACAGATGGGCATATGACTATAGTAAGCCAGGGAAAAAACAAGATTTTGTTCCCCAGTCAACTCCAATTGCTAGTGGTGAAAATATTACAGAGCATTAGATAGTTTTTTCAATTATTCTTAAGTCAACTTTTGACTATATTTGAATATGAATGAAAATCTTGATCCTACCAATGAAAATTTTTCAAAAGAGGATTTAGAGATTGATAAAGCATTAAGGCCACTAAATTTTGATGATTTTAATGGTCAGAAAAAAGTTTTAGATAATCTTAAAATTTTTGTTCAGGCAGCAAATCAGCGTTCAGAAGCATTAGACCACACATTACTTCATGGTCCACCAGGCTTAGGTAAAACAACTTTGGCTCATATTATTGCAAATGAATTAAGTGTTTCTCTAAAAGTATCATCCGGACCAGTTATTGATAAACCTGGTGACTTAGCTGGTTTATTAACCAGTCTTGAAAATAGAGATGTTTTATTTATTGATGAGATTCACAGACTTTCTCCGGTAGTTGAAGAGTATTTATACTCAGCTATGGAGGATTATAAGATTGATATTATGATAGAATCAGGTCCAAATGCACGATCTGTTCAAATTAATCTCAATCAATTTACGTTAATTGGTGCTACAACAAGATCTGGATTACTTACTGCTCCCATGAGAGCAAGATTTGGAATTAATAATAGGCTTGAATACTACGATAATGATACTTTATCTAAAATTATAAGAAGAAGTGCAAAAATTTTAAATATTAAAATTGATAATTCAGCCTCAGTCGAGATTGCAAGTAGAAGTAGAGGTACCCCTAGAATATGTAATTCATTACTTAGAAGAGTTAGAGATTTTGCTCAAATTAAAGGAGATGGAAATATTGATTTAGAAATTACAAAATATTCCTTGGAAGCTCTTAATGTAGATAAGTATGGGCTAGATGAAATGGATAATAAAATACTTACTACTTTAATTAAAAAATTTAGGGGTGGGCCAGTAGGTATAACTACCTTAGCTACTGCTGTTTCAGAAACTTCTGAAACAATTGAAGAAGTATACGAACCATTTCTTATTCAACAAGGCTTTCTAATGCGAACTCCCAGAGGAAGACAAGTTACAGAGAAAGCTTATAAACACTTAGGCTTAACACCCTTAAATGATCAAAGTAACCTTTTTAGTTAGATTTTGTCAACAATCAATTCAAATACATTACTTGTTAAATCTATCGCAAAAGATTTAGGATTTATGTCATGTGGTATTTCCAAATCTGGTTTTCTTGAAGATGAAGCCGATAGATTTGAAAAATGGCTAAAAAATAACTATCATGGAACAATGTCTTATATGCAAAGAAATTTTGATAAAAGACTTGATACAACCAAACTGGTAGAGGGGTCAAAAAGTGTTATATCACTTTTATATAATTATTATCCAAAAAAAAAACAAAATCCTAATTCATATAAAATTTCAAAATATGCATATGGAATTGATTATCACTATGTTATAAAAGATAAATTAAAAAATTTTGTTTCTATTTTGAAAGAGAAAATTGGAGATGTGAATTCAAGAGTTTTTGTTGATTCTGCTCCAATACTTGAAAGAGCTTGGGCAAAAAAAAGCGGGTTGGGTTGGATTGGTAAAAACACAAATTTAATTAGTAAAAAAACTGGATCATTCTTTTTTATTTCAGAGATTATTATCGATTTAGATTTAATTCCTGACAACGAAGTTACAGACCATTGTGGACAATGTACAGCTTGTATGGATTCTTGCCCAACTGGAGCATTTTATGAGCCATATAAGCTTGATGCATCCAAATGTATTTCTTATTTAACCATAGAGCTTAAAGATAAAATTTCAGATAAGTTTGATGCTCAATTTAAAGATTGGATTTTTGGTTGTGATATATGTCAGGATGTTTGTCCTTGGAATAAATTTTCAAGTGAGCACAATGAGCCTTTATTTAATCCAATAGATCAGGTTGTAAATTATTCAAAAAAAGATTGGATAGAAATTACTAATGAAGTTTTTGATGCAATTTTTGAGAACAGTCCAATTAATAGACCTAAGTTTGATGGTTTTAAAAGGAATATTGAATTTGTAAAATGAGTTATAAATCACTTCCAAAAATCGAACTTCATATTCATCTCGATTGTAGTCTTAGTTACAATGTTGTGAAGAAATTAAGACCAGAAATTACAATTCAAGAATACAATCAAAATTTTAAAGCTGGAGCAAGTTGTTATTCTTTAAATCACTATATACAATGTGCCGATAATGCAATTTCTCTAATGCAAACTAAAGAAAGTTTAGAGTTGGTTTTAGAAGATTTCTTTGATCAATTAGTTGAAGACAATGTGATTTATTGTGAAATAAGATTTGCCCCACTTTTACATATTGAAAAAAATTTAAATTCAATGGAAGTTGTAGATATTTTATGTAAGAAAATGAATCAACTTTCAAAAAAAACTGGAATTATTACAGGCTTAATATTATGTACTCTTCGCCATTATTCTAAATCACAAAGTATGGAAACTGTTAAATTGGTAAATGAATTTTATGATAAAGGTGTTGTTGGTTTCGATATTGCAGCAGATGAGGCAGGGTTCCCAATTGACAATCATATATCAGCCTTTGAATATGCACAATATAACAAGTTAAATTGTACTGCACATGCTGGTGAAGCCATGGGCGCTGAAAGTGTTTGGGAAACAATAAATAAACTTAAGCCAAAAAGAATAGGTCATGGAGTGAGATCAATTGAAGATGAAAAATTAATTGATTTTATTTTAGAAAATAACTATCATCTTGAAGTTTGTCCTACAAGTAACATTAAAACCAAAACTTTTGAATCTATCAATAAACATACTATTGACAAATTATTTAAAAAAAATATATCGTTGAGTGTAAATACTGATGGTAGAACAATTTCAGATGTTAACTTAAATGAAGAGTATCACAAGCTAAGTAATTCTTTTGGCTGGTCAGTTCAACAATTAAAGCAATGTAATTTAAATGCTATTGATCATGCTTTCACTACAGACAATAATAAAGAACTTCTCAGGCAAGAAATTAATCGAGCTTACTGAAAATAGCCCTATAGTTCAACGGATAGAACAAAAGTTTCCTAAACTTTAGATCTAGGTTCGATTCCTAGTAGGGCTACAATTACCTGTCAAAAGCTGTCCTATCCGAGTTTGTATGTTTTAACAGTATTCTTTTAGATTCTAATTTTACTTTAGGGTCATTTTTCATGGCCCAAAGTTGTGATGCAGCATGTTTATATGTTGAACTAATGTCTACAATAGGTTCAGGATAATCCTCACCAATTTTACAATTAAATGTTTCTTGATCGATTTCACTTAATTTCCAAGGTTCAAAAACCAATGGTGTAGGAATTTCTTTTAGTTTAGGTATCCATTTTTTTATAAAAACACCTTCACTATCATGTTCTTTTGCATTTTTTGTTGGGTTATATATTCTAATCATATTTATTCCAGTTTCACCTGCCTGCATTTGAAACTGGGAATAATGAATACCTGGTTCGAAGTCAAGAAAATTATTTGCCAGAAAAACAACACCTTCTTGCCAGGGTTGCCAGAGATGATGGGTTAAAAACGAAACTAACATAGCTCTCATTCTAAAATTTAAATATCCAGTTTCTACTAAACAATTCATACATGCATCAACTAGTGGATAACCAGTTTCTCCCATCTCCCAGGCTTTTATATATTTTTTATTTACTTTTTTTTCTAGTTTTTGATAACCTTTATTTACACTCCTAAATTGCATTTTACTTTCCATTTCAAATTTCTGAATAAAGTGGGCCTGCCATCTTAACCTGGAGGTAAACCCATTTACCTGAAATTTTGATTTTCCATGACTTGATTGTTCTTTAGCTCTTTGCCATACATATCTTGTTGAGATATTGCCCCACGAAATATATGGGGATAATCTTGAACAATTAGTTCTAGATAATTCCGGCTTACTTATATTGTTTTGATATTTATTTATTCTGGAATCTAGAAAGCTATCTAAATATTTTAAGGCATTTGTAGTACCTCCTTTTTGAAATTTAGACTCTGAGTTTATTTTAATTTTTTTTTCTTTAAAAGTATTTTTATTTAGAGTTATAAAATCATCGAGTTTTGGATTTATTAACTCAATTTTTTTTTTCATGTAATTATTCCAATTTAAAATCCAATTTTTTCTATTCTTAAGACCTCTAAAGACTCCGTTATTTATTTCTTCAATCCACTTAATTTTATTTTTATTACAATAGTCCTTAAATTTTAAATCTCTTTTAAAAGATTTTTCTAAGCCAGTTTCCGTGTGTGAAAAAACTTTCTCGATATCAAATTTTGTTTTTAGCTTTTTGATAATTGAAATAATATTATCTTCAAAAAAATGAACTCTAGTTCCAAGTTTTTTAAAATACAAATTTAAATCAATCAAAGATTCGTTAATAAAACGGATATGTCTTTTGCTGAAATGTTCGTCCTCGAGTAAAGGCTTATCAAAACAATAAATCAAAAGCAATTTATTTTTTTGCTTTAAAGCATTTGCAAGAGCTAGATTGTCTACAGTTCTTAAGTCTCTTTTAAACCAATAAATATTTATTGATTCTTTCAATATTTTTAAACATTAATAACGAGACTATTGTCATTAACAGTAGCTGTATAACATTTTAGTGAACCATTTTTAGATCCATTTTGGGCAATGTTACTGGTGTTGCAGTCCGCATCAAATACACCACCATGTGCGCTACAAGAAAATTTATTATTGGAGTAAGACCATGAATTTTTGCTTCCAGCGTGAGGACATGTATTGGAAAATGCTCTGTAGCTTGTGGAATTAATTTTTAAAATTAACATGTTTTGAGCAGTGAAATTTATCCAATTGTTTGAATGGAGTGTACTAAACATGGCGTGATTCAAGTCAACTGTTACAGTAGTGCCACTCACAGTGTATCCTTGACCAGAGTTATTGTTACCATTTCCGTTACTATTATTGTTATTATTCGATCCGTTTCCATAACCATAGTCTGAGTCATCGTCACCAGATGAACATGAATCTAAAACTGTTATACCCAAAAATGCCATGGCCACGGTGGGGCATACATTCATTAAAAAATCGCGTCTATTATTGTTTTTGGCATTTTTTTTCATATTAAATTTTACATACACATTTTCAAATCTTGTGCCAAATTTAATTTGATTAATATGCCATTTCAAGAAATTATTATATTATGTTTGCTTGAAATTTTATTTAAAGCACATCAAAATTAAATTTTACCTATACACACAGAAAAATACTTTTGATTGTTTTGTTTGTTTAAATATTTATGTAATAATCTGATTGTATGATAATTAACCATTTAAAATATACACTAGTATTCTTTTTATTTTCTATTCATTCTCAAGAGATTCCACCTATACAATCTTTTCAGCCTGATGATTACGATGCTGATATACAAAATTGGATGATTACTCAATCAGATGATGGTTCTATTGTCGTTGCTAATAGTTCAGGTATTCTGACTTATAACGGCTCTTGGAATTTTTATGAATCTCCGAACAGCACTATTATTAGATCTGTTAAGTATATTGATGGAAAAATATATTCTGGAAAAAACACAGATTTTGGATTTTGGTCTAAAAATTCTAAAGGTGAATATTCATATATATCAATTCCTGAAAAATTTGATTTTCAATTGATTGAGGATGAGGAATTTTGGGATATTAAAAAATTGAGAAATTGGATTGTTTTTCAATCGCTTTCAAGACTAATTTTTGTAGATAACAGTTCTCAAAATATCAAAGTTATTGAGCCTGGAGGTGCAATCACTAAATCTTTTGAAATAGATAAGTCACTTTTTTTTCACATGCCTGATCAAGGAATTTTTACTGTCAAAGACGGTAGTGTAACTCCTTTTTTAACAAATAAAATTTTTAGAGACAATGTTGTTATTAATATGTTTAAAATTGATAATGAATACATTATATTGACTGAAGATGCAGGTTTTTATAAATTTATAAATGGTGAATTATCAGAATGGTCAACAGATTTAGACCCAAATAAATTAACTGTTTACTCTGCAACTTTATCATCAGATAATTCCATTTTAATTGGAACTATTGGTTCTGGTTTTATTAAGTTAAGCCTTTCTGGAAAAGTAGTGGAAAAGTTAAATAAAAGCAATGGTCTTATTAACAACACTGTTTTATCAATTTTTGAAGATAAAAACCTTAATATTTGGTTGGCTTTAGATAATGGTATTTCTGTAATCAATGATAAATCTCCTTTTAGAATTTTTAATGATTTGGATGGTAAGTTAGGTGCTGTGTATGCTTACAAAAAATTTAAAGATTTTTCTTATGTAGGAACCAATCAAGGTTTGTTTTTTAAAAACAATTATTCAAATGATGACTTTCAGCCAGTTGAAGGTACATCAGGTCAAGTTTGGAGTTTAGTTGAATTGGATGGTGAGCTTTTTTGTGGTCACAATCAAGGAACTTTCATTATTAATAATTCAATAGCAAAAAAAATCCCTGGAACAAATGGATCCTGGACATTTAAAAAAAGTAATACTAATAATTTAATTTTTGAAGGTCATTATAAAGGGATTAATGTCCTTGAGAAAAAAAATGGTAATTGGACTTTACGAAATTCATTGCAAGGTTATGATATTTCAGCACGGTTTTTTGAAGTTTCCGACAATAATCAAATCTACGTTGTCCACGGGTATAAAGGGGTATATAGTCTGACTTTATCCCCTTACCTTCAAAGCCTTAAAAATGTTCAATTTCTAGAAGATATTTCAATTGAAGGAAATCCAAGTATTGCAAAGTTTAATAACAGGATTTATTATCATAATCAAAATGGTATTTATTCAATTGATAATTCAGGAAATTTCATGAGAGATTCAACTCTTTCAAAAGCTGCTAATGCTTCGGGGCTAATGATATCCGAGTCAGAAAAACTTTGGATTTTTTCTAATGACAATATTTATTATGCATACAATGACGACGTCACAAATAATCTGAAGATAAGTTCAGTTAACATCCCCCTTAAACTGAGAGAGTCAATTTTTGACAATGTCTCAAGTTCAAGTGATAACGATTTTGTTATTGGAACAAAAAATGGATATATATCAATAAATCTAAAT
>CACDPE010000005.1 GCA_902554655.1 uncultured Bacteroidota bacterium
TCCTCACTAGCTTCAACAGGCGTTGTTTTTGAAAATGCTTTTTCTAATGCTCCTGTCTGCTCAGTTGCTAGAAGCACTATTATAACAGGTGTTTATGCACCAAGAATAGGTACTCAATATCACAGAAGAATGTCATTAGTTAAATTACCAAACGACGTTAAACCTCTTCCAGTCTATCTGAAAGAAGCTGGATACTATACAACTAACAACTCAAAAGAGGATTATAATTTTATTAAAGATGGTGCAATCTGGGATGAATCATCTGGGAAAGCTTCTTACAAAAACAGAAAAAAAGAACAGCCATTTTTTCACGTTCAAAATTTTCATAACACACATGAGGGACAATTACATTTTGATAAGGAACACTTAGAAAATGCATTAAAGACCAATAATTTGGATAGTATCAAACCTTTCCCTTACCATCCTGATACACCAACATTTAGATATACACAATCTCTTTATCACAGTCACCACAAAGATGTTGATAATGAAATCGGAAAATTCTTAAAAAAACTAGAAAATGAAGGATTACTAGAGAATACTATAATTTTTTATTACGCTGATCACGGTGGAGTATTACCTAGAAGCAAGGGTTATATATTTGAAAGTGGACTAAATGTCCCCTTGGTTGTTCGAATACCTGAAAAATTTAAAAAATTATCACCGTTTAAAGCAGGAACTAGAACTTCTTCTTTTGTTGAATTTGTAGATTTAGTACCAACTGTTTTATCACTTGCTGGAATAGAAATACCAAAATCGGTTGATGGAAAGCCTTTTTTAGGAAAAAAAATAAAAAGATTTGAACTAGAAAA
The DNA here is from genome assembly GCA_902554655.1 of uncultured Bacteroidota bacterium. GTDB lineage: Bacteria > Bacteroidota > Bacteroidia > Flavobacteriales > Flavobacteriaceae > Eutrophosalina. The sequence goes on from CACDPE010000005.1 coordinate 813, forward strand.
TCAAAATACAACGTTTGGTTATGCTGATAGATTTGATGAAAAATATGATTTGGTAAGATCAATTAGAGTTGGAAAATACAAATATATAAGGAACTATCAACCATTTAATATTGATGGATTATATAATTTTTATAGGTACAAAATGTTAGCTTACATAGAGTGGTATAATTTGTTTATTGATGGAAAATTAAATGAAGTTCAAAGTCAGTTTTTTAGACCTAGAAAACCTGAGGGATTGTATAATATAAATGAGGATCCTCATGAAACAAATAACTTAGTAAATGATATAAGCTACAATGAAACATTATTAGATTTAAGATCTAAATTAAAAGATCATTTGATTTCAATCAACGATCTAAGTTTTCTACCTGAACCACATTTACTGGAAAATGGTCTAAATAATATTGTTGGATATTCAGAAAAAAATAAAGATTTGATAAAAAAATTAATAGAAATATCTGATTTACAACTTTACGATTATAATGAAGTTTCATCTCAGATCAAAGATGCCTTAACTGATAATAATCCATGGGTTAGATATTGGGGATTAATAGTTTGTTCAACATTTGGAAATCAAGCATTGGAAAACAAGGATAAGATTAGTTTCATTTTCGAAAATGATCCTGAAAATTTAGTAAGAATGAGAGCTGCAGAGTTTCTGATTTTAAACAACTTTGATATCAGTGATTCAAAAATTAATTCTTTGTTAAAAAATTCAAATTTTGAAGCTGAGACAAATCTCATGTTAAATACCTTGGCTAATATAAAGACAATTAAACCTTCATATAAACTAAATCTAAAAAAAGAAGTTTTTCCTAAAAATTGGTTACCTCCCCTGCGAAATGAAAATGCTTTAGTTAATAGAAGAATGAATTATCTTACTGAGAATGAATAAGTAATATGAAAAAATTTATTTATGTAGTTCTTTTGATAATATTTGGTTTATCATTTAATAAACAAACTAACGATAAACCAAATATAATTTTAATTGTTGCAGATGATTTGGGCTGGACTGACATGTCTTACATGGGTTCAAAGTATTATGAAACACCAAATATTGATAAACTATCTCAAAGTGGAATAACATTTTTTAATGGTTATTCTTCTTCAGCTAATTGTGCTCCAAGTCGAGCAACTATGATGTCTGGAAAATATCACCCTAGTCACGGAATATATACTGTGAGTCCATCTGCCAGAGGATTAGATATTACAAGAAAAATTATTCCTATAAAAAATACTGAGAATTTAGACCTTAAATTTTTTACAATAGCTGAAATGCTTAAAAGTGAAGGCTATATAAACGCCCATGTTGGTAAATGGCATTTGGGTGAAAAAGGAAACTACCCAATGGATCAAGGTTTTGATGTTAACATTGGTGGATGGGAATCTGGAGGACCTAAAGGAGGCTATTTCTCTCCTTACTCAAATCCTAATTTGGAAAATGGTCCTGAGGGTGAATACCTTACAGACAGATTAACAAACGAAGCAATAAATTTTATTGATAATAATAAAGAAGAAAGATTTTTTCTACACTTAGCATACTATTCAGTTCACACTCCAATACAATCAAAAAGAGAATATTCAAATTATTTTAAAAATAAATCTTCAGATGAAAACCATAACAGACCTGATTACGCTGGAATGATTCGTTCTCTAGATGAAAATATCGGAAAAGTTTTGGCTAAAATTGAAGAATTAAATTTGTCAGAAGAGACTCTGATTATTTTTACTTCAGATAATGGTGGAATAAGATCTATTTCTAATCAAAATCCACTTAGAGCTGGAAAAGGTTCTTATTATGAAGGTGGAATTAGAGTTCCAATGATTTTTTCATGGAAAGGAAAGTTAGAGACTAACAAAAAATCATTTGAAAGAATAAGTAATATTGATTTTTATCCAACAATTAAAAATATCATTGGTCATAAAAATAAAAACTTAAAACTAGACGGATTAGACCTTAATCCAATTTTCAGAGGTAAAAAATTGAAAGAAAGGGCTTTATTTTTTCATTTTCCTGTATACCTAGAAGCATACAATGTTCAAAAAGACGACGGTAAAGATCCTTTATTCAGAACGAGACCAGGATCTGTAATAATTAAAGGAGATTGGAAACTTCATCATTATTTTGAAGATAATGAATTAGAGTTATACAACCTTTCTGATGACATGAGTGAATCCAAAAATTTAAGCAAAATAAATAAAGAAATTACAACTAGACTTTATAATGATCTAGACGTTTGGAGAACATCCAATAATGCACCAATTCCAAGTGATAAAAATCCAAAATACAATCAAAAATTTGTTGATAGCTTGATTGTTTTAATCAAAGAAAAAAAAATAAGCGGAAGAATAAACAAAAATTTACTTCCAATTAACTAATAAGTAAATCTATCCGGGTTTAATTTATTGTATTCATCATTAGCTATTAAACCTAAGAAGATTGGATCCATTAAGGTTTTAGACCATTTTTTAAATTTAATATTTAGACTATCATAAATATTATTTTTTTCAGATTTTAGATTAGTTTGCTCTGAAATTTCTTTTTTCAAATTATACAATGCATCTGTTTCTTTATTTTTAATAAACTTAAAATCACCATATCTAACAGCAGATCCTTCAATTCTTAATTTGGGATCATTTTGCATAAAATTATTTCTCCAAAACAAAAACTCATGTGGATCATTATTGTTTTCACCCTTTAGATATGGTATAAGATTTACACCATGTAGTTCATTTTTAGACTTGATTTCAGGTGATGTTAATTCTTTAAGAGTTGCAAAGATATCAAGCGAAATTATTGGACTATCAAAAATTTGCCCACCATTGATTTCCTTTGGCCATTGCATAGCAAAAGGAACCCTAATACCACCCTCAAATAAATTACCTTTTTTACCTCTTAATTCTCCATTATCAGAATCTCCTCTTAACCTTCCTCCGTTATCTGATAGAAAATATATAATTGTATTATCATATATTCCTTTTTCTTTTAACTTCGAAATGATATCTCCTACTCCATCGTCAACAGCGCTAACCATTGCTGCATAAGTTTTTCTGGTTTTATCTTCAATATGGTCGTACCTGTCTAAATATTCTTTTGTAGCTTGAAGCGGACCATGAGGTGCATTATATGCTAAGTAAATAAAAAATGGTTTGTCTGAATTTCTATCAATAAAATCAACACTTTCTCTTGAGAGTGCATCTGTTAAATATTCTTTTTCTTCAATTCTTTCATCATTTCTTAGGAGTTTAGTTCTGTATGCTTGATTTTGACTTTTAACCTCTGTCTCATCGGCCAATGTCCACTCTTCTGGAAAATATCTGTGACCCCCAGTTAAAAAACCAAAAAACTCATCAAAACCTCTTTTTAACGGTCTTAAACTTTCATGTGCCCCTAAATGCCATTTGCCAACTGCAAAGGTTCTGTAATTAGACAATTTAAGCATGTCTGCCACTGTTTGTTCAGTTAGTGGTAAACCCATATTTGGATCCTTTGGTGTAAATAAAGGATTTTTACCAAAACCAAATGTATCTTGGTAACGACCAGTAATTAAACCCGCTCTACTTGGTCCACAAACTGGATATGAGACATAACCTTCACTAAATAAAACACCATTATCAGCAATGCCGTCAATATTTGGAGTGAAAATCTCAGTTGAACCATTAAACCCAACATCATTATATCCCAAATCATCTGTCAAAATCAATATTACATTGGGGAGTTGATTATTGCTATTACAAGAAAAACAAAAAATCAGGAGAGTAAAAAATATTTTTTTCATCTTAAGTTAATTAGTCTTTGAGCAAAACTATAAAATTTAATTAGTTGATTTTATAAGAATAATATTTGAATTGACATATATTAACTTATTAAAATCAATTTTTACCTAAATATTTAAAAAATTGTATTTTAATCAATATTCCGTTAAATTTAGATCAAACTAACTTTAAAATTAAATCATCGATGAAATACAAAATTCTTTCACTGCTAATTTGCATGCTATTTTCTTGCAATAATAATTCTGATCAAACTAAACCAAACATTATAATTATATATGCTGATGATTTAGGATACGGTGATGTGAGTTCTTATGGTGTTGGAACATTGGAAACCCCAAATATTGATAAAATTGCTAATAATGGAATTAGATTTACAAATGGTTATGCAAGTTCTGCAACTTGTAGCCCTAGTAGATACGCTTTGATGACTGGTATATACCCATGGAGAAATAAAAAAGCAAAGATTTTAACTGGTGCAAATTTAATTATTGATACCCTTGAAATGACTATTCCTAAGATGCTAAAAACTAAAGGATATGAAACTGGTATTGTTGGAAAGTGGCACCTTGGACTTGGAGATTCAAAAATTAATTATAATGAAAAAATAACTCCTGGTCCTAATGAAGTTGGTTTTGATCATAGTTTTATAATGGCAGATACTCAAGACCGAGTTCCTACTGTATATATTGAAAATGGATATGTGGTAAATCTTGATCCAAATGATCCTATTGAAGTAAATTTTGGAGACAATGACTACGGATTACCAAGCGGAAAAAAGAACCCTGAATTATTAAGTATGATGTGGCATCATGGACACAATAGTGCAATTGTAAATGGTGTTCCAAGAATTGGTTACATGAAAGGTGGTGAAAAAGCTAAATGGAGTGATATTGATATGGCTGATAAATTTTTAGATGAAGCAAAAAAATATATTGATAAAGTTAAAGACAGTCCTTTCTTTTTATTTTATACTCTACAACAACCACATGTTCCAAGAACCCCTCATCCAAGATTTGAGGGATCCTCAGGAATGGGACCTAGAGGTGACGTAATCAAAGAAGCTGATTGGTGTATTGGAGAGTTATATAGTCATTTGGAAAAAAATAATCTACTTGAAAATACTATTATAATTATCTCGAGTGATAACGGGCCAGTTTTAAATGATGGCTACTATGATGATGCCGTAGAAAAATTGGGTGACCACACACCTGCTGGTCAACTTAGAGGAGGAAAGTACAGTTTATTTGAAGCGGGCACAAGAGTACCATTCATTACGTATTGGAAAGGGAAAACAAAACCACAAGTTTCTGATGAAATTGTATCACAGATAGATTTTCTTAACTCGTTTTCTTCATTATTGGGTTCAGATATTAAATCTAGAGATGGAGTCGATCTTTCCGGTGTTTTTTTTAACAATATTGGTAATGGACGTGATAATCTTGTAATTGAGGCTGTTAAACGAACAGCATTGAGAAGTGGTAATTGGGCTATGATACCTCCCTATAACGGACCCGAAAAAAATACTAATGTTAATATTGAATTAGGTAATTCTAAAGAATATAAACTGTATAATCTGGAGAATGACTTATCTCAAAAAAATAATCTTGCCAAATCTAATCCTGAGAAACTACAAGAAATGATTAATTTATATAATGAAATAATTGGTAACGAGTCAATTGAAATAAAAGAACTAATTCTGGAATAATTTTACTTTATTCATCGGTTTTCATTTTCACTCTCTTACCATTAATTTCATAAATGTCACCTGTTGTCATTGTTACTTTACGAAGTCGTTTCTCTTCGAATTGTCTTCCTAATCCCGCAGGTTTTGTTCTAGCATCAGCTATTCTTTCATCAATATGATTTTTTAAAGAGTTAATTATATTGATATAATTAGAATTATATATGAGATTATTCATTTCATTTTCATCAATTGAATGATCATAAAATTCGTAACCATGTTCACCTTTTTCTCCCCACTTAGTCAATCTGTATCTTTCTGTTTTTACAGAGTAACCTTGAATTCCTGATTCTGAAAAATTTAAATTACCATGTTGTGATGCTCTCCATCTAGTAAGTGCACTTCTTCTAACTTTGTGGGTTGAGTCTTGAAATATTGGTGTGAGACTTTTTCCAACGACATTAGATGGAGTTTCAATTTTAGTTAAATCCATCAAAGTAGGGTAAATATCAATTAATTCAACCGGTGAATTTGATCTTACCCCTTTGGAGACACCAGGGCCAGAAAAAATTAAAGGTACTCTTGTAGAGTCATCAAATAAAGTTTGTTTTTGCCAATGCCCATGTTCACCAAGATGATATCCATGATCTGATGTAAATACAACAATTGTGTTTTTATCAAGACCTGTTTCCTTTAATTTTTTTAAAATTCTTCCTATTTGAGCATCAACAAATGTAGTCGTTGCATAGTATGCTTCTTTTATTTCCTGAGCGAGTTTATGATTTGATTTATCATTCAAAAGAATTTGATCTTTTTTCCATCTAACTGAAATTGCTGCAGGAATTGGAATTGTACTTAAGTACTCATCACTACTTCCATCATAGGGAATTTCCATTTCATCCATATCATACATATCAAAATATTTTTTTGGAGCTACAAAAGGAGTATGAGGCCTGAACATTCCTACGGCTAAGAAGAAATTTTGACCATTCTTAGAAAATTTTTCTAATTGTTCAATCGCTTCAGTTGCTCCGATTCCATCGGTTTGCTCCTCATCTGTTCCCTCTGCTGATAACCAACTTAAAGTTCCACCATATTGTCTTGGTCTCAATGTATTGATTTTATATTCTTCATCTTTATCTCTTCCGTATGGATTTATAGTGTAATCCCAAGTTGTTATATCATCTTGACCAGAAGATCCTATTGTTCCGGGATTGCCATAATGGTAAATCTTACCTATTCTAACAGATTTATAGCCTCTTTGTCTATATCTCTGACCTAATGTTACTACATCTGGGATAGTTTGTCTCAAATCTATATCAAGTTGAGTATGCATAGTTTGATCAGAGTACATACCTGTCATCAATGAAACTCTGGAGGGTCCACATAATGGGAATTGGTTGTGTGCATTTTCAAATAATACTCCACTACTAGCTAATTTATCAATATTTGGACTTATAACTTGTGGATGACCATATGATCCAAGGTCACAATTTAAGTCGTCAGCCATAATAAAGAGAACATTTAAATTATCATTATTAATATTTGGTTTTCTTGTTTCACAAGAAAAAATAATTAATGTCGAAATTAAAATTTTAAGGAAATTTTTCATGTGAATTTATTTTAGTTAATTGGAATTGCATTTTCAATTTGTCTACCCAAGCTTTCAGGATATGAATTAGCTTCAACAATCCTTTTATTTATAACTTGTAATAATGAATCTTTAATTTTTTGGTATGAAATATCTTTTGATAAATTATTTAATTCTGCTGAATCAAATTTTAAATCATAAAGCTCAGAATCAAGAAATCCATTATGCATCCACTTAGTAAATCTATAATCTCTACTTTTAATTGAATATCCTTGTGCGTGGCCAGTCGGCGTCCAAACACGAAGCTCAGTGAGAGCCTCATTTCTAATTTGGTTTCTCTCGCCCAAAAGGTAAGGTTTTAAGCTTTTTCCACTGAGAAATTTTGGAGCATCTATATTTAATACATCCATAATTGTTGGGTAAATATCAATAAGTTCAACTGGGTCATTTACATCTCCTTTATTATTACTTATCCCTGGACCTGAAAAAATTAATGGGACTCTGGTTGCATGATTAAACAGTGTTCTTTTTTGCCAATGCCCGTGTTCACCAAGATGATATCCATGGTCAGATGTTAATATTACTATTGTATTTTTATCAAGTCCCGTTTCTTCAAGCTTATCCAAAACTCTCCCAATTTGAGCATCAACAAAGGATGTAGTTGCATAGTATGCGCGCTTAATCTCTTTTGCAAGGTCTTTATCTAAATAATTTTGTACTTTTTTTTCTCTTACAGATCTAGCTGCTGGCATGGGGATAGTTTTTAAATATTCTTTATCACTTTCTGGAATATCAAAATCATTAATATTATACATATCAAAATACTTTTTTGGAGCAACATATGGTGTATGTGGTCTAAATAAACCAAATGCTAAAAAGAAATTTTCTCCACTCTTAGCAAACTCATCTAAAAAACGAATTGTTTCATTAGCTCCTATTCCATCTGTTTGTTCTTCGTCGGTTCCATCTGCTTCAAGCCAGCTTAAAGTGCCCCCATACTCACCTTCTTGTAAAGTATTTATTTTATGTTCTTCTTTTTTATCTCTTCCCCACGGATTAACAGTTCTGTTCCAAGTAAAAGGATCATCATGGCCAGCTGTTCCTATGTCTCTAGGATTGTGATAATGATATATTTTACCTACCCTAGCTGAATGATAATTTTCAGACATCAGTTTTTCACCTAATGTTACAACGTCTGGTATAGTTTGCCTAACGTAAAGTCTTAATGATTTTGATTTTGTTTGATCTGGATATAATCCAGTCATAAATGACACTCTGGAGGGTCCACAATGTGGATATTGATTGTGAGCATCTGTAAAAACTAATCCATTTCTTGCAAGCTTATCAATATTTGGGGTAATCGCTTGCTTATCACCATACGCACCTATAGCACAATTTAAGTCATCAGCTACAATAAATAAAACATTTAATCTTTCATTAGGATTATAATTATTTTCTGAATTACATGAAAAAATGAAAAATAGAATTAATAAGATTTTGTTAGTTATTTCCATTAAAAAAATATACAAATTTTTTATTGTTTAATTAAAAATATTTTAAAATGATTCGATGATATAATATTGATTCACAGTTATTATGATTGGAAAATAAATAGTCTTTGAAATTTTAAATTAATACTCAATGATGAACTAAACAGACATAAGAATAAAAAAAGAAGAGGATTATATCAACTAAAACATCTTTTCTTTTATTAATTTTACAATAATAACAATATAGCTATGGTTTTTGATATTGAAATGATTAAAAATGTTTATTCTTCAATGAAAGAAAAAGTTGATCTTGCAAAAAAAGTTTGTAATCATCCTCTAACCCTTTCAGAAAAAATATTATACTCTCACCTGTGGGAAAAAACTGAATCTGCTTTTAGAAGGGGTATTGATTATGTAGATTTTGCACCTGATAGAATTGCATGTCAAGATGCAACAGCTCAAATGGCATTGCTTCAATTCATGCAAGCAGGTAAAAATAAAGTTGCTGTCCCAACTACAGTACATTGTGATCATTTAATACAAGCCAAAATTGGTGCTGGACCTGATTTACAAGAGGCAATAAACACTAGTAATGAGGTTTTTAATTTTTTAGAATCAGTTTCAAATAAATATGGGATTGGTTTCTGGAAACCAGGCGCAGGAATTATTCATCAAGTTGTGTTGGAAAACTATGCGTTTCCAGGTGGCATGATGATCGGTACAGATTCACACACTGTTAATGCCGGTGGATTAGGAATGGTTGCCATAGGAGTTGGTGGTGCTGATGCTGTGGATGTAATGGCGGGAATGGCATGGGAATTAAAATTCCCAAAACTGATAGGTGTAAAATTAACTGGAAATTTATCTGGCTGGACTTCTGCAAAAGATGTTATTTTAAAAGTTGCTGGTATTCTGACTGTTAAAGGAGGAACAGGAGCCATTATTGAATATTTTGGACCTGGTGCTGAAAATTTATCTTGTACAGGAAAAGGGACGATTTGTAATATGGGAGCTGAAGTTGGAGCAACCACTTCAACATTTGGATATGATGAATCAATGGAAAAATATTTAAGAGCAACGGGGCGTGATGAAATAGCTGATGAAGCAAATAATATAAAAGAGTATTTAACAGGAGATCCTGAGGTATATCAAAATCCAGAAAAATATTTTGATCAAGTAATTGAAATTAATCTTTCAGAGCTAGAACCACACATTAATGGTCCTTTTTCACCTGATATAGCTACTCCAATTAGCAAAATGGCTGAGACTTTGGAAAAAAATAATTGGCCTAGAAAAATTGAATGGGGACTTATAGGATCATGTACAAACTCTTCATATGAAGATTTATCACGTGCATCATCTATTGCTGATCAAGCATTAAATAAAAACCTATCGACCAAAGCGTTCTTTGGAATTAACCCCGGTTCAGAACAAGTAAGATATACAGCTGAGAGAGACGGTTTTCTTGATATTTTTGAAAAGCTTGATGCAAAAGTTTTTACTAATGCTTGTGGCCCTTGCATTGGTCAATGGGCTAGAGATGGAGCTGATAAAAAAGAAAAAAACTCAATCATTCACTCTTTTAATAGAAATTTTGCTAAGAGAGCTGATGGTAACCCAAATACACACGCTTTTGTTGCTTCACCAGAAATTGTAGCAGCCATTGCTATTTCTGGAGATTTAGGTTTTAATCCTAAAACCGATTCATTAGTAAATAACTTAGGTGAGGAAGTTAAATTAGAAGAACCCACTGGGTGGGAATTGCCTCCAAAAGGTTTTGAAGTAGATGATAAAGGATATATAGAGCCTGATCATGATGGATCAAATGTAAATGTAATAATCAATCCTGATTCGAAAAGATTAGAGAAGTTAGAACCTTTTAGTCCTTGGGATGGGAAAAATATAATTGGAGCAAAACTTTTAATTAAAGCATTTGGTAAATGTACAACCGATCATATATCTATGGCAGGTCCTTGGCTCAGGTACAGAGGACACTTAGATAATATTTCAAACAACTGTTTGATTGGTGCTGTTAATGCATACAATAAGAAAACAAACTTTATAAAAAGTCAACTGAATGGTGAATATAGTGGAGTTCCAGAAACTCAGCGTGAGTATAAAAAAAATAATATTCCTACAGTTGTAGTAGGTGACCATAATTATGGTGAAGGATCCTCAAGAGAACATGCTGCAATGGAACCTAGGCATCTTGGTGTTAGAGTTGTTCTTGTAAAATCCTTTGCAAGAATTCATGAAACAAATTTAAAAAAGCAAGGTATGCTAGCATTAACTTTTGAAAATGAATCAGATTATGATTTAATCCAAGAGGATGATACTTTCAACTTTGTTGATTTAGAAAATTTCAGCCCAGGAAATCAAATTACAATTGAATTGATTCATTCTGATGCTTCTAAAGATATTATTAAAACCAATCATACCTACAACTCACAACAAATTGATTGGTACAGAGAGGGTTCGGCATTAAATCTCATAAAAAAAGGGGCATAGAGCCCCTTTTTAAAATTATTTTATTAATAATTATTATTCTGCTATTGCTGCAGCTTGTGCCGCACTAATCGCAGCCGTCATTTCAGTTGTGTCATAATGATGATATTCAGCAATCACTTTTCCATCATCTCCCCAAACAAAAACTATATGGGCTGGTAAATTAATTGTTTCACCACTTAATTTACTGGTTGCATTCCAAGTAAACCAAGCTTGGGTTGCAGTTGCAGCATTGTTTGCAGGACCTTCAGGATAATTTATAGTTTGCACCCATGATCCTAAATCTACTTCACCATTACCGCTCCATGACATAGTAATTGGACTGAAAGTAGCATGTTGAGCTTCTAGTAAGGGTAAGAACTCGTCCATTGTAAGAGGTTCTGTACTATTTAAATAAAATTGCACATCAGGTGATAATAGCGTCTTAATAGCTTCCATGTCATTATTTAAATAATTTTGAAATTGGGTTCTAATAGCATCTGATTTATCATCATCAAATGTAACTTGAACACCTGTTGATGTACAGCCTATAAATAATGTTACAAAAAATAATAGAATATATTTTTTCATAATTTAATTTTTAATTAGTTAATTATCTAAATTATAAAAAATAATAATATGAAATAAATCTAATTTATTTTATTAAAGTGAATGATCCATTTTTTGTAAAGAGATCTTCAGAAAAAGCAACACCACTGACCTGGTAAAAATAGTTGCCATTCTCTGCATCTATACCATTAATTTTACCATCCCATCCGTTAAGCTTATTTGTAGTTGCTTCCTCACTATAAATTAAGTTTCCCCAAGTATCAAACACTTGAAGAATTATATTAGTAAAACCATAATAAACAGGTCTGAAAGTGTCATTGTAACCGTCACTGTTAGGTGTAAATGCATTTGGAATAACAATTTCATAAGAATCACCAACATAGATTTGTTTGGTTATTGAATAAGAACAACCTAATATAAATTCAACTGCAAGTGTAACATCATAAACACCTCTTTTGGTGTATGTATGTATTGCATTGATGTCTTTAGATGTATTTCCATCTCCAAAATCCCAATGTACATCAAAATACTCTTCAGTTGATAAATTTGTAAATGTTATGGGATCATTAGTAGATAATGCATTGAAAGTATTAAGGTAGAATGATGTGTAATCAAAATCAGGTAAACCAATTTCAGGTGTATTTACTTGAAAAACAATTGATTCACTACATCCAAGAAAGTCAGTAACAGTCACTTGATACGAGCCTTCAATTTTAGTATTCATAATTTCATCATTATTACCACTAACAAGTCCATTTGACCATTCAATGGTATAAGGTGCAACTCCTCCAGAAACTGAGATAATATTTTTCTGATACACTTCGCGTGTTTCACAAACAGCATAGAAATTTGTTTCCAAATTAATTTCTAAATCATCTTGACGATTTATTACAAATTCTTTCTCTGCAGTACAACCTTTAGAATCTGTAACCTTAACCAAATAATTATTTGCAATTAATCCTGAAATATCTTCACTTGTCTCACCGTTAGACCAAATAAAAGTGTAAGGCGCATTTCCTCCAGAAACTTGAAGATCAATACTTCCACTTGCAGGATTATCACAATCAGTTGCATCAGTAAGAACACCGGCAATAGAAATTTCTTGAGGTTCTATAATAGTAAAGTCTCTTTGAATTTCACATCCTGATGCATCTACAATTAAAACTGAATAAATTCCAGGTGATAAATTATATCTATTTTGCCCAGCTGTTGAATCATCTGACCAAGTAAAAGAAATAGGGTCTACACCACCTTCAAAGTTCATCTCAATTGAACCATCATTTGCACCAAAACATGATACTGGAGTAATTGTTGGATTAACATCAAATAATTCTGCATTATCAATTTCTATTTCTCTAACTTCTTCACATCCATTAGAATCAGTAATTGTTACAGTATAGGAGCCGGCTGAAAGTCCATTTCTTACACTACCATTTCCAAAATCACTCCAACTATAAGAATATGGTGCAACCCCTCCAGATGGAGTTACAGTTATTGTACCGTCATTTGAATTATAACAATTCAAATCCGTTTTTTTAATATCTATAACTAAATCCTCAGGTTGAGTTAATTCAGTTGTAAAATTAGCAATACAGTTATTTGCATCGGTAACAGTCAGTTCATATATTCCAGCAGGAACGTTTGATAAATCTCCATCATTAAAAACATTGCCAACATTTCTATCATAAACATTGTTAAAGTTATCTTTCCAAACATAATCAAAGGGGGCAGTACCTCCATTGACAGAAATATTTATTTTTCCTGTACTATCATCATGACAAAGTATATTTACTTTTTCATCTAAACTAATTTCTAACACTTCAGGCGTACTAATAGTGTGAATAAATTCAAAAGTATTACAACCATCTCTTAAAATTAATTTATAAATTCCAGGTCCTAAACCACTTTGATCTTCTTGACCTTGAATAATTCCACTTCCATTTTGAGTTGACCAATCATAAGTGTAATTTCCTGTTCCACCACCAACAGTAATATTTATTTCACCATCATTGTCTCCAAAACAGGTAATATTTTTTGTTGAGTCCAAATTATATGTAAGTGGTGGCGCTTCTGTAATAGTAAATGTTTCTGTTATGGAACAGTCATTAATATCTTTTACAACAACGGTATATGTTCCTGGACCAAGACCTGATTGATCTTCTTCAGTTGGTTTTAATCCTGATCCATCACTTGTGGTCCAAGTATAAAAATATGAGGCCTGGTTAGACACACCACCTCCACCAGTTACCGTCAAATTGATTGTTGCATCTTCAGCACCTGGACAACTAATATTTACATTTCCATAAGATGAAATATCACTTGTTATACTTAGTGGATTATTAGGACCAAAAATTTCTTTTGTAGCAGATTTTGAAGCGCCATTTGCATCAGTAACTGTGAAAGAATAATTTCCAGCAGGCAATTTTGTAAATGTGTATGTTGTAGATGAAATATCTGAAAAGGTTTCTGAATATAAAGTGTTTAAGTACGTATTTCCAGAAACATTAAAACTATAAGGTGCAGCTGATTCTTGGGTTATATCAATTTTGATGGATGCAGTAGAATCTCCATAACAAAGAACACTGTTTCCATTTGCATCATGATCTATGGCAATTAAAAGTTCATTTGGTTGTGTTAAGGTATATGTTTTAGAAATTTGACAATTATTACTATCAGTGATTAATACAGTATAAACTCCAGCGGTTAAACCACTTTGGTCCTCAGAATTTATTGATAATCCACTTCCATTTTGAGTAGTCCATTCATAAGTATAATTTGAAGTTCCTCCATTAACTGTAATATCAATTGAGCCATCATTTTCACCAGCTTCACTAATTTGAAAACCATTATAATTAGATATTTCTTCAGATACAGATAAAATATCTGGTTCTGTTATTTCTATATCTTCAATTAGTTCACATCCGCTTGAATCAGTTATTTTAATTCTGTATGTTCCAGCATCTAAATCAGAAATATCCTCAGTATATGCAGCAAAGTTAGGATCACCAATTTTTGACCATTTAAAAGTATAGGGCTTTTGTTCAAAAAATGTTAATTCTTGCATATTTTCAATGGATGGCGATGTTGGTGATGACCAACTTAAACCACCATCAATTGTTTTTTTAAGAGTCCCATATGAATTATTGTCAAAATGAGCATAACCAATATTTTCATTAACAAATGAAAAATATCTAAATCCATTTTCAGGTGAATTGCCAACTTGATTCCATGTGACTCCACCATCTACTGTTTTATGTAAAATTTCATCAATGGATGCAAATCCAATATTCTGATTTAAGAACTGTTTATGTGAAAAACAATTTCCATAGGATGAAATTTTGGTCCATGTAGATGAACCATCTGTTGTTTTATATAAATCACATTCATTTGTTATATATCCAATGTTTTCGTTAATAAAATAAATATGACTAATAAGATGATTTCCTCCCTCAACTCTTTCAGGCCTATTTACTAAATTCCAGTTGACCCCACCATCTGTAGTTTTTTTGATTACTGCTCCACTTATACCATAACCAATAAGTTCAGTAACAAATGAAATTCCACTTATTCCATCAGAGGGAACCTCCCCAGAAAAATTATCAACCCTAGTCCAATTTTTTGCTCCATCAGTTGTTTTATATACAGCACCTAGGACAGATCCGTATCCAGTATTTTCATTAACAAATTTTGTTTGTATTAGTGCACCATTTGCAATAAGATTATTAGATGTAACATTCCATGTTAATCCACCGTCTGTAGTTTTATAAATACTACCTTGACCTGAACTAATTCTATTTATAAAACCAATATCTCCTTCACTATTATTTATTCCACCATTTACTGTAATATCTATTGATCCATTACTATCTCCATTACAACTTACATTAAAACCATTGAAATTTGATTTTGTTGACGTTAAAACTATTTCATCAGGTGAGTTCAATGTAAAATTTGAAACAACAGAGCATCCATTTGAATCAGTTACGGTAAGTGAGTAATCTCCTTTAGAAAGACCAGATTGATCTTCTTGCCCTTGTACTAAGCCACTACCATTGTTAGTTGACCAATTATAAGTATAATTTCCTGTTCCACCTGTCATTGTAACTGAAATTGATCCATCAGTTCCTCCAAAACAACTAATCTCAAAACCATTGGTTTTTGGAACAGATGAGGTCAATGAAAGTTCGGCATTCTCAGTTATTGTAAAACTATTAGTAGCTGTACAATCATTAGCATCTGTTATTGTAACATTATATGTTCCAGGTGATAAATCGCTTAAATCCTGAGTAGTTGCACTATAGGAATTATTCCCCGTCTTAGTCCAAGCATAAGTATAATTAGCAGTTCCTCCTGCAACACTTAAATCAATTGATCCGTTATCATTACCATTACAATCAATATTGGTAACAGAAGCCGAAGATGTTAATGCATCAGGTTCTGTTACTGAAAAAGACTTACTTAGCGTACATCCATTAGCATCTGTTATTGTAACAGCGTAAACACCAGGGGAAAGATTACTTATATCTTTACTTGTTGCTGAATAATTTCCATCACCAATTTTTATCCACTGAAAAGTATAATTTGCTGTTCCACCAGTTATTGTAATTGAAATGGACCCATTATCAGCATCTTTACAATCAATATTATTTACTGTTTCATCACTTATAGTCAATCCAGAATCTGGTTGAGTTAAAGTAATATTACTCGTTTCTTTAAAACAACCATTAGCATCTGTCACTCTAACCTTATATGTTCCAGCTGGTGCGCTAAAAGTATGATTCAAATTACTATTTGTAATAGTCTGAACTACACTATTTCCTTGGTACAATGCATAAGTATAACTAGCTACTGAACCTTGAGTTATATTAACCCTAATTTGACCATTATCTCCAAAACAAGCAATTTCTGTAGACAAACCAGCGTCAGCAATTATTAATTCAGTAGGCTCTGAAATTGTAAAACTATTAGTAGCTGTACAATCATTAGCATCTGTTATTGTAACATTATATGTTCCAGGTGATAAATCGCTTAAATCCTGAGTAGTTGCACTATAGGAATTATTCCCCGTCTTAGTCCAAGCATAAGTATAATTAGCAGTTCCTCCTGCAACACTTAAATCAATTGATCCGTTATCATTACCATTACAATCAATATTGGTAACAGAAGCCGAAGATGTTAATGCATCAGGTTCTGTTATAGTAAATGTTTCTGTAAATGTTTTTGAACATTTGTAGACGATACTTGAATCATAAGGGTTAGTAGCAATATTTTCAGTAACAGTTAAAGTATATGTACCAGCAGATAATCCTGTAAATGATGTTTTGTAACCATTTTGATTTCCATTACTATCAATAGAATTAACAACTTCTCCAGAACTATATTCAGTACTGTTTTTAATTAATTTAAAAATGTAAGGATTACCCCATCCATTTGGATTAACTGTATTTCCATTCCAAGGTTCGGTCCATCCTCCACTAGCTATAAATGTTAGTTTTCCATCGCTATCACCATTACAATCTAAAGCTGTAACTGATTCAGCAACTATAAGTTCATTTTCTATTTCTTCAGGCTTTTTAACTTGTACAATTTCTTCTTCACTACATCCATTTCCATCTGTGAATGAAAATGTGTAATTAGCCTCCGCAAGATTTGGGATTGTTATTGTAAAATTTTGAGTGTCAAAATTAGGATCATAATTTTGTGTAGTAAATAATGAATTATCTGAAGAACTCACTGTAACTTGGTTATTTGAATTATTTTTTAAAGTCCAAGTAATAGGAATAGCTGCACCTTCAACCTTTATTACAGCTGTTCCAAAATTATCAGAAAGACAAGGAAAACCACTAAAAACTACAGAAGCTCCAAATGAATATGCCTCTGTAATAGATATGTTATAATATCCATTAGATCCTCCAACTCTTTCACCACAACTGTTAGTAATAACTGCAGCATAATTACCAACAGACAAATTTTTTAATTTAAATGTATTGTCATTAACATTATGGCTAGAGTCATTATTTGAATCATATACAACAGTACTTGTGTCAACAGGTCCATCACTTGGGTCATTATATAAAATTAATCGATATGGTCTACATGGTTTTGTTGCATTAACTGTAATTTCATTTACACTGATTATATATGCTTGCTCACATGCATTCCATTGTGATGTTGAAACTGTGAAGTTTCCTCTTATAAATAAACTTAATTGTACCCTGCCTAAATTTGGAATTGTGTCACCTGAGGAACTATCAATTACTTTTAAATATATAACTAGGTCTGCATCAGGGTCTGCAGTAAATGTAATACTCTTTTTGTTATTTGATACCGTTGTATTATTTGGTACATCTACTGCAGAATTTGAAATTTCATAGGTCCAATTTGATGGAATATCAATTGTTGAATTGTCAGAAGACCATCCATATTTATTAGTTCCATCGGTAAATCGAATCATTTTTAAACTTGGAGTAATAGTTAAATCAGATCCAGAAGTTTTAAAAAACACAGTGCTAATTTCACTATTAGAATTCCATGACCTATTCTGTGTTTCTTTACTGTAAGTTTGATTATATGCATTACCAATTGAAAGGAGCATAAAAGCAATAAAAGAAATTAATATTTTATAAAATTTACTTTTCATATTATTTACATCCACATGGAATCGGCCCTTTTCCGAATATTGAATCAAAATTATATGAAATAGAAATTTCAAAAATACCTCTGGTATTTTGTAAGCTTGAAACATTAAGATCATAAGAATACCCAAAAGTGAATCCCCCAAAATCTATATTTGCTAATAGATTTATAGATGTTAACTTATGAGATCCACCAGAAATATCTGTAGGAATAATTGATGCTGTTGCACCTAATGAAATTGCATTATATTCAACTAATGAACCAATATCAACTCTATCAAATTTGGCTTGTCTCATGTAATTTAGATTAAAATAAAGATTAAAATCATCTCTTACATATCTGGTACGTAATGGTTGCTTATATCCACCGTGTATTGAATAAAACTTTTCAAGTTTTACTTGACCTCCCTCATTTTGAAAAGAAATATTAGGGCTTGTCATGTGTTTAAAACTTCCACCAAACCAAAAGTTTTCATTAAAGAATAATAGTCCAGCAGTGGTGTCAAAAAATGAAATATTTTCATTAAACATGAAAGGATCATCTGTATTTACATTTATAATACCTTGACTTATTAAGATCTGATCTTCCAATAATAAATTATCAAAAGCATAATCTTTAAAACCAAATCCAGCGCTTAAACTTGGAAAGAAATACCAACCATCAGAAAGCTGAATATGATAAGCATAATTAAGATTTACCTGAGTAAAATTATATCTTGTTATACTTTCATGATGATTTAAAATACTAACACCGATTCCACTATCGATATTTTCTAAAAAACTATCAAAATAAAAAAATTGAGAGTTCAGTCCATAATTTAAACCAAACCACTGTGATCTGTTGATTATTCCAATTTGGGAACCTTCAGCACCACCTGTAAATGATGGATTTAAGTATTCAGGGACATTGTAAAATTGAGTAAAAATTGGATCCTGTGAGTTATTTTGTAGAGATACTAGAAGAAAAAAAAATATTAATAAACGTTTCATTACTTATAAATTCTCACAAAATTTGAGTTTATAACAAAACCTTTTTAAATTTTTAATAGCCCCACATATCAAGCTCAAAATCTAAAATTTCTTTTTTTATTCTTTCTGATTCAAGAATTATTCTCAGGTTATGTTGTTGTTTTGATTCTCCTGGCCTTCTTTTTATATAATCTTTAATTTCTCTATCACCATAAATATTGTTGTACTTATAAATAAATGAACTAAATCTTCTATTTATTAATAAATCATCAAATGATATTCTATTATTAGTATTTCTATCATTGAAAACTAAATGATTATTTAATTCTTCTCTGACTGATGGATACCATATCCAAAAATAAGGGGATCCTAAATTAGGATTCTGAACACCATTTTTTAAATCCTCAGTATTGGCACCAACAGGTTGAATACCTAATAATCTATATTTTAATTCTGAGTATTTCTTATCAAAATACCATATTCCTTTAATATTATATCCACCAATTTCACTAGAGTTTACATATAGAGTCTGAGTACCAGTTTTTCTGGAAATTAATTCGTAACTCATCAAATCTTTAATTTCGTTTGTCGATAGTTTATCTTTAGATGAGAATTCATCGAATTTATAAATTTCAAGATTTTTACCTGAGGGGTCTTCTTCAATTTTATTGACAATATATTCTTTTAAAACTCTCCATATAGACTTTCTACCAATCTTATTTTGTTCATCATTAGTTGGAAAAAGTAGAGGGAAATTTAACTTCTCATTTAGGTCTATAAATTCATATACTACCCTTGACCATAAAATATCATTTTCCTCAATAGCTGCATACTCCAGAGGAATAATCTCATTTATAGATTTTTTTTCAGCATCAATAGGTTTTTTTGCATTAATTAAGTCAACCTGTGAAAAAATTAAATTAGAAAATAAAATAAAAAAAGGAACTATAGATCTCATTATAAATTATTGTTTTCTGATTGTAAAATCATTCACATTATATTTAAATGCCTCGCTCTTATCAGTACCTTCCCAACCAATAGCTTCAATACTTGAAAAAACGATGGGTGTTCCTGGGGGAGATTGTCTAATATAATCTTCTGCCAATCCTTCAATAAAATTACCTTCAATTGTGAGCGCTTGATTAATCCCAACACTGATAATAAATCTAGTAACCTCTACGTTAAATTCATAATCAAAATCATCAGGTTTATAACCAGTTACTTGTCCATTCAATATGTTAAACTGGGTAACTGTAGATCCGGAAGGGTATGATTGATCGTTCTCTATGGCACCAACTCCGTCAGGAGCTTTCTTTACTCTAAATAATTTAGGCTCTGATACAGCTGGCTGACCATTAACTATGCCTCTTACCTGAATAAATGCTTCTGTCGAGCCAGGGACAGGTTTTGCAGTAAAATTTGCACCAGGGATATTTGTTGACGCAAGAGTTACATTAGAGTCTTGGCTATTATATTGACTTAACTGAACAGCTCCTGGTAGAACAACATTTACAGGATTTTTTAAACCCTCGTACAAAATATTCATTCTGACTGCCTCAACTGTTGCTGTAGAAGGTTTTTCAATGATTGAAAACTCCTCATTAATTGGTATAGTTGTAACATTTCTATCATCCAATTTAGTAACAGTACCTGACAACTTATAACTACCGGTTTGGGTTAATCTTTTTTTGAATATAATTTGACCCTCAGAAATTTCATAGTCTGAGCCTTCTAACATATCTCTAGCTTGATTTGATCCTGGAAATGTTAACTTAATATCTTGATCTTCAAATGCAAAAGATGAAGATTTTTGACCCATGATAATACTACCATCAAAAACTTCACCTGAAAAATATTGAGCTTTTGGAGTCTTCAAATAAGCTTGTAAAACACCTCCACCAGTTGTTGCAACAGCAATTTCACCAAGAATAACTGAAAGTAATTTATTCTCAATATATCTTGTATTATTTTGAGTCTTAGTCATTTTTGATAAAGATGCAACAAGAGGAAAACCTTTAAATTCATAATCCATAAAATCCAATTCATTACCATTACTGTTTAATTTTTTACCATCCTCAGGATACTCAAATCTTGAATCTAAATCACTAATTACACTTTCGAGGTTTGTTAATGCTACTTTATCTGATAAATACTTTGGATCATTAATTTTAATACTGTCAATAATTGATTTTACATCTCTTCTAAAACCTATAAAATTATTTCTGTAAGTTTCACCTTCAGGTAAAAGTATTGATCTTTCAAAAAATAGCTCATCAAGGGGACCTGATTTATCCATTACTTGATAATCGACCATAACTTGATCAGGTTTTCCTGAGTTTGATTTATTTTTTACATTTCTAATATAGCTAGTTCCCTCTTTATCACTTTCCAAAACACTGTTTTTTAAATCCTTAATATAATTGACATAGTTGTTAGATATTTCTTTTAGATCTTGGACATAGGGGTAGACAATTTGATATTCAGGCTGTGACTGGAGATTATCGATGGTTGCATACTTGATTACATTATCTTCAGAAAGTTGTTCAATGCTTGTTTCTAAATCTTCATTGATAACTCCAATAGTTGCAAGAACTTCCTTGTCAATATTCAATGCTAACATTGCAATAAACACGAGATACATCATGTTTATCATTTTTTGTCTAGTATTAGTCTTTTCTCCTGCCATACATTAATTCTTCATCCCTTGAAGCATAGCTGCATATTTTGCATTAAGCTCATTGATAGTTTGTTTCATTTTAGTTAACTCTTCACCTAAGCCTTCTGGAATATTCATAGACCCTGTTGATGAATTGATTTCAGATAAGTTAGAGCTAAGTGAATCGTATAATAAGTTAATCTCTTTAACCTTTGCTGCAGCACTTGCTAGATTTGTATTGTATGAACTCATGTTTTCACTAATATCTTTAGGAACTACAAAAGCAGATGTAGCTTTAGCAGCACTAGACAAATTATTATTTAATGCAGATAAGCCTGCAACTGTTTCATCAACGGCACTTTGAAGATTTTGTGTCTCAGCTTCAATAGTTTGTAAACCTTTGTCTTCTACAGATGAATCTCCAGTAAAATAGCCTTGAACACCAGATATACCAAAAATAACAGCCTCAGTTATTAATCCCACAGATAGCATTAAATCTCCAGTTATTGGTCCAAGATCTTGATGAGTAATCTTTAAAAGAGCTCCAATTATAACAATTGACGCGCCAAGTCCAAACATTAACTCAATAACATTGTCTGGTAGAAATTTCTTTTTAGTTTTAGTTTTTTTCATATAAATAATTTAAAATATTTTATTCGGATTTTCTTGAAAACCAACATCTTCTCCTAAATAGCTTTGTACAGTTCTAAATCCAATGTAAGATCTTTTTTTGTTTTGATATTCATAATCTCTGGTAGACACTTTTAAAAAATGTGCAACATCTTTCCAGGATCCTCCCCTAACTACTTTTCTTGAATTGTTATTATCTCCTTCAATATTAGGGTTTATTCCAGCAATAAAATCACTTGCTGATTTTTCATAATTAGAGTCTGTCCATTCAGATACATTTCCTGACATATTATAAAGTCCATAATCATTTGGCCAATATGACTCTGCTTCAGCAGTATATAATATTTGATCTGCAGCATAATCGCCACGTTCAGGTTTAAAATTTGCCAGGAAGCATCCCTTTTCATCATAAGTATATGGACCTCCCCAAGGATATTCAGCTCTTTCAATTCCACCTCTTGCAGCATATTCCCACTCAGCTTCGGTTGGCAATCTATATCTACTTACAAGTTGAATGTCTTTTTTCTTTTTTCTATTATGCTGATTTTTATAGAATGTTCTCCAATCAGCAAATGCTTTGGCTTGTTCCCATGATACACCTACAACAGGATAATCAGAATATGCATCATGCCAAAAATAGTCATTGTGCATTGGTTCATTATAACTATAATTAAAATCTTTATACCATACAGTAGTATCTGGATAAACTTCAATTTCTTTATAATCACCCCATTTATTTTTGTCTAAATCAAACTCACGAAAACTATACTTGATTCTTTTTGTCTTGAATGCTCTCAATCCATTTGGTGTCGAATCTGCAGGAATGAAAAACCCTTCATAATCTTCCAATAGATCCGGTCCTATACCACCTTCTAATATGGCAGCATAATTAGCATCTAAATAATCTGACCTATCCCAAGAAATCTTATTATCCCAATTTAAGCGATAAGTTGATTTATCTTCAATATCTAATATTCCTAAACCATTCTCTTCCAGATATTCTTGATAGGCTGATTTTTCATCACCATCTTCAATTCTATTGTATATAGGCATAAACTCCCATAATGGATCATCCTCAGAAATTTCCTCACCAATTTTTTCATAAGCTGCTTTTGTGATTTCATGCCTTACTACAGAATCTCTTACCCAATTAACAAACTGTCTATATTCACTGTTAGTTATTTCAGTTTCGTCCATATAAAATGCTTTGATTGAAACAGTTTTTAATGTAGGGTTCTGATCAAGAGCAGCATTTGGATTTGAAGGTCCCATAGTAAAAGATCCTGAGGGGATCAAAACCATACCATTAGGTTGAGTAGGAAAAAATTTATTTGATTTTACACCAATTAATTCTCCTCTATCGTTCTTTGAGCATGAGAAAAAAAATAATGTAGCAGATATAATAAAAAACAATTTTTTTACGTGCATTGTGCTTTTAATAATAAAAAGTTGGACCCTAAAATAACACTTTTGGTTTAATTTCATATAATCTTGTTCTTTAATCTTTTAATTATTCTATCAGAAATTGTGGAGCTCTGAGCTAACTTGTAATCATTTTTTGAGCATGGAATTATGTTTTTTTTGTACGAGGTTATAAGTTTATCAACATACTCAACCCACCAACGGTTACTAATCTTGTTGTGATAAAATCTAAGGTCATGTCCATCCACTTCGATGTTATAAAAATTAAAATCATGATCTTTTGAGAAATCATCCAAATAGCGATTATTACAGCCTTCAATTGTGTACCAAACCATTTCTGATAAAATATAGCTGCATTCTAATGTGCTTTTCACATTACCAAACATTACAACTTTCATGCTAGAACTCAATCCTGCATATCTAGATAATTTGCATGCTTCATGTGCGGAAAGACCATTAGTTGATGTTAATTTAAAATTAATAATATTCGACTGGAGACTTTCTAAACTAAAGTTTAATATGTTTGCATCTCTTAATATGGGTTCTACCTCATCAAAATCATTTCTTAAATCACCCAGACTGAACAAATCAAATTTTATTTTTTTTACTAGATCAATTTTTTCTATTGGATTTAAGTGTCTTAAGTATCCAATGTTACAAAAAAAATTAAGCTTTGAATTTTCATTCATTATTAAATGAGACAAATAATTATTGTTATTGATTGAATTTTTATCATCATTAATGCCAATGTGCTTATCGACTGAAACAATATTTAAATAATCAGTATTGTCGTTGATTGCATCATAAACAGTATTAGTTAAGGCTGAATTACCTCCAACACAAATAACTAATATTCCAAATGCTGATAGTTTATTAATTATTTGTTCAATTGCGAACTTGGTGTCAGTTTCTGAGTATCCGTTTTTGAGTATACCAAAATCAATAATTTTTATTTTCCAACTACTGCAACTAAATGAATAAAATATTTCTCTAAACTTTTCTGACTCCTTATCTCCACTTAAAGAAAAGATTGCAACAGAATAATCCTTGTTGATTTCAAAATTATCGAGTCCATAAATTTTTATTTTTCTTCCTATTGTTGAAATTTCAACTGTATTTCTTAATTCTAAAATTTTTTGACTGGGTCCGGTAAAGTATTGATCGAACAAACTAAACTATTTTTTTAAAAAATTTTTTACATCATCAAGGCTGAGGCTTTGAGGATCAATTGTCTTAGGAATTTGAACTTTTTTTCTACCTTTTATTGCAAAGATTTTGCCCCATCTACCTTTTTCAACTGAAATATTAAGGTCTGGCCAGTTTTTTATAACTTTTTCTTTCTCTTTCTTAATCTTATCTTCAATGAGCTCGATGTAGTCTGATTCAGTTAGGTTGTCAAAATCATATTTTTTATTAACATTGATAAACATATTGTTCCATTTAATGAATGGACCAAAACGACCCTTGCCCTTTGTTACACCCAATTCATTATATATAAAAATTGGCTTATCATTTTCATTTTTTTGTTTGATTAATTCAAGTGCTTCTTCATAGCTGACGTCAAAAGGAGATCTACCATCAGGTATTGAAATAAATTTTTTTCCATATTTAACGTATGGACCATATCTACCAATATTAGCTTCAACTTTTTCTGATTCATAATCTCCTAAGTAAATTGGCAAATCAAATAATTTGACAGCTTCCTCAAATTTAATTTTACTTATTTGTTGTTCAGGTAAAAGACTAGCAAAAATTGGTTTTTCTTCATCATCATTTTTACCAATTTGTGCTATTGGTCCAAACTTACCGAGTTTAACACTTAATTGTCTTCCTGTTTTTGGGTCTTCACCTAGAATTCTTTCACCTGTTTCCCTTTTGGCATTTCTACTTACGTCATCAACTTTTATATTAAAAGGATTATAAAAATTATGAATTATTGATTGCCAATCCTTCTCACCATTGGCAATTGAATCAAAATCATCTTCAACTGATGCAGTAAAATTGTAATCAATGATATTACTAAAATTATTTGTTAAAAATTCATTAACTAGTTGACCTACTTCACTGGGAACTAATTTTCCTTTGTTTGATCCAAAATTTTCTTTGATTGTTAATTGCTCGAGATTGTCCTCAATTATGAATTGTATTAAGTTTCTTGATGAACCAACTGAGTCGCCTTTATAAACATATTTTCTATTTATTATAGTTGATATAGTTGGTGCATAAGTAGATGGTCTTCCAATTCCAAGTTCTTCAAGTTTTTTTACAAGTGTAGCTTCGGAAAATCTGAATGGGGGTTTAGAAAAGTATTGGGTAGCTATAATTTTATTTTTTTTAATAATTTCACCCTCAGTCAAATCTGGGAGTAACTCATTTTCATCTTCATCAGAAACATTATCCTTTGACTCAATATATAATTTTAAAAATCCATCAAATTTAACAACTTCACCATCAGCATGAAACAACTCATTATGTTTCGAAGATTTAATTTTAATTATTGTTTTATCGAGTTTAGCATTTGACATTTGAGAGGATATAGTCCTTTTCCATATGAGACTATATAATTTTGCTTGATCGTAATCTGCTACTAAATTATCAACTGAAAAATTTGTGGGTCTGACTGCCTCATGAGCTTCCTGGGCACCTTTATTCTTATTCTTGAACTTTCTGTGCGTAAAATAATTTTCACCAAAATTTTTAATAACTGTTTCTTTTATTGCACTAACTGCTTGGTCTGATAAATTGACGCTATCGGTTCGCATGTATGTAATATGACCTTGTTCGTAAAGTTTTTGTGCTGCAGACATTGTTCTTGAAACTGAAAATCCTAGTTTCCTGGAAGCTTCCTGTTGCAAAGTTGATGTCGTAAATGGTGGAGTCGGCTTTTTTTCTATTGGTTTTTTAGCTACCGATTGAATTGAAAATACTGAATTAATAAAATCATTTAAATATGATTTAAAATGTTTATCATAACTAATATTTTTCTGAATTTTAGCCTTAAAGGATTTGTTGTTAGATGTTGAAAATAATCCAGATATTTTAAATGTTTCATTTGGTTTAAAAAGATTTATCTCTTTTTCGCGATCTGCAATCAATCTAAGAGCAACAGATTGTACTCGACCAGCTGATAATCCACCTTTTACTTTTCGCCAAAGGATGGGTGAAATTTTATATCCAACCAACCTGTCCAAAATTCTTCTAGCTTGTTGAGCATCAACTAAAGATTTGTCAATTTTTCTTGGATGTGTGATGGCTTTTTTAATTGCTTCTTCAGTGATTTCCCTAAAGACAATTCGTTTAGTATTACTTTCATCTAATTTTAATGATTCTTGTAGGTGCCAAGCAATAGCTTCTCCTTCCCTATCCTCATCACTTGCAAGCCAAACAGTTTGAACTTTTTTAACTTCACTTTTTAATTTTTTAACAATATCTTTTTTTTCTTTTGTAACAATGTATTTCGGAGCATAATTTTCATCAACATTAACCCCTAACTCGTTTGAAGGTAAATCAGAGATATGACCGTTGCTAGAAACAACCTTAAAATCATTACCTAAAAATTTTTCAATTGTTTTAGCTTTAGCAGGTGATTCTACAATTACAAGATTTTTAGACATAAATAAAGTTTAGGTTCACAAAAATATACGTTTTTTTAAAATCAAGATTTTAATGTGTAAGAACTTGATCTTTAAAAAAAATATCAATTTTCATTCCATTAATATTCATAATTACAAATTGAATCATTTTAAAACACGACAATTTGACAGTTTTTTTATATTTGTATAAGATATAATAAATCAAATATGCTGGTTGAATCTGAAGTTAAAAAAATAAATAGTGCCAAGTTGCACAGAGCTAAATATCATATTATTTCATATGGATGTCAAATGAATTTTGCTGATTCTGAAGTTGTGGCATCAATCTTAGAAAATGTTGGTTATGAACATTGCTCTGATATTGAGCATTCAGATCTAATTCTTCTAAATACATGTTCGATAAGAGAAAAGGCTGAACAAACAATTCGGAAAAAATTATCCAGTATTAATTATCTCAAGAAAAAAAAATCAGATATTAAAATTGGTGTATTAGGCTGCATGGCTGAAAGATTAAAAGAAAAATTCTTGTTTGAAGAAAAAATAGTTGACTTGGTGGTAGGCCCCGATGCATATCGAGACATACCAAATTTGCTAAAAGAAATTAATTCTGGTAAAGATGCCGTTAATGTAATTTTGTCCAAAGAGGAAACTTATGCAGATATTAGACCTGAAAGGCTAAATTCAAACGGTATATCTGCTTTTATTTCAATAACTAGAGGATGTGACAATATGTGTACGTTTTGTGTTGTTCCTTTCACTAGAGGGAGAGAAAGAAGTAGAGACCCTAAAAGTATTCTTTCTGAAATAAATGAATTAAAGTTAAATGGATTTAAGGAAATTACTTTACTTGGACAAAATGTTGATAGCTATTTGTGGTATGGTGGTGGTCTAAAAAAAGATTTTAAATACGCTAGTGAAATTCAAAAGAAAACATGTATTAATTTTGCAAAACTTCTTGATTTAGTTGCTAGGTGTTACCCTGATTTTAGAATAAGATTTACAACTTCAAACCCACAGGATATGGACATTGAAGTTTTAAAAACAATGAAGAATCATAAAAACATTTGTAACCACATTCATTTACCTGTTCAATCTGGGAGCAATAATATTTTAAAAGCAATGAATAGACAACACACTAGAGAGGAGTATTTGGAGCTCATTAATCAGATTAGAAAAATACTACCAAACTGTGGAATATCTCACGATATAATAACTGGATTTCCAAATGAAACTGAAATTGATCATTTTCAAACATTAAGTTTAATGAATAAAGTCAAATATGATTTTGGTTTTATGTTCAAATATTCTGAAAGACCTGGAACACTTGCAGCCAGAAAGCTAGATGATAATGTTCCAGAAAAGGTAAAACAAAGTAGATTATCAGAAATTATTGACTTGCAATTTAGGCATAGTTCAGAAAATCTATCTAAATTTATCGGAAAAAAAACTGAGGTTTTGATTGAAAAAGAATCGAAAAAATCTACTAATTTTTGGGCAGGAAGAAATGAACAGAATTTAATGGTAGTTTTTCCAAAAGAAAATTTCAGTCCTGGAGATTTTGTAGAGGTTTTAATTAATAAATCCACTTACACAACATTAATTGGTTCAGTTGTAAATAAGATTAAATGAATTCAGACATTCAAAATATAAAACAGAGATTTGAAATAGTCGGAATTGATCTTGGATTAGATAGAGCCATTGAAAAAGCAATTAGAGTTTCACCAACTGATATTTCTGTGTTAATTACTGGTGAAAGTGGAGTTGGTAAAGAAATTTTTCCTAAAATTATTCATAAACTATCTCACAGAAAACATAATAAATTTATTGCAGTGAATTGTGGTGCCATTCCGGAAGGTACAATTGACTCAGAGTTATTTGGACATGAAAAAGGGGCATTTACTGGTGCAACATCTACAAGATCTGGATATTTCGAAGTTGCTGATGGCGGAACAATTTTTTTAGATGAAGTTGGCGAACTCCCATTAACTACTCAAGTTAGATTACTAAGGGTTTTGGAAAATGGAGAATTTTTAAAAGTAGGGTCCTCAAAGGTTCAAAAAACAAATGTTAGAATTGTTGCTGCTACAAATTTAAATATGGATTCAGCAATAAAAAAAAATAAATTTAGAGAGGATTTATATTACAGACTCAGTACCGTTGAAATTAATGTACCCCCACTTAGAAAGAGAAAAAATGATATTGTTTTGTTATTTAGAAAATTTGCATCTGAATTCGCAAAAAAATATAATATGCCAACTGTAAGACTCGATAATGAAGCACAAATTTTATTAAAAAATTACAGATGGAATGGTAATATTAGACAATTAAAAAATATCACTGAACAACTTTCAGTTCTTGAACAAGAAAGAGCTATCACTTCACAACTACTTTCCGGTTATTTACCAAATCCTTTAAGTAATTTACCAGCACTGATTGATCAGGAAACCCACAACAGTGAATTTTCAAACGAAAGAGAAATACTTTATAAAATTCTCTTTGACATGAAGAAAGACTTAAATGAACTTAAAAAAGTTATTGGAAAAATTAAAAATGAAAATCCTGATTTTAACATTTCAAATTTTGAGAGTAAACAAAAAAAATATTCAGAAAAAATAGTTGAAGAATCTCAACCTGAAAATAACCTAATACAATTTGAAAGTTCAAAAAATGCTAATACAATTAACGATAAGTATGATTTTGCTGAAGAAATTCATGAAGAAGAAACATTATCAATTCAAGATAAAGAATTAGAATTAATATTGAAATCATTGGAAAGAAATAATGGAAGAAGAAAAGCAGCAGCAAGTGAGCTTGGTATTTCAGAAAGAACATTATACAGAAAGATAAAACATTATGATATCAAGCTTTAATAAAATATTTGTTTTCGTTATAATAATAGCAGTTAATTCATGTGGAAATTATTCATTCACAGGTGCTTCAATTCCTGATGGTACAGAAACATTTCAAGTTAATTTATTTAACAATAATTCGGGTAATAATGTAGGTTCAATATATGAACCTGGACTAGATAGAGATTTTACAATAGCACTCCAAAATATTTTAGAAAATCAAACAAATCTACAATTAATCCAAAGCAATGGAGACCTTCTCTATGAGGGTGAGATAATTGAATATAGAGTAAGTCCAATGGCCAGTACGGCAGACTTAAATGCAGCTCAAAATAGATTAACAATTACTGTTAATGTAATTTATACAAATTTTAAAAAAGAGGAAGACAGTTTTGAAAGAAGATTTTCCTTTTTTTTTGACTATCCAGCTGAACAACAACTTGTCTCTATTAAGAGCGAAGCTCATGAAATAATTTTTGAAAGATTGACACAAGACATATTTAATGCATCGTTAGCAAAATGGTAAATTATGACAACAAGTTATTCTTCAATGGACTAAAAAAACCATCTGAAATTAAGAAAAAAGATCATAAATTTTTTTTTAAAATTTCTAAGGATTATCCCTTCTTTAACCCAGCGCTAATAATAAATCTAGTAATTGCAAAAAAACATAATTCAATCATTTATGAAAAAAAATTAAAAAAATTCTCATTAAGATTTTTGGATAGAGTCCATTTGTTTAAAATTTTAAAAAATGAGATTTTATTGAACGAAAAAAGCTCAAAAGAAATTATAAATGATTTGAATAAAAATATTAATAAAAATAATTTATCATTTTTACAATGGCTTTCAAAAACAAAGGATACAGAAACATTACATTTTAGAAAAAGTTTAAAAGTTGATTTTGAAATAATTGATGAATTAAATCACAAAAGAAAAAATATTAAGTTCAAAATCAATAAGGAAGATTACATGACTGAAACTCTAGCTAAAATGTATGTAAAACAAAATAAGCTGAAAGAAGCATTAAAGGCATATGAGATTTTAAGTTTGAAATATCCAGAAAAAATCAGTTTATTTGCAAACCAAATTGATTTTATTAAAAATAAGTTGAAAAATGAATAGCATATATACACTAATATTATTTTCAATCATTTTTCTATCATTTTTACTAATTTTAGTTATAATGGTTCAAAACCCTAAAGGTGGAGGTTTATCATCAAGTTTTGGTGGTGATTCTCAACAATTAGGAGGTGTAAAGAAAACATCTGACTTTCTCGATAAAAGCACATGGTTTTTAGCAGGTGCTCTATTAATTTTGATTTTATTTTCAAATATTACTTTGAATTCTGGAAATCAAAATTCTGAATCTGACTTATTAAATGACAATAGTGAATTTGAAATAGAGGAAATTCTTGAGAATGATGAAGATCCCACGACAAACGAATAATATTAACTATGCCATGATGTCATTATTTTTTTGGTGATCAATACAATTTGGCATAAATATTAATTTGGCACGATTGATGAAAATTTAAAAAAAAATTTAAAAATGAGTAAACTAAAAATTAAACCATTAGCAGATAGAGTACTTGTAGAACCTCTTGAAGCTGAAACAAAGACAGCATCAGGTATTATAATACCTGACACTGCAAAAGAAAAACCTCAAAAAGGTAACGTTGTCGCAGTTGGAAACGGAACTAAAGAAAATCCAATTTCAGTTAAAGTTGGCGAGACAGTTTTGTATGGAAAATATTCAGGAACTGAATTAAAATTTGAAGGTAAGGATTACTTAATAATGCGAGAAAGTGATATTCTAGCAATAGTCTAATTATAAAAATTAATAAAATGGCAAAAAAAATACAATTTGATATAGAAGCAAGAGAAGGATTGAAAAAGGGAGTTGATGCCTTGGCAAATGCAGTTAAAGTCACTCTTGGACCAAAAGGAAGAAATGTTATTGTAGGAAAATCCTTTGGAGGTCCTCAAGTAACCAAAGATGGAGTTACTGTTGCTAAAGAAATTGAACTTGAGGATGCACTGGAAAATATGGGTGCTCAAATGGTTAAAGAAGTAGCATCAAAAACAAACGACCTAGCAGGTGATGGTACAACTACAGCCACAATTTTAGCTCAATCAATAGTTACTGAGGGTCTTAAAAATGTAACAGCAGGTGCGAATCCTATGGATCTTAAAAGGGGAGTTGATAAAGCTGTTAGCGCCATAGTAGAAAATTTAAATAAAACTGCAAAAACTGTTGGAAATTCTTCTGAGAAAATTCAACAAATTGCATCCATTTCAGCTAACAATGATGATGCCATAGGTAACTTAATTACTGAAGCTTTTGAAAAAGTTGGTAAAGAAGGTGTAATAACTGTAGAGGAAGCAAAAGGAACGGATACATATGTTGATGTTGTGGAAGGTATGCAATTTGACAGAGGATATTTATCTCCATATTTCGTTACGAACAGTGAAAAAATGGAATCAGATTTAGAAAACCCTTACATTCTTCTTTATGACAAAAAAATTTCTGCAATGAAAGATTTACTCCCTGTATTAGAGCCAGTAGCTCAAAGTGGTAAACCTTTATTAGTGATTGCTGAAGACGTTGATGGTGAAGCTTTAGCAACTCTAGTAGTAAATAAATTAAGAGGTGCACTAAAAATAGCTGCAGTAAAGGCTCCGGGATTTGGCGATAGAAGAAAAGCTATGCTAGAAGATATAGCAATACTAACTGGTGGAACAGTTATCTCCGAAGAAAGAGGTTTTAATATAGAAAATACTACTATTGATATGCTTGGAACCGCTGAAAGAGTAACTATTGACAAGGATAATACTACGATTGTTAATGGTGCTGGTGAAAAGAAATTAATTGATGATAGAGTAAATCAAATTAAATCACAAATTGAAACTACCACATCAGATTATGACAAAGAAAAGCTTCAAGAAAGACTTGCTAAATTAGCAGGTGGAGTTGCTGTATTGTATGTAGGAGCTGCATCTGAAGTAGAAATGAAAGAAAAGAAAGACAGAGTTGATGATGCTCTTCATGCAACAAGAGCTGCAGTAGAAGAAGGAATTGTCGCAGGTGGTGGAGTTGCTCTTATTCGGTCTAGAAAAGAACTTGATAAAATAAAGGGGTCTAATGATGATGAACTAACTGGTATTCAGATTATTTCAAGAGCACTAGAAGCACCAGTAAGAACAATTGTTGAAAATGCAGGAGGTGAAGGTTCTGTTGTTGTTGCAAAAATAATTGAAGGCAAAGGTGGATTTGGATACGATGCCAAATCTGAAAAATATGTTGATCTTTTTGAATCAGGAATTATTGATCCAAAAAAAGTAACAAGAGTTGCACTAGAAAATGCAGCATCTGTTGCTGGAATGATCTTGACCACTGAATGTGCTTTAGTCGACATCAAAGAAGATACTCCAGCTGCACCACCAATGGGTGGAGGTGGAATGCCTGGTATGATGTAATAATTAAAAAATTACACTAAAAAAAGCTGCTTTATGCAGCTTTTTTTTTTTAAAAATTTTACATTTACCGTTTAAATATTTATGAAAAATAAATCTCAAAAATCTGCGCTCATTTCAGTATATAACAAAAATGGAATTGAAAAAATTGCTAAAAAACTTAAAGATTTAAATATTAGAATTATTTCAACTGGTGGAACTGAGAAATATCTATCTAAAATGGGTTTTGAAATTGAAAAAGTTGAAAGTTTAACTAACTATCCTTCAATTTTTGGTGGAAGAGTAAAAACACTTCATCCAAAAATTTTTGGAGGAATATTATTTAGAAGAAAAAACACAAATGATTCAAATGAAAAATTTGAATATGAAATTCCAACTATAGATTATGTAATTGTTGATTTATATCCTTTTGAAAATACAGTTAATGACACTAAATCACATGAAGAAATAATTGAAAAAATTGATATTGGTGGAATTTCTTTAATACGTGCTGCTGCAAAAAACTTCAATCATGTTGTCTGCTTATCATCAATTGATCAGTACGATGAATTCCTATCCGACTTAGACAATAATAAAGGATTATTTTCTATAGAAAAGAAAAAAAACTACGCGGCGAAAGCATTTAAAATATCATCCAATTATGATAATTTTATAAATCAATATTTTGAAAAAGGTTCAATTGAAAAATCTAATGAACTCAGATACGGAGAAAACCCTCATCAAAAAGGATCTTTTGTTGGTGAAATTGATTCTATTCTTGAAAAGTTAAACGGAAAAGAACTCTCTTATAACAATTTACTTGACATTGATTCAGCATATAATTTAATCAAGGAATTTTGGAATAATGATTCAACTTTTGCAATACTCAAACATAATAATGCATGTGGATTAGCTACAAGAAATTCAACTTTAGAAGCTTATAAAAATGCTCTTCTAAGTGACCCAATTTCAGCTTTTGGGGGGGTATTAATTTCCAATAAAGAAATTGATTTACATTCAGCAAATGAAATTAATAAATTATTCTTTGAAGTCATTATGGCTCCTTCATATTCAACAGATGCATTAAAAATTTTAAGTTGCAAAAAAAATAGGATTATTCTAAAAATTAGAAATATTGAATTAGATAATAAAACAGTAAGAACATGTTTAAATGGCATCCTAACTCAAGATAGAGATAATATCACTGATAATCTTAATCATCTAGAATATGTAACAAAGAAACGTCCAACTAACAAGGAAATTGAAGATTTATTATTTGCTTCTAAAATATCAAAGCATACAAAGTCTAATACTATAGTACTGGCAAAAAATAATCAATTAATTTCATCAGGAACAGGTCAAACCTCAAGAATTGATGCCCTTAATCAAGCAATTGATAAAGCAAAAAAATTTAATTTTGATCTTGAAAATTCAGTTATGGCAAGTGATGCATTTTTTCCATTTCCTGATTGTGTTAAAATAGCTTCAAAGAATGGAATTTGTTCTGTAATTCAGCCTGGAGGGTCAATTAAAGATAATTTATCTATTGACTATTGTAATAATAATAATCTATCCATGGTTTTCACTAGAAACAGACACTTTAAACATTAATTTACTAACTTTACTCACAACCATTAATTTATGAGTTTTTTTGACTTTTGGACTGAATCAATTGCTATTGACCTTGGAACTGCAAATACTTTAATTATACACAATGACAAAGTTGTTGTTGACAGTCCATCTATAGTTGCCATTGACCAAAAGTCAGGTAAGATCATTGCAGTTGGAAAAGAAGCAAACTTAATGCATGGGAAAACTCATGAAAATATTAAAACAATTCGTCCCTTAAAAGATGGTGTTATTGCTGACTTTAATGCATCCGAGCAAATGATTGGTCAATTAATAAAAAGTATTCCTAATCTAAATAAAAGATTTTACTCTCCGTCTTTAAAAATGGTAATATGTATTCCATCTGGAATAACGGAGGTTGAGATGAGAGCTGTTAAAGAATCGGCTGAAAGAGTAAATGGAAAAGAAGTTTATTTAATTCATGAACCAATGGCTGCTGCTATTGGAATTGGTGTAGATATTATGCAACCCAAGGGTAATATGATTATTGATATAGGGGGTGGTACAACTGAAATTGCAGTAATAGCTCTAGCAGGTATTGTTTGTGATAAAAGTGTAAAAATTGCAGGTGATGTTTTCACCGAAGATATTGTTTATTACATGAGAACTCAACACAACTTATCAATTGGAGATAGAACAGCTGAAAAAATAAAAATTAATATAGGATCAGCTTTAGATGAATTAGATTCTCCTCCTGATGACATACTGGTTCAAGGTAGGGATCTTCTCTCAGGAAAACCTAAAGAAATTTCAATTGGATTTAGAGAAATAGCTAAAGCCTTGGATAAGTCAATAATAAGAATTGAGGAATCAGTAATGGAAACACTCTCTCAAACACCACCTGAACTAGCGGCAGATATCTATAACACTGGAATATATTTAGCTGGCGGAGGTTCAATGCTTAGAGGTCTTGACAAAAGAATTTCAAAAAAAACTGACCTTCCTGTTTTTATTGCTGAAGATCCACTTAGAGCTGTTGTAAGAGGTACAGGTATTACATTAAAAAATATTGAACGCTACAAAAGTGTTTTAGTAAAATAATTTAATGCGAAACTTTATTGATTTTATTATTAAAAATATAAACTCTATAATTTTTCTAATTCTAATTTCTATTTCGACAACCCAAATTTTTAGCAGAAACTATTACCAAATTTCTAAGTTTAATTTATACTCCAGCTCAACAGTTAATTCGATTAATGAAATTAAAACAGAAATTTTTGAATATTTTGATTTGGTTAACACAAATAAAAAATTAGTAATTGAAAACTCACTCCTAAAAAACAATTTAAACCATAAATACGATAATGACTCAATTATTATAAATAAAAATTTTAAATATATTCCATCAAAAGTTATTTCTAATAGTATAAAATTTTCAAAGAATTTTATAACTATTGATAAAGGAAAGTTTCAAAACATTGAAGTTGATGATGGAATAATAAGCAGCCAAGGAATTGTTGGAGTCATAAATAAGGTATCTGATAGATTTGCCACTGCAATTTCAATTTTAAATTCACAAATTAAAATTAATGCAGTTTTAAAAAAGAGTGAACATTTTGGATCATTATATTGGAATGGTAAAAATCATCAAATAATGGAATTAGAGGACATTCCAAAAAGTGCTAATATTTCCATAGGTGACACAATAATTTCAGGGGGAATGTCTTCTATTTTTCCTAGAAATATTCCTATTGGAGTCATTTCAGATTTTAATTTGCCAGAATCAACTAATTACTTCAATATTTCAGTAAAATTATTTGAAGATTTCGGCTCCTTACGAAATGTTTATATAGTTAAAAATGATTTTACAGAGGAGTTTAACGATTTAATAAATTTAATTGAATAATCTAAATCAGATATTGTTTTTTAGATTTATAATTTTATCATTATCTCAAGTTATGATATTTAATAATTTTTTAATTTTTGGAAATACAGTTAATATATATCTCATTTTTGTTTTAGTTTTTCCTTTAAATTTCAATAAAAGTATTGCCTATATAATTACATTTATTTTTGGTTTTGTTATAGATTTTTTTTCAAGTTCTTTTGGTATAATTACATTTTCTCTTCTTCTATCTATTTTAACTAAACCTTATATAATTAAATTTGCTTTCGGAAACTTTGACGTAAACAAAGTTAGAAGAACATCGGAATATATTAGCGGAACAAGTTTATATCAACAACTAAGCTATCTATTCCTAATGTTTTTTACACATCAATTAATTTTATACTCAGTAGAAATTTTTTCATTAAAAAATTTTGATATTATATTGAACAAAACATTAATTAGTTCGATTATTTCAATAATCTTTTCATACTTTATCTTATTAATTTTTTTTAGAAAAAATGCGTGATAAACTTTTTCAAATAATAGTTGTCATAATCTCAGGTCTTTTAATAATTAAACTTTTTGAACTTCAAATTATTAATAATAACTCATCTCAAATTTTAGAAAGAGCCTCAATTCAAAAAGTATATGATTTCCCAGAAAGAGGCTATATATACGATAGAAATAAAAAACTGATCGTATATAATGAGCCATATTATGATCTGATGATTATTCCAAAAGATATTGAAATATCTGATAGCTTGTTAATTTCCAAAGAACTTAATATATCAAGTGGCGATTTTCTAACCAGACTTAATAAGGCAAAAAAATATTCCCCTGTAAAACCTTCAATTTTAATTTCTGGGATAACAAAAAATGAGTATGCTAATATTCAAGAGAAACTTTGGAAATTTAGTGGTCTTTTTATTCAAAAAAAATCTAAAAGAAAATATAACTTTCAAACTGCTTCAAATCTTTTTGGATACATAAGTGAAGTAAACACATATGAGATTGATAATAACCCATACTACAAAGCGGGTGAAATGATTGGAAGACAAGGTTTAGAAAAATCTTATGAAAATATTTTGAGAGGTAAAAAAGGTGTAAAATATTTTCAAAAGGACAAGTTCAATAGAATTATTGGCAAGTATAATAATGGTAGTTATGATAGCCTACTGGTTCCAGCAAAAAACATAGAGATTACTTTAGATATTGATCTTCAAGTTTATGGTGATTCATTGATGAAAAATAAATTTGGAAGTATTATTGCTATTGAACCAAAATCTGGAGAAATCCTGGCCTTAGTTAATTCTCCTGGATACGATCCAAATTTATTGGTTGGAAGAGATCGATCTGTAAATTATAATAATTTAAATTTAGATAGTATTGGTAAACCTTTGTTTGAGAGAGGACTTCAAGGTCAATATCCACCTGGTTCAACTTTTAAAATAATTAATGCATTAATTGGACTACAAGAAAATGTAATTCAAGAAGAGACTTTGTTTAGATGTAATGGCGGCCATTTTTATGCTAAAAATGCTTTCATGAAATGTCACACTAATCAAGAAACTTATACTGATTTAAATAATGCAATATATACCTCATGTAATACATATTTTGCAAAAACTTATAAGGAAATTATCGAAAACTATGAAACTTCATCAATTGGCTTAGACAAATGGAAAGATTATGTTACTTCATTTGGATTTGGAAACTTTTTGGGTTATGATCATCCGACAGGAAAAAGAGGATTTATTCCTAGCTCAGATTATTATAATAGATGGTATAATAATTCATGGGGAGCATCTACTACAATCTCAAATTCTATTGGACAAGGTGAAGTTCTAACAACACCAATTCAATTAGCAAACTTTGCAGCTATAATAGCAAATAAAGGTTGGTATATACCACCTCATTTTGTTAAAAATATTGAAAATGATTCAATTGATAAAAATTATAAAAACATTAAAGAAACACTAATTTCAGAAAAACACTTTGATCCAATTATTAAAGGTATGATTGATGTAGTAGAGAAAGGGACAGCTCAAAACTCTAAAATTAAAGGAATAACATTCGCTGGTAAAACAGGAACTGCTGAAAATTTTATAAAAATTAATGGTCAAAGAAAACAGTTAACCGATCATTCAATTTTTATTGGATTTGCTCCAGCTGATGATCCTAAGATTGCCATATGTGTTTTTATAGAGAATGGGTATTGGGGTACAAGATGGGCAGCTCCAATATCTAGCCTTATAGCTGAAAAATATCTGAATAGAAATATTGAAAGAAAGTGGCTTGAGAACTATATATTAAATGGAAATTTAAAAGAAGAATATATGAAGCCATACTTATATGAAAATTTTACTATAAATGAATAGTATAAGTATTAAAAAATTTGATGTTGTATCAATTTTAATTGTAAGCTTATTAATTATAATTGGATTGGTTAATATTTACTCATCAACATATTTTGATAATATGAGTTTTTTCTCATTTGAAAATTCTTTTGGAAAACAATTAATTTTTACTTTAATTTCATTAATAATTTTCTTATTTATCCTTGTTTCTGATGATAGATTTTTTTTCAGATACTCAAGTATAATTTATCTACTCGGTATTATTTTATTAATTGCTGTACTAATTTTTGGAAATGAAGTTAAAGGAGCAAAATCTTGGTTTTCTTTAATGGGTTTTAGTCTCCAACCTTCCGAATTCATGAAACCAATAACCGCTTTAGCTTTAGCAAAATATCTAAGTAATATACACTCTGATCTAAAAAGAAAAAGTATTCAATTATATAGTTTTTTAATCGTTTTAATACCAATTTTTCTTGTAATAATTCAGCCTGATCCTGGAACTGCATTAATATATTTTAGCTTCTTTTTTGTTTTGTATGTTATTGGTTTACCAAGTATATATATGAATATTTTCATATGGCTTACTATTTTATTTATTACAACTATAATAGTTGGAAAACAAAATATTTTGTTTATAATATCAACATTAATTATTTCAATCTTACTCATATATATTTATAGAAAATTATCTTTTCGAAAATTTTTATTCTACGGAATATTTTCATTAATATTCATTCTATGTGTTGATTTTATTTTTAATGAAGTTTTTGAACAAAGGCATAGAGATAGGTTTAATATAGTATTGGGGATTAAAGAAGATAATAGAGGAATTGGCTATAATACAAATCAGTCACAACTTGCATTCAAATCTGGAGGGTTTTTTGGTGAAGGTTTTTTAAAAGGAACTCAAACAAAAGGAGATTTTGTTCCTGAACAACATAGTGATTATATTTTTGCAACCATTGGAGAAGAATGGGGTTTTTTTGGTTCAATTTTGACAATAATTCTATTTACAATTCTAATATTAAGAATGATTAGTAGAGCTAACACCAATCGAAATATGTTTAATAAAATAGTTATTTATAGCGTTGCCTCTATCTTTTTTTTTCAATTTGCTATTAATATAAGTATGGTAATTGGAGTTTTTCCAACTGTAGGTATTCCTTTGCCATTTATAAGTTATGGAGGGTCAAGCTTGTTGACTTCAATAATCTTATTTGGAGGATATATAAAGCTGGATTCTGTAAAAAAAGAAAAATGGTAACTCTACTTAATTATTTCTGAATAATAGTTTGATATATAAATAAAACTTGTAACTAAAATCATAAGAAAAAAGCCTGGAATTAATGCTAAATAAGCATTACCTAAAAGAATATACTGATAATTTTCTTTAATCATATATCCCCAGCTAGGCATAGGAGGTTGAGTTCCAATTCCAAGAAAGCTTAATCCGCTTTCTAACAGTATACTTGAAGCAAAGTTAGTAGCAGAAATTATTAAAATTGGGCCAATAATATTTGGTAGAATATGTTTTAAAATTATTCTAAAATCACTAATTCCTAAAACTTTTACCGCTGATATATAGTCTTTTTCTTTTTCAGATTTAATCTTACCACGCACAAGTCTAGCAACTTCAACCCATATGGAACATCCAATTGCTATATAAATTTGCCAAAATCCTTTTCCTATAGCTAAAGAGATTGCAATAACTAATAATAAGGTTGGTATTGACCAAAAAATATTAATTAACCAAACAACAAATAAATCTATTTTGCCTCCGTAGTAACCACCTATAACACCAAAAAATAATCCAATAATTGTTGAAATAATAACAGCCATTAATCCAATAGATAATGAAACCCTAGTACCTAATAAAACTCTACTAAAAACATCTCTTCCATATATATCAGTACCAAAAAGAAATTTTTTGGAAGAAATATACTTTGATTTAATTAAATCAAAATTATTTTCATCAAATCGATCAAAATCAAAGTTTTTTAATATTTGATTATTATCATCAGAATATATATTTACAACTAATTGGTTACCTTCACTTGAAATTGAACTAATAGCATATTCATCAAATTTTTTTTCCGAGCCAAAAAATAAATCTGAAAATTTTTCATGATTATAATTTACTGGAACTTTTAAAATATTAACCTCAAATCCAGGTTTTTTTGACTGAATATTTAAATTCATTGAATTTGCATTCTTCGTTTTATCTGGTATAATAAAGAAAACAAAAACTGAAATAAAAAAACAAAGAAAAATATAGAGATAAGAAAGTTTTAAAGGAATATTATTTACCAAAACTTGAAATTTATCATTCCTTATTAGCTAAAATCATTTCGGATTTAGTTTTATTTAAAAAAATTTGTTCTAAAATATTGACGCCCTCACTAACAAAAATATCTTTTTTCAAGTTTCTATGCCATCGATTTCTATTGCTAAGTAAGTCTTTATTAGACATAATAAAATCTTTTTCTGATTTTAGTAATTTAAAATTAAGGTTGTTAGAATATTCTGAAAGACTTTCAAAAAGTTTATTTTTTTTCTTATTATTTTCAACATAATTTTTATAAATTGAGAAATTCAGGGGGATTAATTTATTGTCACTTTGTTCTTTAATCCACTCGGCTCTTTTACTAACTAACCTTAAATAATTATTAGAGTTGATCCTTGTCTGTGCATTATTCTTTATGAAACTAAAGTTTTTAAATCCATTCCAAGGATTGTAAAAAGCAGCATCTATTTTATCCCATTTTAATGGATTATTCTCATCTTTCTCCCCATTAAAAATGTGCATATAGCTGTCAGGAATTACTACATCACTTTTAACACCTTCTAATTGTACAGATTCACCATTAATTCTGTAAAATTTATCGGTAGTAATTTTTATAGCTCCCATATCAAAGTCTGAATTTGAGATAAACTTATTTAGATCTATAATATTTTGAACAGTGCCCTTTCCAAAAGATTTTTTGCTACCAATAATCACAGCTCTTTTATAGTCTTGAAGAGCAGCAGCAAGAATTTCGGAAGCAGATGCGGACATTTCATTAATTAAGATTACTAATGGACCATCCCAAATAATTTCAGGATTTCTATCATATAAAATTTTTTTTCTATTTCCAATTGACTTTACTTGGACAACAGGTCCTTTTTCAATAAATAAACCAGTCATATCAACTACGGTTTGTAGGGATCCTCCACCATTATTTCTTAGGTCAAGGATCAACCCTTTCATTCCATTGTTTTTGAGCTTGATGATGTGATTTTTTACGTCTTCTGAGGAATTTCTGTTTTTATAATCAGAGAAATCAACATAAAACTTTGGTAAACTTATGTATCCATAATTTATGTTTTCTTTATTTATCAAGGTTGATTTAGCATATATTTCCTCTAATTCAACTATGTCTCTCATGATAATAACATCTTTGATGGAACCATCAATCTTTTTCACTGTTAATGTTACAAAAGATTTAGCTGGTCCCTTAATAAGTTTTATAGCATCATCCAACTTCATACCTACAACATCGACAGGTTCAGAATTTTCTTGGGCTACTTTTAAAATTAGATCACCAACATCAAGTAAATTATCCTTCCATATTGGACCTCCTATAATAATTTCAACAATTTTTATTGAACCTTCAGTTTTTGTTAATCTTGCACCTATTCCATTAAATTTTCCAGAAATGTTAACATCAAATCTTTCCTTGTCATCAGGCTTAAAGTAATACGTATGAGGATCTAGCTGTTTTAAAAAAGAATTTATATAATAAGAGAACCAATCTTCTCTATCCATATCATTATAAATTTCAAAAAAATCTTCTGTGTTCTTTTTTACAATTGCTATTGATTCATTATAAACACGATCATTTATTGTTGGGATTGAATCACCTAACTTAAGTAATGAAATATCTAAAGTTGAAAATTTAAGTTGTTTTCTCCACCTTTGTTTAATTTCACTTTTATTCTTTGAAAAATCTTTATTCTCAAAA
The DNA here is from genome assembly GCA_902554655.1 of uncultured Bacteroidota bacterium. Taxonomy (GTDB): domain Bacteria; phylum Bacteroidota; class Bacteroidia; order Flavobacteriales; family Flavobacteriaceae; genus Eutrophosalina. The sequence continues at coordinate 44,431 of CACDPE010000005.1, forward strand.
TCTAAATTTAATTCCTCCTTGGATTTGAAGTCAAAAGGCTTAGCTAATATTTCTCTATAATAAGATTGAACTTCACTAGATCTAAGTTTTAGTGTTTCATAAACTAGGTTAAAAAAAGTAAGATCATAATTTTTAATTTGGTCATCTAACTTATATTTATACTTTTCGAAATTCTTTAAATCAGATTTTAAAAAAAATCTTTTTTGTTTATCGATTTGATCAATAAACGATAAATAAATTTTTTCTGAGAGATCATCATCAATTTGAATTTTATTATAATGTCCCTTTTCAACAACATATTTTATAATTTCTATCAATAATCTATCTTTATTAGGATCGGAAAAATTTTTATTGGTAATTGTAAAACCAATAATCAATAATGGAATTAACAAAAATAAATATTTGATTTTTTTATTCATTTGACATTATAAATGTAAATAATTAAAGTTATAAAGTTAATATCTGAATTATGATTTGATAAAATCTATTATGATTTAATTACTTTTGTTCAAAAATTAGACCATATATGCCAAAAAAACCATTAATACTCGTGACTAATGATGATGGAATCACCGCTCCTGGAATCAGAGCTTTAATTTCAGTCATGAATGAAATTGGGAATGTTGTTGTTATTGCACCCGATAGTCCTCAATCAGCAATGGGTCATGCAATTACCATAAATTCTACTCTGCATTGTCATAAAATTAAAATTGATGATGGACCCCAAATAGAATATTCTTGCTCTGGAACACCTGCTGACTGCGTAAAATTAGGTATTAATGAAATTCTTGACTCAAAACCAGACTTGTGTGTTGCAGGTGTAAATCATGGCTCAAATTCATCGATAAATGTAATATATTCTGGAACTATGAGTGCTGCAATTGAAGCAACAATTGAAGGTGTACCAGCAATTGGATTTTCATTACTTGATTACAGATGGAAGGCAAATTTTAATCATATTAAGAATTACATTAAAAAAATAACTCTTAAAGCTTTAAAAAGAGGGATCCCTGACAAAATTGCTTTAAACGTTAACTTTCCTAATCTTGTTGAAAGTAAAATAAAAGGAATTAAGATTTGTAGACAAGCCAAAGCATATTGGATTGAAAAGTTTGATAAAAGAAAAAACCCACAGGGAAAAGAATATTACTGGCTAACTGGAGAATTTATTAATGAGGATTCAAACAATGATACTGATGAACATGCACTAAATTCTGGTTATATCTCAATTGTACCTGTGAAGCACGACCTTACAGACTATGATTCAATGAAAAAAATTAAAGATTGGCACTTATAGTATGAAATATTACATAATTGCTGGTGAGCCCTCTGGTGATCTACATGGATCAAAATTAATAAAGGAAATTTTAAGCATAGACAATAAAGCTAAAATTAGATTTTGGGGTGGTGATCTTATGAAGAATGCAGGTGGTGATATGGTTATGCACTATAGGGAGATGGCCTTTATGGGTTTTAGTGAAGTTATGCTAAACATTTTAAAAATTATTAAAAATTTTAAAATTTGTAAAAAAGATATTATAAATTTTAACCCTGATAAAATAATACTTATTGATTATCCTGGATTCAATTTAAGGATAAGTAAGTGGGCTAAAAAAAAAGGCTTTAAAAATTATTTTTATATAAGTCCACAAATTTGGGCTTGGAAAGAAAAAAGAGCTAAGACAATTAGAAAGTATGTAGATGAATTATATGCAGTTCTTCCATTTGAAAAAGATTATTTTTTAAAGAAACACAACATCAATGCAAATTTTTTTGGACATCCACTTATGGATGATTTTAAAAATTATAAACCAAAAAAAATTGAATCAAAACAACCAATAATATCAATTTTACCTGGAAGTAGAAAACAAGAAATTTCAAAAATTCTTGCTAAAGTCTTAAAAGTTTGTAAATATTTTCCAGATTACACTTTCATTATAGCAGGAGTTAATCACATTAATGAAAAAACTTATCAAAAAATTTTATCAGAAAATAATTCAAAAATTGAAATAGTTTATAATAGAACGTATGAAATAATAAGTTCATCTAAATTATCAATTGTTACGAGCGGGACTGCAACATTAGAAACAGCATTATTAAATACTCCTCAAATTGTTTGCTATGTAACAAGCCCCTTAAACATATTACTGGCTAAACTTTTTGTAAAAATTAAATTCATTTCACTTGTAAATCTTATTTGCAATAAAGAAGTAATAAAAGAATTTATTCAGAGTGAGGTAAATGAAAATAATTTAAAAAAAGAAATAAATAATATCTTGAATGGAAAAGATATTGAAATAAAAAAAAATTATAAATTACTTAGAAACCTAATTGGGTTGGATGGAGTTAGTAAAAGAGTTGCAAAACATATAGTCAACAACTAACACACTACATTTATAATTTTATTAGGAACAAAAATTATTTTTTTTATGCTTTTCCCATCAAGATTTTTAATAGTTAAATCGTGATTTGAAACAATTTCTTCTACTTCTTGTTTAGTTAAATCATTAGAAAGTAAAATCTGAAATTTTAACTTGCCATTAAAAGAAACAGGATAATTTTTTTCTTTTTCTATTAATAAGTTGGGATCATGCTCAGGAAACACTTCATCAATGATTGAGTTTTCATTTCCTAAAACAAACCATAATTCTTCAGCCAAATGTGGAGCAAAAGGTGATAATAAAATTGATAATGGTTTTAATACTTTAGATGAAGAACACTTTTTTTCAGTTAATTTATTTACAAGAATCATTAATGAACTTACACAAGTATTAAATGAAAAATTTTCAATATCATGGTTTATCTTTTTGATCGTCTGATTTAAAATTTTTAAAGACTCACTATCAGGTTCGGAATCAACAACAATTAAATTATTTTCATCATAAAAGAGTTTCCAAACTTTATTTAAAAAATTAAACACACCCGAAATTCCATTTGTATTCCATGGTTTTGCTTGCTCAATAGGACCTAAAAACATCTCGTATAATCTTAATGTATCAGCACCATAGCTATCACAAATATCATCAGGATTAACTACATTATATTTTGATTTTGACATTTTCTGAACCTCTCTTTCAACTTTAAAAACATCATTTTTCATTTTAAATTTTGCTTCTAAATATTCAGGTTGCCAATCCATAAATTGTTTTAAATCAAGTTCATTATTTTGATTGATAAAATTTATATCCACGTTAATTTTTTGAATCTTTTCATCATCAAGTGAATCGGACGAAATAAAAATACCAGAATCTATATCTCTGTATATTAAAGCAGAATTACCCAATATCATACCCTGATTTACAAGCTTTTTAGCATAAACTTCAGTATTAACCAATTTCATATCATATAAAAACATTTGCCAAAATCTAGAATACAATAAATGACCTGTTGCATGTTCACTTCCTCCAAGATATAAATCAACTTCTTTCCAATATTTAAGAGCATCTTTAGAAGCAAAACTTTGATCATTATTGGGATCCATATACCTATTAAAATACCAAGAACTACCAGCCCAACCAGGCATAGTATTTAATTCAATACGAAAAACTTTTTTTTCATCAATTTTTGATTTTAAAACAACCTTGTTTTTTTCAGTATCCCAACCCCAGTTTTGAGCATTTCCTAATGGAGGATCTCCATTTTCAGTAGGAAGATAATTTTTAACATCAGGTAGTTCTAATGGTAAATATTTTAAATTAATTGGATGTGGAATATCATTTTTGAAATAAATAGGTATTGGTTCTCCCCAATATCTTTGTCTACTAAATACAGCATCTCTAAGCTTATAATTTATAGTTTTATTCCCTGAGGAAATCTCATTCAATTTTGAACAAGCCATATCGAAAGCAGAATGATAATCTAAATCATTTAAAAAGTCAGAGTTAGTGATTTGGACTTTTTCTTTTGATTCAAAAGCCTCATCATCTATATTAACATCTTTAAAAATATTTACTATTTCAATATTAAAATGTTTTGCAAATGCATAGTCTCTTGCATCTCCGCATGGAACAGCCATAACTGCACCTGTTCCATATGTAGAAATAACATAATCAGAAATCCATATTGGCAATAATTTTTTTGTAAAAGGATGAATTACATATGAACCAGTAAATACACCTGAAATTGATTTGACATCAGATATCCTATCTCTTTCACTTTTTTTACTTGATGAATTAATGTAATCATCAACTTCTTTTTTATTTTCTTTAGTTGTTAATTCTGTTACCAATTCATTTTCTGGAGCTAAGGTTAAAAATGTTGCACCAAAAATTGTATCCGGTCTTGTTGAGAAAACTGATATAGATTTAGAACTTGAATTAATCTTGAATTTAATCATTGCCCCCTTGGATTTTCCAATCCAGTTTTTCTGGATGTCTTTTAGAGGTTGAGGCCAATCAATTTTATCTAGTCCGTGCAAAAGCCTTTCAGAATATGAAGAAATTCTAATACTCCATTGCTTCATTTTTTTTCTAACAACTTCATATCCTCCTCTTTGTGATAATCCATCAATAACTTCATCGTTAGCTAATACTGTTCCTAATTTTGGACACCAGTTAACAAATGCTTCAGATAAATAAGCTATTCTAAATTCTTGAAGAATTTCTTCTTTTTGATGACTATCAAATTTTAACCACTCCTCCGCTGAAAAGTCAATAGATGTATTAATTATTTCTGCTGTTCCTTTATTTTTAAAATGATTAATAAGTTCCTTAATTGGTCTTGCCTTTTGTGAATTAGAATCGTACCAACTATCAAACATTAATAAAAACATCCACTGAGTCCATTTATAATATGTTTTATCAGATGTTCTTATCTCTCTAGACCAATCGAAAGAAAATCCCATTTTATCGAGTTGTTCTCTGTACCTACTAATATTCTCATCAGTTGTTTTTTGCGGGTGTTGTCCTGTTTGTATCGCATATTGTTCAGCTGGTAATCCAAATGAATCATAACCTTGTGGATGCAAGACATTAAAACCTTTATGTCTTTTATATCTTGAATAAATATCACTAGCTATATAACCTAATGGGTGACCAACATGTAATCCAGCACCTGAAGGATATGGAAACATATCCAAGACATAAAATTTTTTCTTATTTGAAATATTAGAAACATGAAAAGTATTATTTTGTTTCCAATAGTTTTGCCACTTCTCTTCTATTTTCTTAAAGTTATATGCCATTTTGAGAATAAAGCAAAAATAAGGTTATTGTTTTAATGCAAAAAAATTAAAAGAATTGAATTAACTAAAAACCTTTATTATTTTTATAGCAATATATATATTTTGTCATCAAATTATTCAAATAAAATTTTTTCAAATTATTTTCTTGTTATTATAAGTATATCAATAGTTCTATTTTTAATTTCTTCATTTACTTTAATTGCATTAAATTCTGAAAAAATTATAAATGATTTTAAAGAAAATATCCCTGTTGTAGTATTTATTAAAGATCAAAGCAATAAAATTGAACTTTCAAAATTTGAAAAAAATCTTGAAATAAATAATACCATAAAAAAGTTTGATTTTATTTCTAAAAAAGATGCAGCAAATAAACTTTCTGAAGAAATAGGAGAAGACTTTATTGACTATTTAGGATATAATCCTCTCTATGATTCATATGATATATTCTTTACATCTGATAACGTTAATAATTTATTTATTGATCAACTTGTTGAAGAGTTTAAAAACGAAAGTTTTGTTGAAGAAGTTACTTATGATGCACCATTAATTGATTTAATAAATAAGAATATTTTAATATTAAAACAATGGTCATTAATTATTGGTTCTATTTTTCTATTCATATCAATTATTTTGATGAATAATACAATTAGGCTTTCTGTCTATTCCAATAGATTGAATATCAAAACTATGCAGCTTGTTGGAGCCACTAAATTTTTTATAAAAAAACCATTTATTATTACTCACATAAAGCTTGGTGTCTTGAGCAGTATAATATCTTCAGTTTTACTAGTTGCAATTTTATACTACTTGAATCTTAATTTTTTTGCAATTGATTTTGAAAAAATAAAAGAATCTGTTTTTATAACAATATTATTTTCCTTAGGTATTAGTGTAATTATATCATATTTTTCAACTTCAATTATAACTGGGAGATATATTTCTTCAAATATTGAAAAACTTTACTAATGAAAAAAAACAAGTTCGCGTTTGGGAAAAGAAATTATAAGTTTATGATAATTGGAATTTTATTCATCGCTTTAGGTTTCATTCTAATGTCTGGTGGTGGAAGTGATGATCCTAATATTTTTAATGAGGAGATATATAGTTTTAGAAGAATAAGAATTGCTCCATTGATTGTAATTATAGGTTTTGCAATTGAAATTTATGCTATACTTACAAAGCCTGAATAGATATGGATATATTAAAATCTTTATTACTTGGTATAATACAAGGTTTAACTGAATTTTTACCAGTATCCTCTAGTGGTCATCTTGAAATTTTCAAAGTTTTTTTAGATTTTTCATATGATTCAACCAATAGTTTATTTTTTACTCTCATTGTACATCTTGCAACTGCGTTAAGTGCTATCATTTATTTTTGGAAAGAAGTTAAAGAAATAATTATGAGCTTAATCAGTTTTAAAAAGGATGAAAATACTTTTTTCGCATTTTATATTTTGGTTTCTATGATACCCGCAGGATTAGCTGGTTATTTTTTTGAAAGTGAGATTAATTACTTATTTAATGGAAACTTAATTCTGGTAGGTTTTATGCTAATTTTAACTTCTTTTATACTTTATCTTTCTGATAGATTTAATAATTCTAATAAAAAATTAAATCTAAAATCATCATTAATTATAGGTTTTACTCAGGCTTTAGCCATCCTGCCTGGGATTTCAAGAAGTGGAGCGACCATTGGAACCTCAATTTTTTTAGGATTAAATAGGGATATAGCTGCTAAATTTTCTTTCTTAATGGTTGTTCCTGTAATATTTGGATCTTCTTTAAAAATTATATTTGATAATGAAATTGATTTCAATAATAATATTTCAAATTATTTAGTTGGATTTAGCGCAGCATTAATTTCTGGATATTATGCATGTAAATGGATGATAATTTTTGTAAAGAAGAATAAGTTAATTTACTTTTCAATTTACTGTTTTTTGATTGGTATTTTTTCTATTATATATTCAATTTTAAATGGATAATATTTGTGAAAAAATTTCTGAACAAGGGTTAGTTATTCCAATTTACAAGCCAATTAATTGGACCTCTTTTGATTGTGTAAAATATGTCAGAGGAGTATTTAAAAGACATACTCAATTTAAAAAAATAAAAGTTGGTCACGCCGGCACATTAGATCCTCTAGCTACTGGATTATTAATTATTTGTGTTGGAAAAAAAACCAAAGAAATATATAAATATCAGGATCAGAAGAAAACTTATATCGCAACTTTCAAACTTGGAGCTACCACCCCATCTTATGATCTTGAAACTAAGATAAATAAAACGTTTTCTACTTCACACATAAATATTGACTTGATAAAAGAAACTATCGAGAAATTTGTAGGTGATTTAGAACAAATACCTCCTGCTTTTTCTGCATTGAAAATTGCAGGTAAAAGATCATATAACTTAGCTAGATCTGGAAAAAAAATATCTTTAGAACCTAGAAAAATACATATTTCAAAATTTGAGATATTAGATTTCAAAAATGACGAAGTTGACTGTAAAATAGAATGTTCAAAAGGTACATATATAAGATCCTTAGCATATGATCTTGGAAAAAAACTTAGAAGTGGTGCTTATTTGAAATTTCTGGAAAGATACTCTATTGGAAATTTATCTATTAAAGATGCTGTTCATATAGATAAAATTTCAGAAAAATTTAATTTAGAGTAAATCTAAAAATTTAGATCTACTTATCACTTCCCCTCCTAAACTTTTTAAATGCTCAGATGGTACTTGACAATCAATAAATCTATAATTATTTTTTCTTAGCTCATTAGTTAAATAGTATAGTGCTATTTTACTTGCATTAGAAGATTTTGAGAACATACTTTCTCCACAAAAAATATCATCTAAATCAAGACCATATAAACCGCCAACTATGTCATCATCCACCCAGACCTCTACTGAAATAGCTTTCCCCATTTTATGTAAATCAATAAATGATTTTATTAAACCTTCAGTTATCCAAGTTCCTTTTTGATTAATACGTTTAATATTTGCACATGAATTAATCACAAATTCAAAATCTTTATTGAAAGTAACTTTATAATTAATTTTCTTTAAAAAAGACTTGAAACTTTTTGAAACTTTAAACTTATCTGTATATAATATCATTCTAGGGTCAGGACTCCACCACATCAAGTTTTGATCAGATTCAAACCATGGAAAAATACCTAGCTTGTAGGCTTCTAAAATCCTAAAAGGATTTAAATCTCCACCATAGGCAACTATACCATGTACATCAGCATTTCTGGGATTAGGAAAAATAAACTCTTCACCTAAATGAAACATAATTTTTAAAATGGAAGATCATCGGGTTCACTTGATACATTATCAGATATATTTAAGTCTTCCTTAGTTGGTAGTGGTGGTAACTGAGATTCAAATTCATTTTCAACTTTTTCAATACGCCATCCTTGAATAGAATTAAAATATTTTACCTCACCTTTATCATTAGTCCATTCTCTTCCCCTCAAATTAATATCTATTTTTACAAAGTCCCCAACCTTATATGCATCTAAAAGATCTGTTCGATCCTGAATAAATTCTACTAGAATATTTTGAGGATATTGTTCTTGAGTTGTTAATACTATTTCTCTTTTTCTGAAACCATTTGATCCATATTCTTTTGTTTCATTAATTAATTTTACTTTTCCTGAAATATTCATAATTATATATTGTTTTTTATTTTGTTTGATAATTCTTCATATTCTATTTTATTTAAGTCTAAAGAATTTGAAAAATTCATGTCATTCATTGAGTTAATTGGAATAAGATGAACATGAACATGTGGAACTTCTAAGCCAACCACAGCCATACCAATTCTTTCACATTCAACAGTCTTTTCGATTCCTAGAGCAACTTTTCGAGAAAACTTCATTAATAAATCATATTCAATAGAACTTAAATCAAAAATATAGTCAATTTGTTTTTTTAAAATACAAAGAGTATGTCCATATGCATTTGGATTTATGTCCAAAAAAGCTAAACAATTATCATCTTCGCAAACCTTATAGCTTGGAATTTCACCTTTGATTATTTTAGTAAAGATAGTATCCAATTAATTTTATCTAGATATTGAAAGTATTTCAAATTGTATTTTACCGTTAGGGACTGAAATTTCGGCAATTTCACCCTTGGATTTTCCTAAAAGGCCTTTTCCTATCGGCGAATTAACAGATATTTTACCATCTTTTAAGTTTGCCTCACTTTCTGCAACTAACTGGTACTCCATCTCCATATTATTTGCAGTGTTTTTTATTTTCACCTTGGATAAAACTAAAACCTTAGAGCTATCTAACTGAGATTCATCAATTAACCTAGCATTTGCTAAAGTTTCTTCCATTTTTGAAATTTTAAGTTCTAATAAACCTTGAGCTTCTTTAGCTGCATCGTATTCAGCATTTTCACTTAAATCACCTTTATCTCTAGCTTCAGCAATAGCTTTAGAAGCTAAAGGTCTTTCAACATCTTTAAGTTGATTTAGTTCAGCTCTTAACTTTTGCAATCCTTCTTTTGTATAATACGAAATAGTCATTTTTATTTAAAAAAAAAACCCTACTCGAGGGACTATCAAATATATATAAATTTCCTTAAATTATACATTTTGATTAATTTTCAAAAATGGTAAATATCACAAGATTAATTGTTCTAACCTTAATCATATTATCATGTGAAAAAAACGATGATAATGACAACCCATTTGTACCTGATGTAAGATTTGAAAAAATCATAAATATAAATCTACCTTCCTATAATGATTTGAAATATAATGGTGGCTCCTACTATATAAATGGTCTGGGCATTAAAGGTGTAATTCTTTTTAATCTTAATGATAATATTATTGCTTGGGAAGCCAGTTGTCCTAATGAAAAACCCTCAGATTGTAGTACGATGGAGATTAAAGGACTTCAAGCAGAATGTAAATGCAACTCTAATCTTTACAGCTTAGCAAATGGACAACCATTAAAAATAAATACAAATAATTCTTTCCCTATGGTAGCTTATTTTACTGAGAAAAGCGGAAACTCATTAAGAATCTACAATTAACTCCACAAAATCATTTTTAGTAAATCAACAATTTTAAAATTTATTGGGATATTTTAGTAATCCTTGTATATTTGCACACGCTTTAAGAATATGAATGCAATAGTAGAAATTTCAGGAAAACAATTTAAGGTTGAAAAAGACTCAAAGTTGTTTGTGCATAGAGTGCAAGGTAAAGAAGGTGAAAAAATCACTTTTGATAATGTTCTTATGCTTGACAATGGATCAAAGATCACAGTTGGTAGTCCTAATGTAAAAGGAGCATCAGTTCAAGCTAAAATTTTAAAACACTTAAAGGACGATAAGGTTATTGTATTTAAAAAGAAAAGAAGAAAAGGATATAGAGTAAAAAATGGTCATAGACAAGCTCTTACTGAGATCCTAATAGAAAAGGTTAATGAAAAAACTACAGCAAAAAAAACTGAAAATAAGGAAATTAAAAAAACTGAATCAAAAAAACCTGCTGTAAAGAAAGCACCGGCTAAAAAAACAGCTAATGCTAATAAAAAAACAGCAAAAATCATCTAAAAAATAAAATAAAATGGCTCATAAAAAAGGTGTAGGTAGTTCTAAAAACGGAAGAGAATCAGAATCGAAACGACTTGGAGTTAAAATCTTTGGTGGTCAATCTGCAATTGCCGGTAACATTATTGTTAGACAAAGAGGAACAAAACACAAACCTGGTGATAATGTATATCTTGGAAAAGATCATACTCTTCATGCTAAGGTTGATGGTATAGTTAAATTCACAAAAAAGAAAGATAACAAATCTTACGTTTCAATAGAACCAACTTCCTAATTTTTCAAAACGTTATATCTTTAGAGGGCTTATGCCTCTTTCCCATTCATATACTGATAAAATTTTTACCCATTTAATATGGGAAATCAATGAAGATGAAAAATTCTTTTTATCTAAGCTTTCTCTTACTTATAGAGAAATAGATATAATAAAATCAAAAAAAACTAGTATAAAAAAAATTGAGTTTCTTTCTGTAAGATATCTATTAAGATTACTCAAAATCAACCCAAATGATCTCACCTATTCTAAAGATGGAGCCCCACAATTAAAAACAGGAAATAATATTTCTATTAGCCATTGTAAAGGTTATTCAACCGTACTAATTTCAGAAAAAAAATGTGGAATTGATATTGAAACTTACAGAAATAATATTTTAAATATCAAAGATAAATTCATAAATGACAAAGATGTTAAACAAATTGATTCTTCATCAGTTAATGATTTGATTTTGATTTGGTGTCTAAAAGAATCTGTATATAAAGCTGAAAAAATTCCTGGTTTAAATTTTAAGAACGAAATATTTGTTGAATCAATTAATAAAGAAGAAAAAAATGCTAAAACAGTGGTTAAAAAATTTAACTACGATAAATCATATACGTGCAATTTATTATTTGATCCAAACTATATTTGTACAATAGTCTTTTCTAATGATTGATTTTTTTAAAGAACTTTTTGAGCAATATTCTCAATATGATAAACTTGATATCTATTTTGAAGTAATTGCTGTAATTTTTGGATTTCTTAGTGTTTGGTACTCAAAAAATAATAACATATTAGTTTTTCCAACAGGAATGGTCAGTACTTCAATTTTTGTTTATTTATTGTTTAAGTGGTCACTACTAGGTGATATGATGATTAATGCTTATTATTTTATAATGAGTATCTATGGTTGGTTTTATTGGTCTAGAGGAAATAATGAGAAACCAGCACCTATTTCAGTTGTTAATTCATATGACAAAAAAATTATTGCTATACTCCTTTTATCATCATCGATTTTTGTTTCTCTTGTTTACACTTTTTTTGAGAAGTGGGATTCTTTTATTTCATATGTAGATATATTAACCACTGCTGTATTCTTTGCTGCAATGTGGTTAATGGCTAAAAGAAAAGTTCAAAGTTGGAATTTTTGGATTTTTGCAAATATTATATCAATCCCACTATATGCGCACAAAGGTCTTGCATTTACTAGCTTACAATATTTTATATTTACACTAATAGCAATTGCAGGCTACTACAAATGGAAAAATATTTACAACAAACAAAATCTAACTGTATAAAGGTTGTTCTGTTTGGACCTGAATCTACCGGAAAATCTACTTTGGCCAAAGAATTAGCTAGTCACTTCAAAACAGATTTTGTTGAAGAATATGCTAGAGAATATCTTCAAAAAAAATATGAATTAAATGGTTCTATTTGTAAAATCGATGATATGCTCCCTATCGCAAAAGGACAAATGAATTTGGAAAATAAAGCTTCGATTAAAAATTCTATTATTTTCTGTGATACAGACTTGTTAACAACAAAAGTATACTCAGATATATATTTTAACCATTGTGATCCTCTTTTAAAAAAATACGCTTTATTAAACCACTATGATTTGTACTTATTAATGAATATTGATGTACCATGGGTAAAAGACGACTTGAGAGATAAACCAAATGAAAGAAAAGAAATGTTTAACTTTTTCATGAATGCTTTAATTGAAAATGATAAAAAATTTGAATTAATCAGTGGAAATTTTGATGAAAGAAAACAAAAAGCTATTACATCTATAGAAAATTTACTTAATTTTACTTAAACATAGGGGTGCTACGGCTGAGATTATACCCATTGAACCTGGTAGAGTAATTTTTACAAGGAATAAATGAAACTCACTTTAGAATCCCGTTAATTTAATTTACTTATGAAAAAATTAACTTTAACGGTATTTTTATTTTCAAACCTGATAATATCTCAGGAGAGAGTAATTGATACTATTCAATCATTAGAACAAAACTTAGATGAAGTAATTGTTGAAGCAATTAGAATTGATAAATCCTCACCTTTCAGCTTTTCAAATGTAGATAAAAGAGATCTTGAATTAAAAAATCTAGGTCAGGATCTACCTATTTTATTGAATTTTTCTCCATCTGTTATAACAACATCTGATGCAGGAGCTGGAATTGGTTATACAGGAATTAGAATTCGTGGTGTTAGTCCTCAATCAACCAATATAACTATTAATGGTATTCCATATAATGATCCTGAATCGCTAGGGACTTTTTGGGTTAATTTACCTGATTTTACATCATCAGTTGAAAGTTTACAAATTCAAAGAGGAGTTGGAACATCAACAAATGGATCAGGTGCATTTGGTGCAAGTATTAATATATTAACTGACAAAATTTCTCAATTTGCCAATACTGAAATTTCTAATTCATTTGGTAGTTATAACACTTTAAAGCATACCGTAAAACTAAGCACAGGCATAATCAATGATCATTTCGAAATATCAGGACGATTTTCAAAAATTGATTCTGATGGATATATTGACAGGGCTTACTCTGATTTAAAATCCTACTTTATTCAAGCAAATTATTTTGATGAAAATACTCTAATTAAGGCAATAACATTCGGAGGTCATGAAAAGACATATCAATCTTGGAGTGGGATAACTAAAGAACAAATGATTGAAAACCGAAGACAAAATCCATACACCTATGAAAATGAAATAGACAATTACAAACAAGATCATTTTCAATTGCACTGGAGTGAACAAATAAATAATGTACTTTCAACCAATCTTAGTTTAAACTATACTGATGGAAGAGGTTATTTTGAGCAGTATCGAGATGATGATTCTGTAGAAACTTATTCCGGAATTGTAAAATCAGATTTAGATGAAAATGGTAATGAAATTGGTACTACTGACCTCATTAGAAGAAGATGGTTAGACAATGATTTTTATGTATTAAATGCATCTTTAAATTATAACTATAAGAATTTGAACTTGATATTCAGTGGATCATACAGCAATTATATTGGAGATCATTTTGGTGAAGTAATATGGGCTAGAAATTTTGATAAAAACTATTCAATAAGAGATAGATATTATGATGGGAATGGTAAAAAAAATGATTTAAGTTTCTTTACAAAAGTGTCGTATAAGCTAAATGATATTTTAATATATGGGGATTTACAGCTTAGAAAAATTAATTATAAAACCTCAGGAATCACATCTGATTTAAATAATTTAATACTAAATAAAAAATATAATTTTTTTAATCCTAAGATTGGAATTACACACAATTTAAATTTAAATTCTCTTGTATATTTTTCATACTCAAGAGCAAACCGCGAACCAAGTAGAAGTGATTACGAAAATAACCCTGACATCAAACCCGAAAAATTAAATGATTTAGAATTTGGGTATAGACTCAACTCTGAAAAATTGAAGCTTAATTTAAATGCATATTACATGCTATACAACGAACAGCTTGTTTTAACAGGTGCAATTGATGATGTTGGAGCTCCGATAAGGTCTAATAGCGGAAGTAGTTACAGAGTTGGTATTGAATCAGAAATGAACT
>CACDPE010000006.1 GCA_902554655.1 uncultured Bacteroidota bacterium
CATTAGTCAATTTTCCATCATTATACTCATCATCGGAAACATTTGAATATTCAAAGGGTGGACCAGCAAACTTTCCGTCGGGTCTTAACTTTTTAATTTCTTTTTGTCTTTTTATAGAAATTGGATTTTTGTAATCTGAACCATTTCTAAAACTGTAAAAATCATCCCAATCGCTTTTTGAATCATCAGCAAAATGAGATATTTTACCTATTGATGCGGTTTTATAACCATTCTTTTTGAAAATTTGTGCTAATGTCGTTGCTTTTGGTACATCTTTATCTGCTCTTGATGTATAAGAATCAAATCTCGTAAAACTTCCTCTAATTCCAGTTAAAATACTCGCTCTACTAGCACCACATACAGCAATATTAACATAAGCTTGATTAAATTGTATGCTTTCCGAAGCTAATTTATCTAAATTAGGAGTATACATCTGATTGTGACCATATGAATTTAATAATGGTCTTAAATCATCTACACCAATAAATAAAATATTTTGCTTTTGACCAATTGCACTGTCATCATTTAAAATCGTAAGATTTATAACTGTTTTGCTGACAGTTAAAATTAATGATGACAGTACTACTAACTTAAACACTTTATAAAAAGTACTCATGAAAATTTTAGTATGCAGAGTTATAAACTACTTAGTAATAATAAATTTTAGTTAATTAACTCGTTTGTATTAATCTCATTTAAAGGAATTGGCATATGCATGATTTGATTAGGATCAGTAGAAAACTCTACTTCCAAGTTTTTAGCATATTTTTTAGCACCTACACCAACTTTCTTTCCAAAAGAAGAATTGTGAGGCGTTAATGTTTTGTCCTTAAAATACTGAATTCCTCTTCTTCTAACATGCCAAGAGTCATGGCCTTCACCAATTAATTCAAATTTATATTCATCCATTATTGCGTCTCTAAAAGCTACTTTCCCCTGTGAAAATTCTGGTCGAGCCGTAACTCCAGCTCTATCAAGAACTGGTTGTAAGTAAGTCATTTCTTGTCCATTACCGAGCTCATTTGCAATTTCAGCAAGCATTAATAATAGTTCAGCATATCTATAAACAACGATATTTTGACTATTAAATTGGTTATTATGAGATTTATCTTTTTCAGTCCACTTAAATAAGTAAGGATGTGCAATAGCAAATCTTCCACGTGATGGGTTATGCGGATAAACTCTAACTAATCCAGCAGGTGGGGTTCTATCAGCTCTATAATATTGCGATAGATATGTTGCCTTGTAACGACTATCTGGAAAGGTATCTAAATTATTAGCATTCCAAGTAGTATTTCCGCCATAAGTTTTTAAATGTTTATCATGCTGAAAAGCAGTCACTCTAAACCAACCAAAGTGCATTCCAGCTTTATACTTCCAAGGTGTGAAGTTTCTTCCCATTTGTGAGTTTGTTGCATCTTGGGAGATTTGAAGCTCAAAAATTGATTCTGAAGAATTTTCACCTTGAACTGTAAATAAACTTGAAAAATCATTTACAAGTGAATATTGACCATAAGCTGATTGAGCAGCCTGATTAGCCATTGTCCAATAATCCATCGCACTTCCATCAGTTTGTAAATCAGCGTTAGTAGCCATAGTCATGTATACTTTTGCTAATAACATATTAGCAGCATGAGCTTTTGGATATCCAGCTCCAGCATTTCCATTAAGTAATGAAGCTGCAGTAGAAGCATCCGAAATAATTTGTTGATATACATCAGATTTACTTGAAACTGCTTTATTCGTATTTCCAGAGGATGGAAGTTCCAACCATAATGGAACATCACCAAATAGGTTTGCCAATTCAAAGTAACTCCATGCTCTGACAAAATATGCATGACCAGCAACATCATTAAAGACAACTTGATCGTTTGATGATGGTGTTGCTGCTGTTTCAATATTAGAAATCGCACCATTACATCTTGCAATAGCTTGATATAAACCTCCCCAAACAGCTGACGCATCCATATGATATCCCGGTTTTAGGGAAACTAATGTTGACATATCTCTCGTGTTAACTCTATTTCCACCTTTTCCAGTAAACATTAAACCAGAATATAGATTAGTGATGAACAACCTTCTCTCTTGGGTATTGTATGTGGTTAATGCTTGATAAATACCATCTCGAGCAGCTTGAGCACTTTGAGAATCTGTGTAAATAGTTTCATCTAAAAAAGGTGGTTCCTCTTCAAGATCACAACCAATAAAAAATAGAATTGGGAGTGTAAAAATTAGATATTTAAAATATCTTATTATAAATGTTTTATTTAATAAATTTTTCATGTTTTTAGAAATTTAAATTTATACCAACTAAGAAAGATTGAGAATTCGGTTTATTATTCCAATCTGTTCCTTGTATTAAACCGTCATATAAAAATGTGGTAATTTCTGGATCGTAGCCTGAGTAATCAGTCCAAGTAAATAAGTTTTGTCCAGTAACATATACATTAGCAGATTCAATAAAGTTCATTGAATTCATAGGAAGATCATAACTTACTGTAATATTGTTTAATCTCAAATATGTACCATCTTCAATAACTCTATCCATCAATGCTCCAAATAAATTCGCAGAATACCCTAATCTTGGATAATCATTTGTTGGGTTACTTTGAGTCCATCTATTGTGATATGCATCACTTAAAATATTTCTGTAAGTTCCTTCAGCCCATCCCATACGATAAAGATTTCCATTTACTATATCATTACCACTAACACCGTTAAGTAAAGCACTTAATGAGAAAGATTTATATGAAAAATCTAAATTAATTCCATAAACGAAATCAGGATTTGGATTACCAATTATAGTCCTATCGTCTAAATCAACTTGTCCGTCACCATTGAGATCTAAAACTTTAATATCACCTGGTTGAGACATAGAACCATTAATTCTATACATTTGGTCTCCTGTTTGAAAAATACCATCGGTCTTCCAACCATAAAATAATGCAACCTCTTCACCTTCCATAAAAATATTAACGGGGAATTTTATACTATTACCTCTACTTGGTATATTACCAAAATAATGAGATCTTTTTTCTGTTGTATAAGTTCCATCACCATTATCAACCATTACATTTCCTGGTGTCAAACCAAGATTTTGAATTTCAGTTTTATTAAATGCAATATTTCCACCAATATTTAATGAAAAATCTCCACTATCTACAATTGCAAGATCTAGGCCTAATTCTAATCCTTTATTTTCTAATGAGCCTCTATTTATAAGAATACTACTAAAACCAGAAGATGTAGGAATTGGGCTTTGCTGTAACAAATCTTTTGTAGTTTTTTCATAAAGATCTAAAGTACCAGATATTTTTCCATTTAAAAATCCAAAGTCTATTCCGAAATTAAGTTGTTCCGTTGATTCCCAAGTTAATCCTGGATTAGCAATATTAGCTAAGATTAATGGAACTGTTGTTCCATTGTTACTTGTAGCATATAACCTAGATGAAGCACCATAATTTGAAAGAGTTCCATAAGGACCAATTCCATGATTACCTATTGATCCCCAACCCGCTCTAACTTTAAGGCTTGAAAACAAATTTAGATTACTAATAAATTTTTCGCTACCTGCTCTCCAAGCAAAAGCAAATGAAGGAAAAAATCCATATCTATTTTCCTCAGCAAACTTTGAGACTCCATCTCTCCTAAAACTTGTGGTTAAAGTATATTTATTTTTAAAAGTATAATTAACTCTACCAAGAAGTGAGAAAAGTTGTTGGTCAGATGCTCTCAGTAAGAGAGGTGTTGAAATAACTTGACCTAAGAAAGGTTGAGCTGTACCTAACTGCGCCGTAACAAAATCTTCAACAGCATAAACACTGCTTTCAACATCTCTTACATCATAAGTAACACCTAAAGCGGCATTAACCCTGTGATTTTTATTATAATTTCTGTTATATCTTAAAAAATTATTGACTTGATAAGTTAAAGAGTTTAACTTCATATTTTGTAATAAGCCATTAGAATTAGCACCTTGCCAAGTAGTTACACCATAAAATCTTGACCTATCTTTATCTCTTAGGTTTCCACCAACCTTAAATTCATATAATAAACCTGGTGTATTAAATTTATATTTTAAAGCTAGGGATGCAATTAGTCTATTTTCCCTAGATTCATCAGTAAAATCATTAATCCAAGCATATGGATTTGATATTGTTTGTCCATCAATAAAATCTTCAACATTATCTGCATCATTAGGTATTATTGGATTATAAGTTAATGTTTGTTGAACAAAACTTTGATCACCACCTATTAAATCTCCACCCTCAGCAAAGTCAGATTTACTAAAAAATGAACTTAACCTTGCTTCAATTCTTAATTTATCATTTAAATCATAGTTAAGATTAAGTCTTAAGTCCTGGGTTTTAAAACTTGAATTTTCAACTAAACCATTTAGATCATTAAATCCTGCAGACAAGTAATAATCACCTTTTTCATTACCTCCTGAAAAAGAAACACCAAAACTAGTACTTAATCCTGTATCATACACTTCATCTTGCCAATTATGAACCTGATTTGGTGTACTATCTACAGTGTTAGTTTGATTTCCTGAATTATCATTTATATATGAAAAAACTTGACTACCATTAATAACATATCTGGCAGGCTCTCCAACACTAGCTCTTATATCATTTTGATACATTGCATATCCAACTCCGTCAAGCATATCGTATGTGTTTGTTATATCTCTAACTGTTGTTGTAACATAAGCGTTAATTTTTCCCTTTTCTTCGCTATTACCACCTTTTGTTGTAATCAAAACTACACCATTTGCTCCTCTGGATCCATATATAGCTGTAGCTGAAGCATCTTTCAAAATCTCAATTCTTTCTATATCCCTTGGGTTTAAACCATTTAATCCACTTTGTGCTTCCTGACCAGTATTCCCTGTTCCTGTAGGTATAACATCTTCACCTGCAGATGATATAATAACACCATCAATTACATAAAGTGGTTCATTGTTTCCTCTTAAACTATTGGTTCCTCTAATTCTTACACTAACACCGGAATTTGGGTTTGCGGAATTTTGAGTTACTTGGACACCTGCAGCTCTACCTTGTAATAATTGATCAACAGTAGCAGATTGTCTTGACACTTCATCTTCTACAACTACCGAACTAACGGCTCCAGTAAGGTCTCTTTTTAAAACAGTACCATACCCAACTACAACAACTTCTTCCAAGGCTTCAGTGTCAGGTTGTAAATTAACATTAATTGAAAGTTGATTTGATACATCAACCTCTTGATTTACATAACCAATGTATGAAATCACAAGAATATTTGATGAATCACTTGGTATTGATATAGAAAAATTTCCATCAAAATCTGTAATTGCACCAACAGTATCAGAACCTTTTAACTGAACGGTTGAGCCAGGTAAAGGTGTCCCATTTTCATCATTTACAGTTCCACTAATATTTTTGGACTGTGCAATAATAAAAAAAGGGAAGATTAAAAAAATAAATAAAATTTTCCTCATTTTTTAGTTAGTTATTATTAATAAAAAAACAATTTAATGATAAAAAATCAATAAAAACATAATTAGAAAACGTTTTCGATTAAAATATCCGTAATATTGTGATTAAAAATTTATAAAATTATTAAATTAAAAACATTGATACGAAAACATTTTCGCTTAATAGTGGGAGTGCATGTAAGCGTTTGACTTAATTTTGTTTTCCAAATTGTCTGGCACCTTTGTCCATTCAGTTTCTTTATCTAGTGGATGTAATGTTGGTTTTATAAGTGGCATTTTATTTTCTACTAAAAAATCATTTTGCATTAACATCCAACTTTTTAATTCTTTTTTAAGTTTTAAAAGAACATTTCTAGTCCTTTTCTCATTGATAAGGTTAGTCATTTCGTAAGGATCATTTATCAAATCGTATAATTCTTCATGTGGTTTATTTTTAAATGATAGAGCACCGATTTTTATGAATGCATTTTTTATAGAATCCAAACCTAAATTTTTTTTATAAATGTCATATGAATTATAGTTTATAATGTATTTATATTTACTATCTCTAATTGATCTTGATGGAAAAATTTTAGCATTTCTAACATTTTGCCTTGTGGAAATACCATAAGTAAATTTACGTTTATTATTAGCGCCTTTCAATGAACTTAAAAAACTATATCCATCAAGACTTTTAGGAATTTTATTTCCTGTAGATTCTATAATTGTTGGGAGGATATCAACCAGATTAATAAGATCACTATTCTTTGAGCTAGCCTTAACAACTTTTGGCCATCTGATAATCAAAGGAATTTTTAATCCAACCTCGTCAACTGACCATTTACCCCTCAATCCCCCATCTGAGGCATAAATAAACAATGTATTTTCATCTTTGCCATTAATTTCAATAAAATCTAGAATGTCAGCTAACTGGTTATTATCTTCAATGATATTTTGATAATAGCCTTTTTCATTATTTAAACGATATTTTTTTGAATAAGGATTATCATAAATATCACTTTCCTTAAGTTCAGTTCTAGTAGGAAAAGGGCCATGAGGATAGTCTGAGGCAATAAACAAACAATAAGGTTTCTTTGCATTTTTTATATAGTTTTTTATTTTACTCATTGGTAATAATTTCCCCTCACTCTTAAAATATTTGGACCAATTAAATACTGAACTTGGGTTTACGTGGCTTTTTCCAGCAAGTACTACTTCATAACCAAATGACTGCAAATAATCATTAACATCAACTGTGTTTTTCTTGACTGGTAAATGATTTGCATAACAACCATTTTTTATCGGATACAATCCCGTATAAATTTGAGACCTACTAGGTGCACAAATTGCTTGAGTTGTATATGCATTCTTAAATGTCATTCCCTGAGCGGCCAAACGATTAATTGGGTTGGACGGAACAAGATTATTGCCATAAACATTATGATCTATTTGATCCTTATCATCTGATAAATAAAAAATAATATTAGGTGGATTTTTATTGTTTGTTTCATTGATAATAAAAAATGAAAAAATGAATAAAAAAGATTTTAAAAACAAGTTGATCACAATCAAACTTAACTTAATTCAACTTAGTAATCAAAAAAAATTGTCTAGAATTTTTATTTATTTAAATTTGCCATCAATATTTGGTCGCGTAGCTCAGCTGGATAGAGCATCTGCCTTCTAAGCAGACGGTCGCACGTTCGAATCGTGCCGCGATCACTAAAACCTCAGCGACTTGTTGGGGTTTTTTAATTTATAGTCTATGGATTTAATAAAAATTCGAAAATTTTATCTAGTCTTTTATTCCAGGAAACCGCATTATGTTTTTCTCCACGGAATCTAATATTTTTGAAGTTTTTATTACTATATCCATTCTCAATAAAAATGGTATCAACATAAGCAGCATAATCAACATAATAGCTATCTAAATCTCCTTTTGCATCACCATAATCAAACCAAATACGATGATTTTTAGCGCTAGGGACATTATCTTTCATGTAATCAAAAATCGAAAATGGAATATGCTTATCGTACTCACCATTTTTATTTCTGCCAATACCTACCCAATGAGTTGAAATACAAGCTGCCCTGGAAAAAATTTCAGGATATTCAAATATTGCATACATTGAAATTAGCCCTCCCATACTTGAGCCTGAAATATAAGTTTCTTTAGCTTCCATATTTACACTAAAATTTTTATCAATAAATGGTTTTAGCTCATAGACTATAAATTTTAGATAATCATCTGCAATCAGACTAGTATTATCATTTCGCTTTTCATAATATTTTACTAAAGAATCTTTAAAACTTTTTTCTAAATAATTAAATGATTTTGCTGGATAATATTCATTCCATCTTGTAATACCAGTATTATAAATTCCAACTATAATAAAATCTTTTACTTTGTTTTGATCCAATAGTTGAGTAGCCACTTGATCAGCTTTCCACTTTGAACCCCAACCTGTACTTTTCTTTCCAAAAAGCGAACCGCCATCGTGCATAAATATGACAGAGTATTTTTTTTTATTACTATAATCATTAGGAACCCATACGTCAATATTTCTTGATTTTACATGTACTGAGGGAAATTCATTAACTCTAAAAAGATGCCCAGCATATAGCTCAGCATCACTTTCATCAAGTTTAATAATTTCTTGACCAGAAAGAGAATTGATTAATAAAACTGTAAAAATACATTGAAAGATTTTTTTCATTTTTCTTGTTTAATTTGGATTCTAAAATAACCATTATGCTTTAAACATTAATTCACATTTTTTTTTATTTGAATATTTACTTATTTTTCAAGATAAACAACTAATGAGATATTTAATCAAAATAGCTTTAATAATAAGTTTTTTTTGTTCATGCAAAAACATTAAAATACAAGAAAGTTTTGTTTTACTACCAAAAGTCAAGAATATTGAATATAGTGGAGAATTATCTTCACTTGATCATGACTCTGAATATATTTTTCACTCAGAAAGTTATAATGACCTTCCTGTTTTATTAGATAATTCATTTAAATTGATTAGAGGTGATTTTAAAAATAATAACTTAACATTTAAAATTAATAATAAAATAGACACTCCTTCAGAGGGATATTATTTAAATATTTCTAAAAATAGTATAGATATTACAGCTAAAGATGAAGCTGGGCTTTTTTATTCTTTTAACTCATTAAGACAGTTAATGACTGACTCAAAAGATCAAAATATTAATTTACCTGTCGTTAAAATTAAAGACTATCCCTCATTAAAATATAGATCAGTTCATATTGATGTAAAACATCATACTGAAAAAAAGGATTATTATTTTAAATTAATTGATGAATTAGCTTCAATTAAAATAAATGGAATAATTATAGAGTTTGAAGACAAGCTTGGATATGAAAGAAGACCAACAATTGCTGCTCCCGACAGTTATTCAATTTCATGGTGGAAAAGCTTAAGCGAATATGCAGATGAGAGAAACATTAAAATAAGTCCTCTAATTCAAGGTTTAGGACATGCTTCTTTTATTTTAAAGCATGATGAGTACAAAAATTTAAGAGATGTACCTAATGATGATTGGGCTTTCAACCCACTCAATCCCAAAACTTATGATGTTCAATTTGATTTATATAAAGATGCTATAGATGCTACTCCACATGGTCAATTCCTGCATGTAGGAGGAGATGAGGTAAAAGTGGTTGATAGAGATGGAAAAAAAGGATTTGAACTAAACTTAATTTGGTTAAATAAAGTTTCTGAGTTTGCAAAACAAAATAATAGAACTCCAATTTTCTGGGATGACATGTATCTAAAACATGGAGGAGTGTGGATGGTTACAAGAAATACAAAACTAACAAAAGAAAAAGTAGACAGTATTTGGATTGATAAACAGGAAAGATTAACAGAATATCTTGATGATTTCCCAAAAAACTGTATTTATATGAGATGGAATTATTTTTCTCCGTGGGCTGAGGGAAATCTTAAAACCATTGACTGGTATAAAGAAAATAATTTAAAAGCAATGGGTGCTACTGCAGGTCAAACAAGATGGATATTAATGCCACAAGACTATGGTAATATCGAACGAATAAAATCTTTTTCATTATCATCTGTTGAAAAAGACTTGGATGGTTTATTATTAACATTATGGGATGATGACTCACCACATTTTGAGTTATATAAAAGAGGAATTTATGCTTTTGCTAATTATACATGGAACGGTAATGATTTGAGTCTAGAAGAATTCAAAAATAAATTTAATCATAGATTCTTTTCTCCTTTTGTGAAAAATAACACCAATTTTATAGACGAGCTTGATAATCCAGTTAGAGATTGGGCTAATTTATTTGTTAAGGAAAAACAGCACAGAAATAGAATCAGTAAAAACAAAAATGCTATTGAAACTCACATCATTGAACTTCCGAGCTTTGAAAATAAAGGGAAATGGTTAGAATTAAATGCAGAAAAAATTAAAAAAGCTAAAAATCACACTAAAAAGCTTGGAAAAATCTTAAAAAACATTCAAGAATTAAAAACAAAAATATTTAGAAATAACTATGCCTTAGATGTATACGAGCAAGTTGCTAAGCTAACTAAATTTAGCTATGATGCTTTTTTAACATTGGAGAATTTTGATAAAGAAGAAGTTTCAATTAATGAAGTTCTTAAATTAAATCAAAAGTTTTTTCATGTAAGAGCAGAATTTGAAGATGTTTACTCAAAAACTAGAAACATAAACAAGCATAACAGTTATATTCTAGATCAGGATGGTCATAACCATACTGCTAATCAATCTTTAAATATGGATTGGCAGTTTATAGCTGAGTTGAAATTGTTTGAAAAAATAAAACTTACTTATGAATAGAATAATTAACATTATCAAATTTTTTATAATTATGCTTTTTGTTAGTTGTAACTCATCAAAAAATTCTGATTGGATTTATATGTTTGATGGAAAAACAACGGATGGTTGGAGAGGATATAATAATGAGACAATGCCAAAAAAATGGGAAGTAATTAATGGTGAATTAACTTTTAATACAGAATTAAAACTTGAAAAAGATTGGGATGGAGGAAATGATATAATCTATTATAAAGAACAATTTGAAAATTTTGAATTATACCTTGAATGGAAACTTCCAAAAGGAGGAAATAGTGGAGTTTTTTACCATGTTCAAGAAGGATATGATGCACCTCACAATATCTCTCCAGAATATCAAATTCTTGATGATGATGGATGGGAAGAGATTAACAATGCTAAACTCAAAAATTGGCAAAAAGCGGGGGCGAATTATGGAATGCATGAACCTAATATTTCAAAAAAATTAAATCCTTCAGGTCAATGGAATAGCTCTAGAATTATACACGATAATAATAAGGTAGAGCATTGGTTAAATGGAAAAATTATTTTATCTTTTTTTAAAGATTCAGACGATTGGAATAAAAAAAGAAATTCTGAAATATTTCGAGATAAGACTGACTATGGAAAGTTTAAAAAAGGATACATTGCTTTACAAGATCATGATACACCAATTTGGTTCAGAAACATAAGAATAAAAAAATTATAGTATGTTAGATAGAAGAAAATTTATAAAAAATACATCTGTGTTGAGTACCTTGCCTTTTTTACCAAATTTTAATTTTTTTAAAACCACCAAAAAATTTATTAGAACAGCACATATAGGTGTTGGTGGTATGGGTAAATCTGATTTAAAGGACACAGCATCTCATAAAAATGTTAAGGTAGTAGCACTATGTGATGTGGACTCAAATGCACTTGAAGAAGCTGGAAAACTTTTTCCTGATGCAAAAAAATATAAGGACTACAGAGTCTTAATTAAAGAAATGTCTGAAGATATAGATGCTGTGATTGTCTCAGCACCTGATCATACACATGCTCCAGCTTCAATTCTTGCAATGGAAAACAACAAACATGTTTATTGTCAAAAGCCTCTTACAAATTATGTTTCAGAGTCTAGGCAGATGAAAAGATTAGCGGAAGAAAAAAACTTAATAACTCAGATGGGCATTCAAGTTCACTCATTTTACGATTATAAATTAGCTACCCTCCTGATTCAATCTGGTTTAATAGGTAAGGTTAGTAAAGTAAGAGCATGGTCTCCAAAGAATTGGGGTTATGATGGACCCAAACATACTGGTGCTGATGATATTCCCCAAAACCTTGATTGGAACTTGTGGCTTGGGACAGCACAGTTAAGACCCTACAAAGAAAAAATTTATCATCCTGCAATGTGGAGAAAAATAGAAGATTTTGGATGTGGTACATTGGGAGATATGGGAGTTCATATCTTTGACACACCCTACAATGCCTTGCAATTGGATGTTCCACTGACCATAAAAAATAAGTGCAGAAAGTACAACAGCTATGCTTTTCCTGAAAAAAATTTCGTGGAATATGATTTTCCTGGAACTAAATATACTACTGAAAAATTAAAGTGGATATGGGAAGATGGAAAAGGAGCTCCTAGGAGACATAAAGATTTAAAATTACCAAATAACGATAAGCTTCCTCTTCAGGGGGCAATGTTTATAGGTGAAAATGGCAAAAAGCTTCTTCTACCACACTTTATGGAATTACCTAGGTTTATAGAAAATGATGAATATAAAGATTTTGATGTATCAACTTTTGTCACAAATAATCAGCTTAGCAAGGTTCCTGTAAGAGATTACGATGGTGAATCACATTTACATTATCATCAATTTATAGATGCATGCTTAGGTAAAGATAAATGTACGGCACCTTTTTCTTACTCTGCAAAATTAACAGAGACAATTCTTTTAGGGGTAATTGCTGGGAGATTTCCTGGAAAAACTTTAAATTGGGATAGTTCAAATGCTAAATTTAGAGAGATTGAGGCAAATAAATATTTAAGTTCAACATATAGAAATTTTTAAATAATGAATAATTTAAATAGAAGAAGTTTTTTAAAGTCATCATCAATTTTGGCAGGAGCGACATTAATAACTCCCAGCCTACTTAGCTGTCGTAACCCAAACTCAAAACTAAATATAGCAGTGATTGGTGTTGGAGGAAGAGGCAGAGCAAACTGGAATCCTGTATTAGAAACCGAGAATATAGTTGCAATGTGTGACGTAGATGATAAAACTGCAAAAAAAGGTTATGATAGAATTATTGAAGTTAATCCTACTGTTAAAAAATATAAAGACTTCAGAGTAATGTTTGATGAAATGCATAAACAAATTGATGCAGTTATCATAAGCACCCCTGATCACACACATTTTGCTGCTGCAATGATAGCTATGGAAATGGGTAAGCATGTATACATAGAGAAACCATTAGCACATAGTGTTTGGGAATGTAGAACATTGAAAAAAGCTGCAAACTATTACAATATTGTTTCCCAAATGGGTAACCAAGGTCACACAACAAACGGAATAAGATTAATAAAAGAATGGTACGAAGCTGGTATTCTTGGTGAAGTTGAGGAAATTCATGCTTGGATTGGTGGATACAACTTTGGAAAGGGGCACTATTTTGATCTTCCTGAAAATTTTCCCCCTCTAGAAAATAAAATTCCTGATCATTTAAATTGGGATCTTTGGTTAGGACCTAGAGAAAACAGAGATTATAACTCAATTTATGCTCCGAGATCATGGAGAGGTTTTTTTGACTTTGGTAATGGGAAATTAGGAGATTGGTCATGCCACACTCTTGATGGTCCATTTTGGGCGATGGATTTAGGCATGCCAACTGAGGTCGATTCATATGTTGAGAACAGGTTTAATGAACATCATTTTGTCTCTGAAAAATCTATTGTAACTTATAAGTTTCCAAAAAATGATAAAAGAAATGGAGTAACATTAAAATGGTTTGAAGGTATTCCACCTCAAAATGACCCGTATTGGGCAGCTGAAGAGTTAAAAGCTTGGGGAAAGGAACTGCCAACTTGGGGCGGAATGATAATGCGAGGCTCTAAAAGATCACTCTATACACATGGTAGACCAAATACTCCTGAATTATTAGTTTCAGAAAATGAATGGAATGATATCCAAAAAAGTCTCCCTGAGCAAACAATTCCTAGGTTGAAATGGGGAGATGAAACACCTGTTCAAGAATGGATTGATGCCATAAAAAATGATTACTTACCTGAGTCAAACTTTAACTACTCTGCTGATCTAACTGAGATGGCACTCATTGGCACTCTTTCCCAAAGATTTGGGGCAAGAATTATTTATGATACAGAAAATATGAAAATCACAAACCGACCTGATGTTGATTCTTACATAAAAGAAACTGTAAGGGAAGGATGGGAATATGGAGACTCATTAGTTTAGTTTTCTAAAGAAACTTTGTGTTCTTTTTATTGCATTTTGTCTTATATCTTCCCAAAAAATATTGATATCCCCTTTATGATAATCTTTTAAAAATGATACTAAAATTGATTTTGGAAAACCCATTTTTGGAGTTTTAATATTTATACCTTCATCAATTGATTCGATAACTACCGCACCTGAAAAAACTTTCTGATTAAGCCATAGAAAGCCCTTGTGATCATTATAATCCTTACTTATGTTCTTATTCCAAGTAATTGGATTTGATACTTGGGCATCTTTTAAATATAATCTTTCGATTGTAAGATCATATTTACTTTCATTTTTTAAGATTTTAAATGTGTTCCATGTCAAATAACCGCCTGTTTCTTCTTCAGATTCCATTAACTTTAAATCAAAAAAATCATCTTCTTTAATTATCGCTCCAGGTAAATAAGCAGCAATTAATTTTTTTTGAAGTTCTTTCCCGTCAAAAAACTCTTTTAAAAGTTTAACTAAGTGACCTGAACCCTGACTATGTCCTGCAATGATAATTGGTTTTCCATTATTAAACTTTTCAAGATAAACTTCAAATGATTTTTTAATATCCTCATATGCCAAATTATATGCATCTTGTCCTCCGTTATCCCAATATCTCTCATCAAAAACTCTAAAATGGGCTTGCCTATAGTTTGGTGAATATAAATTCCCAGCATCCATCCATGCAGTTGCTTGATATTTTATGGAAGATTGCATTAGAATTTCAGAAAAATTATCATCATCCACACTAGTATTCCAAGATTCATTTCTTTTATCAGAAAACAGAGTTGGTACAACAAAAAAAACATCTGCTTTCAAAAGATTATTATTTTTAGATAAGAATGAGTATTTATCTTGATTTTTTTCTGGATGAACTAACCAATTTAATAAAGATTCGTAATTTGGTTTTTTAGGTGATGTTAAATAATCAAAATTTTTGGTCTTGTAGTCAACAATATTATTTGATTCTTTCAATAACCCACAGGAGTTAATAAAAAAAGTGATCAATATAATGCCATAAATTTTACTAAATTTAAAGATCATAAATTCAAAATTATATACATATGTCGAAAATATTAAATAAGCTTATTAGTTTATCTCTATTTGCATTACTTTTTTCTTGTTCCAACAATAATAGTATTTATTTGACAAAGTTAAAAAACTCCCCCTCTTATGAAAACTCAAAACTGACACTTAAAGATTTGATAACAGATGAAGATGGTTATTTGTTTAATTTTGAGATAGATGAATATGTACTAGGAGAACAAACAAAAGGAAATTTTGAATTTCAAATTGCAAATTCTGCTCAGGGGCAACATATTCACTACATACTTAATAATGGACCATATTCTGCTCATTATGAAAATTCATTCAAAAAAGAATTAAGTAAAGAAAATAATATTGTTTTAGCATT
This sequence comes from uncultured Bacteroidota bacterium, assembly GCA_902554655.1. GTDB lineage: Bacteria > Bacteroidota > Bacteroidia > Flavobacteriales > Flavobacteriaceae > Eutrophosalina. Next base: position 15,197 of record CACDPE010000006.1, read on the forward strand.
TTTATCAAGATCCTATCATGAGTCCGTTAAAAATAAGGATGCCTACTTTATTGGTCAATTTGGTGAAAAAAAAATTGATTTAAGTAAAGAATTTTTATTTTACAGTAGGCCCAAAGGAACTTATACTGGTGCTGATACTGAAAGAATATTATTAGATTTTTACTTAATAAACAACACACTTTCTTATGATGGAAATCGCGTAAGAGCAACTATAAATGATGAGGAGTTTTTTATCTATGAGTGGTCCCCCTACATTATCAATGGACTTACAAAAGGTGAGACTATAATTAAATTAGAATTATTAGACAATCAAAACAATTTAATTGAAAACCCATTTAATCCAACAATTAGGAGGATTATTTTAGAGTAAATAAATTAAAATATTTAAAATTTCTTTTTAACTCTGAACTTTTTCTTTAGGAACAACCTTTAAAAAAGAATGATGTTGTTCTATAGCAAATTCAATTTTTTCTACAATTGATTCAAGTGATTCATCATCGTAATTAACTTCAATTGGTTTTTTAATTTCTATTGATTGTAATATATCTTTTTTCTTAATTAGAATTCCCTTCTTATCAAAAGATCTTCTAAAACCATCAATTACAACCGGAACTACGATTGGTCTAAAAGTTTTAATAATATGTGCAGTTCCTCTCCTAATTGGTTTAAATGGGGTTGTTGTACCCTGAGGGAAAGTAATAACCCATCCATCATCCAGCGCTATGCCAATATTTGATATGTCACTAAATTTTACTTGTCTATTCACTTGTTTTCCTTTTTCTCTCCATGTTCTTTGAATGGATATTGATCCAGCATAAGCCATTAATTTAGCGAGCAAACTTGACTTCATTGTCTCTTTTGCAGCTATATAATATATATTAAGCTTTGGATTCCAAAGATATCCTACATTTTTTATTGAATTGTCTCTACCACTTAGACTAGCATTAAAAACATGAAACATAGCAACAACGTCAGCAAAATATGTTTGATGGTTGGAGACAAATAAAACATTTTTATCAGGTAAATTTTTAAGAATTTCAGATCCTTCAATTTTGAGTTGATTAAAACCTTTGAATCTTCTGTGGGTTAGCCAACCAAAAAGCCTAATTATCCATTTTTTAATATACAAGTTATGACCAAATGGGTTTGTCTTAAATATTTGCACTCTCTAATAAATTGAGAACAAATATATCTCATTTTTTGTTAGTCATCAAGTGAATAAATTCATTTAAAATCATTGCTGTAGCTCCCCAAATCTTATTATTGTCATAATGAAAATATGGATTTATATTTTCTTTAAATTTTCCTAATTGTACTTTAAAATTTAATATCTCATCCACACTGGGCAAGATTATACTTTTCACTTCCTTTTTATCTAATGTGAATGATAAATTTGAATTTGAAACAAATAAGTACGGATAAACCATATAATTTGATGGTGGAATATATATTTTGCTCAGGTTTGTAATTTTATAATATAAAGATTCAGAAACACCAATTTCCTCAAATGTTTCCCTTCTTGAGGTTTCTTCGTAACTTTTGTCACTTTTTTCATATTTGCCACCAGGAAAAGCAATTTGTCCAGAATGTGTTCCTGTGTAATTACTCCTTTTGATCAAGACTAGTCTTGTAACATTTTTGATGTCTGGATACAATAAAACAGCAACACTTGCGATTTTATAATTTTTGACATCATCAATAGTTCTAATAACATTAATTCTATCGGTTGGTACCAGGGGAATATGAGAATCTGTACCAGGTAAAGATTTATTTTTTAATTTTAAAATAATTTTTTTTAGATGATTAAAATTCATAGAATAGTTTTTATAGCCATTATTGTTTTATTAATATCCTGTTTTAAAAAAAATAATTCAAATAATATAACATTAAAAAAAATTGAAAAAAAAGTTATAAAATCAAATCCAGTAAAAGAAGAAAAACCATTTATTTTAAATGATAAAAATGCAATTCCATTTTTCTTTGAATACTCAAAAAAAAATAAAGAAAATAAGGTTAGGATTCAAACCAAATACGGTGAAATTGATATATTATTATTTGATGAGACACCCTATCATAGATCAAATTTTATTTACTTAACCAAAAAAAAATATTTTGATGGAACATATTTTCACAGAATTGTAAAAGACTTTATAATTCAAGGTGGAAACTCAGATTCATATGAAATATCAAAAAGAAGAAAAAATATAGGAAGATATCTTTTACCACCTGATACCAAAAAAGGATTCAGACATGACAGAGGTGTAGTATCTATGCCGAGCAGTGATATTGAAAATCCATATAAACTAGCTTCTCCATACGAGTTTTTTATTGTGCAAAGTAAAAATGGTGCCTATCACTTAGATAAAGATTATACACCTTTTGGAAAAGTAATAAGAGGAATAAGTGTAGTTGATAAAATTAATAGTTTAGAAACTGATAAAAGAGAATGGCCTTATGAAAATATTAAAATAAAAGTTTCAATTATTGATTAAAGAGCACAAACTAAATGAGGGTGTTTTGTGACATAATTTTCAACCCACAATCTCAATTCATGATATTCATGAGGAAGAAGAACATCAGCTGCTTTTTTTAATTCTTTATTAAATAATGAGGTGCTAAAACTTACTTTGATTAAAACCTTTTTTGTAAAGTCGAAAACTCTTCTAGCCATACTTAAATTTATAAAAAATGATAGTACTAATTAATTAAAAAAAAGTTAAAATTTTCTTTTTAAGCTCCACTCAAACTTAAACTCAGAAACAACATCTCCAACTTCGTCTATACCATTAGAAAACAAAATAATTTTATTTGTTGGTTTATTTTTATCTAGTTTGTTAAAAATTTTTTTCACTTCGTTTCCTTGATTACATTTAAAAATAATCTTACCAACTGCTTTTTTAAAAAACTTTGATGAGTTTGATATCACTAACATTGATACTTTTATTCTACGATTTCTTATTTCTCGGTTGAGTAGTAATCCAGTAGATAATTCAGCAGACATGCCTTGTACAGCCCAAAAAATTGACTTGTAAGGATTTTTATTAAACCAATTATGCCTTACCTTGACTAAACAAGTTTTATCATCAATGGATTTTACTCTAACTCCAGACCAATAGGCTGAGGGTAAATTAAAAAATAAATAAAAATTATAATTGAACATTAATATTCAATTGAAGCTAAATATCTTTCAGCATCTAATGCTGCCATACAACCAGTGCCAGCAGCAGTGACTGCTTGTCTGTAATCTTTATCTTGGACATCACCTGAAGCAAAAACACCTGGCTTATTTGTTTTTGTTGTTTTACCACTGGTCAAAATGTAGCCAGTTTCATCCATTTCCAGCTGGCCCTTAAAAATACTAGTGTTTGGTTTGTGCCCTATTGCTACAAAAAAACCAGTTATATCTATTATTTCTATTTTTTTAGTTTTATTATTAATAACTTTAATTCCTTCCACAACATTTTCACCAATAACCTCAACAACTTCTGAATTATATTTGACAAATATATTTGATTTAGAGTTTACACGATGTTGCATGGCTTTAGAAGCTCTCATTAGATCTCGTCTAACAAGCATAGTGACTTTAGAACATATGTTAGATAAATATGTAGCTTCCTCAGCAGCTGTATCCCCACCTCCAACAATTGCAACTTCTTGCCCCTTGTAGAAAAAACCATCACAAACCGCACAAGCAGATACACCTCCGCCGATAAGTCTTTGTTCACTTTCTATACCTAGATATTTGGCACTCGCACCTGTAGAAATAATAATAGTTTTTGCATAGATTTTAGTTTCATTATTAATTAATACCTCGTGATAACTATTTTTATTATCGGATAAATTAACCTTTGTAACTTCACCTATTCTTACATCTGTTCCAAATCTCTCAGCCTGTTCTTTCAGCTCTAACATCATTTTAGGTCCATCTATTCCTTTAGGGTACCCAGGAAAATTATCAACATCTGTAGTGGTTGTTAATTGACCTCCTGGTTCCATCCCCGTATATAAAATTGGCTTTAAATCAGCTCTTGATGCATAAATTGCAGCTGTGTAGCCGGCAGGACCTGAGCCAATAATTAAATTCTTAACCTTTTCAATTGACATGATCCAAAATTAAGATAAAATTCATTTTTAGTTTGTTTTTTTTTGACCAATTAACTTTAGTTTATTAACAATCATTTTTTATTTGTTCTTAAATGAAAGTGTTATATCTTAGCGCCGCTTTTCGGGGTGTAGCGTAGCCCGGTTATCGCGCCGCGTTTGGGACGCGGAGGTCGCAGGTTCGAATCCTGCCACCCCGACATAAAAAATTTCCAATTAATTGTTTGTCAGTTAATTGGGAATTTTATTAAATCCTAACTCTCATCTTCCATAATTAAAATATATGTTCTAAAACAATTAATTTGAAATCGATAGATTCTTCACCAGAAAGTTTTGTTGTTTTAAGTTTAAGGACGGATTCGCCCTTTTCAAAATATAAATCCCCCAATGTTATTTTTTTAAAGTCTTTAGTATAAGATTCTATTCTTTTGATTCGGTCTTTTTGTACCCCCTCAAGGTCAGGGTCATGGGATATCATGATTTCCTTTGTTATTTTTTTATCCATATATTCTAGGGTCAATTCTGTTCCAATACTATTTTTTGTTAGGGTGTAATACAAACTTACCCTACTCTTTCCAGAATTAAGAGAATTGATATTCCAGTAAATATAATCTTCCTCACTTTTCCAGTTTTCGATAAACGAATCATTAGCGTGTATTGAGCTTCTTCTTAAACTTCCTGTAAAATCAGCATCTCTGGCAGGTAAATGAGTATATTTGGATTTATCATAATTAACTGTAAAAGCTCTTCTTTTAGAATTATCATATTTTGATAAAACCGATGATGAAAACTCTTCTTTAGATTTTTTTAATTCTTTATAGTTTTGATAGTATTTGTAATTTACAGCTTTTGTTTGTGATAAGTCGTTATTTAAATCATACAAACTATCTTTATGATCCAAAATAAAATTGTTATTTCTTACACTAAGTCTTCTATTCCAAAAAGAAAATATTTTACGATTATCATTTTTAAATTCTGGATTGGTTAAATATTTTTTAAAACTATTTCCATCAAAATTAATTTTATGATCAAAACCTGTTAAGTCTATCAATGATGGAAATATATCCATTACGCTTGTGATTTGTTCTACAACTAATCCTTTCGGTATTTTTTTAGGCCATTGAATGAAGAAAGGAACACGAACACCACCTTCATTTGTACTTCCTTTTCTTTCTTTCATTTCTAAATTCCAACGGTTACCGTTAGGGCCATTATCACTCAAGAACATAATAATAGTGTTTTCATATTTTTTACTATTCTTAAGACTTTTTATGATTCTTCCTACATTGTAATCAATATTTTCAACCATTGCTAATGCAGCCTTTGTTTTTATAATATTTTCATTTTTTGAGTATCTCCCTCTTAAATTAACTTCTTTTTTTTCAAAAAAGGAGTTTGGGACTTGCATTGGAGAATGTGGGGTATTATATGAAATTAAGGCAAAAAAAGGAGAATTAGAATTTTCAATAAACCTTATTGACTTATTTGTTATATCATCTGTTATATAGCCTTCTCCTCTGGTCAATTGACCATTTTTTTCCATAATTGGATCAAAATAGTTTCCCCAATGACCAGATGTAAAACCATAAAACTCTTCAAATCCTCTATTGTTTGGATGATATGGTGGCTGTGATCCATTATGCCATTTACCAAAAAGTCCTGTCTGATAATGTTTGTTTTTAAAAAAACCTGAAACTAGCTGGTGATCAAGATTCATTCTTTCGTAACCTTTAGTCACACCATTGACACCACTTCTGAAAAAAAATTTTCCTGTGAGTAATTCTGCACGGGTTGGTGAACAGACTGGACTTACGTAAAATCTATTAAATCTAACTCCATTATTTGCAATTTGATCAAGGTTGGGTGTTCTAATATTTGAATTTCCATGTAAACTTAAATCACCCCAGCCCTGATCATCAGTTAAAATAATTATAATATTAGGGTTTTGATATTTTTTATTTTCACATGAGAAAAAAATTATATAAATAAAAAAAAAGGAGAACCAATTGAGTTTCATTCTTTTAAAGATATAAATACTAAAGTTAAATTCAATGCAGTTGTATAGAATATAAATAAGTATTAAATTTTATATTAATTTGTAAATGTTAATTCGGGATGTGGCGCAGTCTGGTAGCGTACACGCATGGGGTGCGTGGGGTCGCAAGTTCAAATCTTGTCATCCCGACTTTTTTAGTAAATTCATACTATGAATATTTTTAAACTTATTTTATTATCTATTATATTTCTGAATGCTTCATGTGCACAAAAAGACAATACAATTGTTAGTCCTAAGATTAAGAATTATGAATTGGTTAATGTTTTTGAAAAAGTTGATATTCCATGGAGTATTGAATTTTTGGATGAAGAAACAATTATTTATGCTGAAAAAAAAGGTGAAATTTTCATTATAAAGGATGGAAAAAGTATTAAAATAGAAAATGTTCCAGAGGTTTATTTGAGAGGTCAGGGTGGATTATTGGATTTAGAATTACATCCTAACTTTAGTGAGAATAAATTAATCTACATGTCTTATGCATCTGGATCAAGGGATGAGGGTGGTGGTAATACAGCTATTTCAAGAGGAAAACTTATCGATAATAAATTACTCGACGTAGAACTAATTTATAAAGCAGAAGGAAACTCGACCAGAGGTCAACACTTTGGCTCAAGGTTACAGTTTGATAATGACGGTAAATTATTTTTTGCAATTGGAGACAGAGGTAACAGAGACAAGCTTCCACAGGATTTAACTTTAGATGGAGGTAAAATTTACAGAATTAATGATGATGGAACCATTCCTAATGATAATCCATTTTTTAATGAAAAAAATTCAAAAAAAGCAATCTATTCATATGGCCATAGAAATCCTCAAGGTATGTTCTTACATCCTAAAACTGGCGAAATTTGGACAAATGAACATGGTCCAAAAGGTGGTGATGAAATAAATATTATTAACAAAGGAAAAAATTATGGTTGGCCAAAAATTACATACGGCATTAATTATAGTGGAACAATCATTACAAATGAAAAAGAACATCCTGAAATGGAACAACCACTTTATCATTGGATCCCCTCTATAGCTCCCTCAGGATTTACTTATGTAAGCACGAAGCAATATAAAGGATGGAAAGGTAGTTTACTAACAGGTTCTCTGAAGTTTAAGTATTTAGAAAGAATTAAATTGAATAAGAACAATAAGGTTATATACAGAGAAAAAGTTGCTGATTCAATAGGTAGAGTGAGAGATGTCAAAGAAAGTCCGGATGGATTTATTTACATAGCAGTAGAGAATAAAGGTATATTTAAAATAGTACCCAAAAAATGAAATATATTTTTTTTTTACTTTTTAGCGTTGTTATTTTTTCACAGGAAAAAGAAAAATCTATTGATAGAGGTAAAAATCTCTATGAAGATTTGTGTTTAAGGTGTCACTCACCTGACGGAAATGGAGTCAAAGGAATTTATCCTCCTCTTGCAAAAGCTGATTTTTTATTCACACATATAAAGGAAAGTATAATTGCTGTAAAGCAAGGAGGAATTGAAGGTAAAATTGTTGTCAATGGAGTTATTTACGATAGTCAAATGGAAAATATGGGATTATATAGTGATGAAGTAGCTGATGTAATGAATTACATACTTAATTCATGGGGAAATAAATATGAAAAAATGATAACAAAAGACTATGTTGAGGAACTAATAAATAAATAAATAATGATTATTATTGGTGTATGTGGTGGGACTGCTTCTGGAAAGAGTACATTGTCAAAAGAAATAATTAATTTTTTTAACAAAAAAGAGATTAAGTCTGATTATTTAATGCTTGATAATTATTACAAAGACTTAAGACATTTATCAATAAAACAAAGAGCCTTAGTAAATTTTGATCACCCCGAAAGCATAGATTTTGAACTTTTTTATCAACATCTTAAGTTATTGCGATTAGGAAAGACGGTGAATACTCCCACTTACTGTTATAAAACACATCTGAGAAAACGCATTACTATTCCTATTGGAAAATCTGATGTTTTAGTTATCGATGGATTGTTCATATTGTTTAAAAAAAATATTAGAAATTTTTTTGATTTAACCATATTTTTGGATGTGAGTATTGATTCAAGAATTAAGCGCAGAACAAAAAGAGATATGGTTGAAAGAGGAAGAAAAAAGTTAGATATTTTAGAAAGATTTGAGAAAATGATTAATCCAATGCATGAAGAGTTTGTTGAACCGTCGAAGAATCATGCAAAATTAATTATTAAAGATAATACTCATCAAGATTTATTATACCAACAGTTAGAAGTGTTTTCTGATGAAATTATTAAGAAAAATAAAAAATCATAGATACTTTAAGTTATTAAGCAATATTTACTTAATAATTTTTATAATCTTTTTATTTTGGATTTTATTTTTTGATTCTAACTCAATTCTTGTAAATCTTAAATTACAAAAAGAGATAAATCAGTTAATTGAAAGAAAAATTGAACTCGAGAAACAAATATCAATTGATAAAAAAATTATATCATCTCTTCAAAATATTGACAGTTTAGAAAGGTATGCAAGAGAGAAGTTATACATGAAGAAAGAAAATGAAGAAATTTATATAATTGAATACATCGAAGAATAATGGGTAAAATAATCTCAGTATCTAATCAAAAGGGAGGTGTTGGAAAAACTACAACATCTGTTAGTCTTGCTGCATCATTAGGTGTATTAGAAAAAAAGGTTTTATTAATTGATGCAGATCCACAAGGAAATGCATCATCAGGAATTGGTATAAGCTCTAGTGAATTTAATTTATCAACATACGATGTTTTATTAAAAAAATGCGAACCAAAGGATGCAATTATTAAAACAAATAGTCCAAACTTAGATTTAATTCCAGCAAATATTGACTTAGTTGCAATTGAAATTGAACTTATTGATATTAATGAAAGAGAGCGTATTTTTAGTAAAGTATTGAAAAATATTTCAAATAATTATGATTTTTTAATAATTGATTGTCCACCCTCTCTCGGATTAATAACTTTAAATGCTTTAACAGCATCAAATTCAGTTATCATTCCAATCCAGTGTGAATATTATGCTTTAGAAGGCTTAGGTAAGCTTTTAAATACTATAAAAGGAGTTCAAACTGTACACAATCAAGAGCTTGAGATTGAAGGAGTTTTACTAACAATGTACGATTCTAGATTAAGATTATCTAATCAAGTCAAAGATGATGTTAAAAAACATTTTGGAGGAATGGTTTTTAACACAATCATTCCACGAAATGTTAGCTTAGGAGAAGCACCTAGCTACGGTGAGAGTATTATTGTTTACAATGCAACAAGTAAAGGATCAAAAAGTTATATTAAATTTGCTCAAGAAATCATAAATTTAAATCAATTTGGCTAAAGCGTATAAAAAAAGAGTGTTAGGTAGGGGTTTATCAGCTATTTTGAGTGATGATGACAATAACAGATTCGAAATAAGTAAAAAATCTTATTTATTAAATGAAATTGAAATTGATAAAATAAGTCTTAACCCAAATCAACCCAGAACAAATTTTAATAAAAAATCATTGGATGAATTGGCATCATCAATTAATGAATTGGGCTTAATTCAACCTGTGACGGTTCAGAAAATTGATGAAAATTTTATTTTAATATCTGGAGAAAGAAGATTAAGAGCATTCAAGCAATTAAACAAAAAACATATTCCAGCTTATATCAAAACAGCTGATGATCAAACATCACTTGAAATGGCTCTAGTTGAGAACATTCAACGTAGAGATTTAGATCCAATTGAGATAGCTATTACATATAATAGACTAACCAACGAATTAAAGATTTCTCATGAAGAAATGAGTAAAAGAGTTGGGAAAGACAGAACTACGATTACAAACTATATAAGACTTCTTAAACTTGATCCTGTAATACAATCAGGTATAAGAGACAAATTTATTAGTATGGGACATGGGAGAGCTCTGATTAACATTGAAAACCAAGATGATCAATTACTTATTTATGAGAAAATTTTAAAAAATAATCTGTCAGTAAGAGATACTGAAAAACTAGTCAAGAACTTAAACAGTAATAACTCTAAAAATAATATAAAGATAATTACGGATGAGATTAAAAAAGAATTTTCTAAAATTATGATTAAAACAGGCTTAAATCTATCATTAAAGTTGTCAAAAGATAAAGCTCATATTATTTTTAAATTTGAATCAGATAAAGAAATTATTGAAAATTTAAAAAAATTTAATGACTAGATTATCAAATATTTTTTTTTTAGCAATAATAATATCTAATACAGTTTTTTCTCAAAAAGTAAAAGAAGATTATAAAATTAATATTCTTCGTCCTTCAAAAGCAGCGTTTTACTCTGCTGTAATTCCTGGTCTAGGCCAAATTTATAATGATAAACTATGGAAAGTTCCGCTTGTTTACGCAGCATTAGGAATTTCTGGATACTCATATGATTTCAATAAAAAAAAATATTGGTCATACAGGAATGCATATAAAAGCAGAAAAGCTGGTTTTAGTGATGATGAATTTCAAGGGATAATTATTAATGATGAAAGACTCTTGGATGGTCAAAATTTTCATAGAAGATATAAGGATTTATCAATGGTTTTTATTGTCGGTTTTTATTTTTTAAATATTTTAGATGCAAACATTGATGCGCATTTGTTAGATTACAATGTGAATGAAAACTTGTCAATAAAACCATTTTTTGAAAATTCAAATAACCTATATGGAAATCAATTTGGAATGAAACTTAATTTAAATTTTTGATGAATATTGTTATAATTGGATATGGAAATATGGGTCGAGAAATTGAAAAAATTTCAATTTCCAGAGGTCATAAAATTTCAAAAATAATTGACCATGATACTAATGACAAAAATATAATTGGAAATGATGTCGCAATTTTATTTTCAACACCAAATAGTGCTGTTGATAATATAAAATTATGTATAGACAACAACGTACCAGTTGTATGTGGAACAACAGGCTGGCTTGAACAATTTGAAATGATAAATGAATACTGTACTACCAAAAATGGTACTTTCATTTATTCTCCAAATTTTAGTATTGGGGTCAATCTTTTTTTTAGACTCAACAAGTTTTTAGCAAAAGAAATGTTCAATAAAGATGAATACAAAGTTTCAGTTTTTGAAAAACATCACACAAAAAAAATTGATAAGCCAAGTGGAACTGCTATAAAAATTGCAGATGATATTTTAAAATATTCATCTTTTTCTGAATGGTCATTGGATAAAGACACTAATAAACTTAATATTAAAAGTGAAAGGATCGGAGACGAAAAAGGGTATCATGAAGTTAAATTTGAATCTGAAAATGATTCAATTTCTATATCTCATAACGCAAAATCCAGAAAGAGCTTTGCATTAGGTGCTGTAATGTGTTCAGAATGGATTTACAATAAAAAAGGAGTTTATACTATGAATGATTTTTTAAACAGCTTTAATTTTCAATAATGACTTGGACGGAGTGGCTTTATTTTTTCATTTTTATTCAACTCATTCATGGTTTTGGAACTTGGAAACTTTACAAGTTTGCTGGTTATAGTTCATTGCTAAGTTTTATACCAATTTATAATGGGCTTGTTCTGCTTAAAATAATCAGAAGACCATGGTGGTGGCTAATATTACTTTTTATTCCAATAGTAAATCTTTTGATTTTTCCGATAATATGGGTTGAAACTGCTAAAAGTTATGGTAAAAAATCTTTAACAGATACAATATTATCTGTAATAACCCTAGGTTTTTATCTGTATAAAATTAATTATTCGAAAAATATTATATATAACAAAGACAGATCCATTACTAATTCTTCAAATTTTGGAGAATGGTTAAGTTCAATAATTTTTGCGATAACATTAGCAACTATTGTACATACATATTTTATTCAGCCATTTATAATTCCAACTGGATCCTTAGAAAAATCTTTATTAATTGGAGATTTTCTTTTTGTAAGCAAATATCATTATGGAGCTAGAGTACCTAAAACAGTTGTTGCTTTTCCAATGGTTCATGACACAATCGTTGGAACAGGTATCAGATCATATTTAAATAAACCACAACTACCCTACTTGAGATTACCAAAAATCCAAAAAGTAAAAAGAAATGAAATTGTGACATTCAACTGGCCAGCTGATACAGTAAGACAGTTTTTTGTTAAAGAAAAAGGTGTTAAAAAACCTCTAGATAAAAAATCTAATTATGTAAAAAGATGTGTTGCAATACCTGGTGATACTCTTGAACTAAAAAATGGATTAATATATATAAATAATGATATCAGTGAATTTCCATACAGAGCGAAACCAGTTTATAAATATCTTGCATATTCAAAGGATGGTATTTCAAGTCAAAAATTATCAAAGCTTGAAATTTCAGACTTCCAAAGAAAGTTTATAGTTTCAAAAAAAAATCAAAGATCATTTGAGTTTCTTAGACCATTCATTCTTAATATAACAGAAAATAATTCTGAAAATTTTTCAATCATAACAGGATCTAATGGAATTCCAAAAAATATTATTATCAAAAACAGATTATCAATCAAAGAAGTCACTGAAACTGTAAAGAGTCTCAGTTTGACTGAAAATGATTTTAAATTGATAAATAAAAGTTCTATAGTTGATAGTATTATTAGGGATTACAATAAAAATAAATCCTACAATACATCATTTTTTCCGAACGATATTTCATATGATTGGAATGAAGATAATCTTGGACCATTAGTTATCCCAAAAAAACATGCAATAGTAAAGTTAAATTTAAAAAATTTACCATTGTATAAAAAAATCATTAGGGATTATGAAAAAAATACTTTAGATGTTCAAAATCAGAATATTATTATAAATAATCAAATTGTTGATAGCTATAAATTTAAAATGGATTATTATTGGATGATGGGAGACAACAGATATAATTCTGAAGACAGTAGAGTTTGGGGGTTTGTTCCTGAAGATCATATTTTAGGTAAGCCGATTTTTATTTGGATGAGTATTGAAGGAATAAATGATGGATTTAAAAATTGGAAAATACGATGGGATAGAGTTTTCACTACTATCCATGAGGATGGTGAACCAAAATCTTATTTTATACACTTCCTAATCTTTGTAGTTTTAATTTGGTCAATAAATAAATTTTTATTTAAAAAGAAAATTTAATTTTGATTACTCTAATTCCAGCATATTTCCCTCCAATTTCGCATTGGAAGTACATACTCAAAAATTGTAGTTGGGATATTGACTCTTTTTATAAAAAACAAACTTTAAGAAACAGAACATATATTCACGGAGCTAATGGTTTAATGATGCTTACTGTTCCGATAAAACACACAGGAACAGGCAAAAAAAGAAAGTTTACTGAAATTGAAATTGAAAATGATCACGGATGGAAAAGAAAGCATTTTAAATCCATTAAAATAGCCTATCAATCTTCACCTTATTATGAATATTATGAAAGTTATCTAATTGAACTTTTTAATAAAGATTTTAAAAAACTTTTTAATCTAAACTTAGCTTCAATTGAATTAATTTCAAAGTGCTTAAAACTTGAACTTAAGAACAGAGTTTTAAAAATTAACTCAAGAATTAATAATTTACATTCAGAAATCACTAATACCAAAAGGTCAATAGAAAAAAATAAAAAATATATTCAGACATTTGAGGAAAAAAATGGATTTATTTACGATCTGAGTATTTTAGATCTTTTATTTAATTGTGGTCCCCAGTCATCAGATTTTTTATAATAATGGCAGACCTATAAGCCGGATTCTGTCTAGCCTTATCATTTATCTTGACACAAAATTACTAATATGTTCTAACCGCCTACCCTTCAATTTCGGATGAGTAATCCTCAAGCATTGATTTACTTGGCGTTTCACCTCACAGAGTTTACATGATTTCACTACAGCCGAACTGTACATACTTTCTGTTGCACTATTCCTACTATTACTAGCGGTGGGTGTTACCCACTGTGATACTCTATGGTGTCCGGACTTTCCTCTTTAAAAAGCGATAAGGAAGTCTGCCATAACAAATGTAATATATTTTAATTTTTTACATAAAAAAATGAATCACTACTCTATATTTGTATGTATGAGTAATTTTGTTGTTTCTTCTTTAAAATATAGACCCAACTTATTTGAAAAAGTTATCGGACAAGAACATATAACTAAAACTCTTAAAAACTCTATTGCTGATCAAAAAATTCCTTCCGCAATTTTATTTTGTGGACCAAGAGGAGTTGGAAAAACATCTTGTGCTAGAATATTTGCTAGAGAAATTAATAATTTTACCCTAGATGATGATCTTTCTTTTAATATTTTTGAGCTTGATGCTGCATCAAACAATAAAGTTGAAGATATTCGTGACTTAATTGATAAAGTTAGAATTCCTCCCCAGTCTGGAAAGTACAAAGTATATATTATTGATGAAGTTCATATGTTATCTAAAAGTGCTGAAAATGCTTTTTTAAAAACTTTGGAAGAACCACCTCCATACATTGTTTTTATTTTGGCCACAACAGAAAAAAACAAAATACTCCCGACAATTTTATCTAGATGTCAAATCTATGATTTTAATAGAGTTAACGAAATTAAAATTACTAATAACTTGCAACAAATTTGTGAAAATGAAAATGTGAAATATGACATAGAAGCACTTAAAATTATTTCAAGTAAATCTGATGGATCAATAAGAGATTCTCTTACTATTTTAGATAGATTAATAAGCTTTACCAATAAAAATATTACAATTGAAGAAACGTCAAAAACCTTAAATGTTTTAGATGAAGAAACGTATATCAATATTGTTGAGAAAATAATTAAAGGTTTACTAGTAGAAGTAATTATAATCTTTAACAGTATTACAGAAAAAGGGTTTGATGAAAAAGAATTTCTTGTTGGATTAGCTAATCACTACAGAAATTTATTAATTACAAAATCGACAAATTCTCATCAATTTTTGATAAACAAATCTACTAATGATCTTTTATCGGAACAGTCTAAAAAAATTTCAAAATCTAAAATTATTGAAGTAATAACCAAGATAGAAAATTCAATTTTTAAATTTTCTGAAATTGAAAACAAGAGACTTCTAGTTGAAATACTTTTAATGAAAATTTCATCAATCAAAGATGAACATTCAGGTAATGAAACTAGTGAAATTGAAAAAAAAAAATCTGAATTAAAAAAACCTGACCAAAATCAAGAAATTACAAATTCTTTTAAAAAAAAAGAATCTCCAAAAATTGAAAAAGATTTTAAAGAAAATGAAATTGAATTAAAATCTAAAAAAGAAATAGATACAAATAAAATTAATAATGATGTTTCCGCATTTTCTTTATCAAGTCTAAAAGTTAAAAAGAAAGTTAACGATGAGATTAAAAAAATTGAAGATTCTAAAGAGAAAGAAAATCAGGACTTAAATCTTAATAATTTAAAAGAAAAATGGAATTTATATTCAAGTGAATTAGAAAAAAAAGGAAAAGGGAACTTTTCAAGTTTATTAACACTTAATGAACCAACAATTGAGGATAAAATAAAGATTGTTTATAATGTTCCAACTAATTCAAGTAAGAAAGAATTAACTGAAATTAAAGAAGATTTATCTCGATTTTTAAAATCAAGTTTGAAAAATGATTATTTAGTTTTAAAATTTGAGGTTAATAATGAAGTAAATAAAGAATTTTTTCTTACGCCAAAAGAAAAATATGAAAAGTTAAAAGAAATTAATCCCACAATTGAAAAACTAAAAACGGATTTAAAACTTGATTTTTGAATTTATTATTTTTTTGACCATTCCATCTGCTAAACCAATTTTAGGAACATATATCTTTTCAATACTTAAGGTTTTCATTAGAAAAAAATAAATTTTTCCAGCAGGAAGTATTACATCGATTCTATCAGGATTTAGCTTTAAATCTAAGAGCATTTTCTTTGTTGAAGTTTTCTTTAATTTTTTTAGAGTAGACTTAAATTTGGATCTAGAAAGAGGTTTTCCATACTTATTTCCTGAAAGCTTAAATATTTTATTAATATTACCTCCAATACCTACTAATTTAATTTTTTTTAATTCTGATGCATTTTCTAATAACCAGTGCTTAAATTCATCCCATGATTCTTCATTAACCAAATCATTTAGTAATCTTACGCCTCCTATTTTAAAAGATTTTGATTTATGTAGTTTATTATTTTTGTATATGATTACTTCCGTGCTACCACCACCTACATCAATAAAACAATAATTTGGAGAATTACCTATATGTTCAGTTATATCATTACTGGCGACTATTTCAGATTCCTTTTTACCAGAAATAATTTCAATCTTAATTTTTGTTTCCCTATAAATAAAATCTAATATTTCCTGTCCATTAGAAGCATTTCTCATAGCTGAAGTAGCGTATGCTAAATATTCATTAATTTCATTGGCCTCCATAAGGAACTTAAATGATTTAATTGTATTTAATAACTTATTTTTTGAAGAATCAGCTACTTTACTATTCAAAAAAGAATCTTGTCCCAATCTAACAGGAACTCTATGAAGTGAATTTTTTGTATTATATAATTTACCATCTAAACTTATTATATTTGAAATTAGTAATCTAATTGCATTAGATCCAATGTCAATTGTTGCAACTTTTTTTATTAAAATATTATTTTTCAATCTCGTTTAAATGAAATTCATAAATTTTTTCTTGAGATCTAAATTTGCCTCTTTTATTACTTCTGTATTCGTTATTTATTAAGGAATTTACTAACCTTGCTTTGACATTGTCTTTCCAATATATGTCAAAAATTTCATTTAGT
Organism: uncultured Bacteroidota bacterium; assembly: GCA_902554655.1. Taxonomy (GTDB): domain Bacteria; phylum Bacteroidota; class Bacteroidia; order Flavobacteriales; family Flavobacteriaceae; genus Eutrophosalina. The sequence continues at coordinate 32,122 of CACDPE010000006.1, forward strand.
TTTTTTGTAATATTCTTATCCAATACAGGACATGTAACTTCTACTCTATTTTCTAGATTTCTGGTCATCCAATCAGCTGAAGAAATATAAGTTTTGTTCTTGCCTCCATTACAAAAAATAAAAAGTCTAGTATGTTCTAGAAATTTGTCTACCACACTTATTACATCAATATTCGAGCTTATATTAGATTGATTAGGTATCAAGCAACAAATTCCTCTAATGATCATTTTAATTTTAACACCATTAATGCTAGCTCTGTAGAGTTCCTCAACCATAGAATAACTTGTTATATTATTAAGCTTTATTTTAATAAATGCTTCTTTTCCTTTTTTAGCATTAAGAATTTCATTTTCAATTAATTCAGTAAAATGAGTTTGAGTATTATATGGTGATAAAACAAGATGCTTAAACTTAAATTTCTTGTAATTAAATCTGAAAAAATTAAACACCTTAGATATATCATTTAAAATATCTTTATTTGCAGTAAATAAGGTGAAATCAGTATATATTTTTGCAGTTGACTCATTAAAATTACCAGTACTTATAAAGCCATATTTTTTAATTTTTTTGTCAATTATTTTTTCAACAACACAAATTTTAGCATGAACTTTTAAACTTGGAATTCCAAAAATCAACTTAACTCCTTCCTCCTGCATTAATTTAGCATAATCAATGTTAGCTGTTTCATCAAATCTAGCTTGCAATTCTATTTGAACTACAACTTCTTTACCTCCTTTTGCTGCATTAATTAGAGTGTTTGCAACACTTGAAAGTCTAGATAAACGATATATAGTTATAGAAATTTTTCTAACATCAGGATCAATTGAAGCTTCAGAAAGAAAACTTAAAATATGATTAAAATTGTGATAGGGAGTATGTTGTAAAAAGTCTTTTTTATCCAAAGTTTCAAAAACACTTTTATTATTATTAAAATCAACAATACTTAGAGGAATAATTTTTTTATAAGTTAATTTTGTTTTCAAATTTGGAAAATTCATGTAATCTCGTCTGTTATGATATTTACCACCAGGAATTATACTATCAGTATCAGAGTTGATATTCATTTTGGATAATAAAAATTTAAGAGTCTCAGAATTAATTTCTTTATCATAAACAAATCTTACAGGTTCTCCTTTAAGTCTATCTTTAACGCTTTGAGATATTTTTTCTAAATAACTCTTGGATATATCGTCATCAAAATCAAGTTCCGCATCTCTACTAAATTTAATCATATTAGCAGTAACTTCTAACGGATCAAATATTTTAAATAATTGATTTAAATTATATCTAATCAAATCATCAATCATTAATATATTTTTCTTGTTTTTATCCTCTAGAACGATAAATCTGTTAATTTCTGTCGGTAGTTGAATAAGAGCATAATAAAGTTTTTTGTTTTTCGATTTAATACTAACAATTAAAAATGATGAAAAATCAGTTAATTGAGGAAAACTATCATTTTCATTTAATAATACAATTTTAAGGTTAGGAAAAACTTTATTTTGAAAAAAGCCATTTAAATATTCTAAAGATTCTTGAGGAATATTTTTTTCGTTTATGATATGAATATTTTCCTTTTTTAGATCTTTTAGAATTGAGTTAAAAATAATTGTACTTTTTTCCTGTAAATTAATGGCTCTAAGTGTTATTTTATTTAGTAGATCTTTTGCACTTTCACCTTTATAAAGTTTTTTTGCTTTTTGATTAGATAAAGCAATTCTTTTTACAGTTGCATACCTTATTTTATAAAACTCATCTAAATTATTTGAGAAAATTCCGATAAATCTTAGTCTTTCAATTAATGGAACAGAAATATCTTCAGCCTCTTGTAAAACTCTTTCATTAAAATCTAACCAACTTAATTCTCTATTCTTGAAGCTGTAAGTATTCATTTAAAACTTTTTGGAAAATAATAACTGATATCAGAATCAGAAATATCTTTCCATAAAGATACATTAAATTCAAAAATTAATATACCACAGGTTGGAACATGTAAATACTGATTTGTAAACTTTACCACTAAATTATTACAAGTATTATTGTGAGTAAATATTAAAATACTTGAGCATGAATCATCAACATCTTTGATAAAATTTAAAACTTTATCTCCATGAAAATCATATAAATCTTCTTCAATTGAAAAACTATTTTCTAGAAAGAGTTTATTTTTTTTGAAAAATTCAAAAGTTTGGATTGTTCTCTTGGCTTTACTTATGTAAATATGGTCTAGGTTAATATCTAATTTATTCAGGATACTAGACATTAGTTTAATGTCATTTTTACCTCTTTTAGAAATTGGCCGTTCTAAATCAGGTAAATCAAAACTCCAATCAGATTTTGCATGTCTAATTAGAATTAACTTTTTCATGGACTAAGTCTCTTAAATAACCATGAATTATCATTTTTATAATAAAGAATTCTGTCGTGAAGTCTGTTTTTTCTTCCTTGCCAAAATTCAATACTAATCGGATTAATTATATATCCACCCCAATTTAGAGGTCTTAATATTTCAGTGTTATCTGACTTTAAAGAGTCAAATTTATTTTCTATGTAATCACGGTTTGGAATTTCAGAACTCTGATCAGAAATTATAGCTCCAATCTGACTGTCAATTGGTCTGGAATAGAAGTATTTATCCGATTCTTTATTGGTTATCTTACTACAAATTCCTTCTATTATAACTTGTCTTTCAAACGAAGGCCAAAAAAAGGAAATAGAGACATTTGGATTATTAGTAATATCAATTCCTTTTTTACTTTTATAATTGGTGTAAAAAACAAAACCCTTCCTAGAAAATTTCTTGAGTAATACGACTCTATTTCTTGGTTTATTTTCATTACCTACAGTACTTAAAGTCATAGCATTAGGTTCAAGAACAGAATTTGATTTACATAATTCTTCAAACCAAATTTGAAATAACTTAATTGGATCCTTAGGTAAATGTTGTTCAATCAAACTTAATTTATCATAACTAATTCTAAAATCAGATAAATCCTTCATATTGTAAAAATATAACTAAAAATTATATTTCTTACCTTGTTCAGCTATATGAGAGTTTTGAAAAATTTCTGATGCTTCAACTTTAAAGTATTCTAAATTCTTATAACGAGTAGAAAAATGTCCCATAAGTAGCATTTTAACATTGGCTTCGTTTGCAATTTTAGCAGCATCAACTGAGGTTGAATGTTTTGTTTTACGGGCAAGTAATTTATGTTGTTTCAAAAAAGTTGCTTCGTGATAAAGCAAATCAATATTTTTAATTTTCTCTACAATATTAGGATTATATGCCGTATCTGAACAATAGGCATATTTAAATATTTTATCATTTAGAGTAATTGTAAATTTAAATGCATTACAAGCGATTCGATGGTCTAATTTAAAAGTTTCAACTTTTAAATGATTTTCGGAGTAAATTTCATCTTCTTCTTTGTCAATTTCTTTTATTATTAAGTCAAAGCTAGTCCAAGATTTACCATGCTTAAACATGGTGGTCAGAATTTCTTTAATTCCTCTGGGACCAAATAAATTAAGTGGTTTTATTCTACCTTTTCTATTCATTGTCGTAATTAGTCCAGGCAAACCAAAATAATGATCACCATGTAAATGTGAAATAAATATGTTATTAATAGAACTTAGTTTAATTTGATATTTATTAAGTAAAGCTTGTGTAGCTTCACCACAATCTATCAAACAAGTTTGATTTTTGTAAAAAAGCACCTGACTTGATTGATACTTATTCAACGTCATACTTGCTGAATAACATCCTAAAATCTGAATATAACCCATTTAGATATTTAAAGATCTTTCAATTTCTTCAATTTCAATAATATCCAATGCTTCCTGCAATGTTGGAGTTATATTATTGAAATTATCTAAAGTTAAGTTTTTGGAAATTAAAACTATAGATTTTTTATGTGTAGAATTATTATTTTGAATTTCTTTTAAAAAAATATGATCATGATCATAATCAGTTTCAAATTGAATAACACAGTTATTATCATAATTTAAATCAAAAAAATCTTTAAGATCTTGTAGTTTAGTATTCTTATCAATTAAAAAAAAAATGTGAGATTTATTCATAATCTAGAGGCTAATAGATACATAACTGCCATTCTTATGGCTAATCCATTTTCAACCTGATCTAAAATAACTGTTTTACCTGAATCTATAACATCACTTGATAGCTCAACACCCCTGTTAATTGGGCCAGGATGAGTAATAATTATTTCTTTATTTAATTTTAATAGTTTTTTCTTATTTAATCCAAACTCTTTAGCATATTCTCTTGTGGATGGAAAATAACTTTGATTCATTCTTTCATTTTGAATCCTTAACATACTTGCAACATCACACCAATTTAATGCCAATTCAAAATTTTGCTCATAATCAACACCGAGCTTGTTAATGTATTTTGGAATTAAACTTTTTGGGCCACAAACTTTTACTTCCGCACCTAATTTTTTGAATGCAAAAATATTTGACAAAGCTACTCTAGAATGCAGAATATCACCAACAATTACAATTTTTTTACCATTTAAATCATTAAGACTTTCAACAAGTGTAAATGAATCTAATAAAGCCTGCGTGGGATGCTCGTGACATCCATCACCAGCATTAACAATGCAAGAATCTATATTATTTGCTAAAAAAACACTAGCTCCAGGACTAGGATGTCTCATTACTACCATATCAACTTTCATTGACAAGATATTATTTACTGTATCTGCTAAAGTTTCACCTTTACTTATTGAAGAAGATGATGATGAAAAATTTACTATATCAGCACTAAGTCTTTTTTGTGCTAATTCAAAAGATATTTTTGTTCTAGTGCTATTTTCAAAAAATAAATTAGCTATTGTTATATCCCTTAAACTTGGTACCTTTTTTATTTTTCTATTTATAACCTCTTTAAAATTTCTTGCCGTTTCAAAAATCAAGTAAATATCATCTTCATTTAGATATTTAATACCAAGTAGGTTTGAAACAGATAACTTATTTGCCATTCTTTATATATAAATAAACAGAATCTTCTCCATCAATTTCCTTCCATTTAACAGTAACTCTTTGATTATTTATAGCATCTACTTGACAACCACAATAATCAGGTTGAATAGGTAAATGTCTAGAAAATCTTCTATCAATTAAACTTAATAATTCAACTCTAGCTGGTCTTCCGAATGATTGAAGGGCAGATAGGGCAGCTGTTACACTTCTTCCTGTATAAAGTACATCATCAATCAAAACAACTGTCTTGTTTTCTATAATAAAATCAATAGAGGTTTTATTAGCATTTAAAACTTTATTTTCTCTACCAAAGTCATCTCTAAAAAAGGTAATATCTAAAAAACCTAATTTAATATCCTTAATATCATGACTTGATTCTAATAAATATTTGATTTTTTTCGAAAGAATTTTTCCTCTAGGTTGAATACCAATTAAAACAGTATTTGAAAAGTCATTGTGATTTTCAAATAATTGACTAGCTAACCGATTTAAAATTAAGGAAAGTTTTGAGGCGTCTAAGATTTTTTTGTTTAAGTCTACGCTCATCAAAGCGCAAATCTAATAAAAAATTACAAATCACAAAAAATTATACTTTGATTCTTTCTGATAACTTCTTATAAGTTCCATTATTAAGTTTATCTCTGATAGCAGTAAAAGCATCTAATGTTTCATTAATATCATCAGAATTATGTGTTGAAGTAGGTATTAGCCTAAGTAGAATTAACCCTTTTGGAATAACAGGGTAAACAACTATTGAGCAAAAAATGTTATACTTTTCTCTTAAATCTTTAACTAAAACCATTGCTTCAGGGACATCTCCCTTTAAAAAAACAGGTGTAACACAACTTTGAGTGCTTCCAATATCAAAACCTCTTTCAACTAAGCCATTTTGAAGCATTTTCACATTTTTCCACAGATTTTCTCTAAGTTGTGGAGTGTTTTTTAGCAATTCTAATCTTTTGAGCGCTCCAGCAACTAATTGCATTTGTAAAGATTTTGCAAACATTTGAGATCTCATATTATATTTAAGATACTTTACAACTTCGCTTGAACCGGCAACAAAAGCACCTGTTGAAGCCAATGATTTGGCAAATGTTGCAAAATATACATCAATTTCATCCTGGACACCTTGTTCTTCACCAGCTCCAGCGCCAGTTTTACCAAGAGTTCCAAAGCCATGTGCATCATCAACTAAAAGCCTAAAGTCATATTTTTCTTTAAGTTTTACAATTTCTTTGATTTTTCCTTGTTCGCCTCTCATTCCAAAAACACCTTCAGAAATTACTAATATTCCACCACCAGTTTTTTCAATAATATTTTGCGCTCTAACTAAGTTTTTTTCAAGACTTTCTATATCATTGTGTTGAAATGTAAATCTTTTACCAACATGTAATCGAACTCCATCTACAATGCATGCATGAGAATCAATATCATATACAATGACATCATTTTTAGAAACTAAAGTGTCAACTATTGATAAAATTCCTTGATATCCAAAATTTAATACATAAGCAGCATCTTTACTTACAAATTCGGCTAGTTGCTTTTCAAGTATTTCATGTAAATCTGTGTGTCCTGACATCATTCTGGCACCCATTGGATATGCAGAACCATACTCTTTACCAGCTTCAGCATCAACTTTTCTTACTTCGGGATGATTAGATAAACCCAAATAATCATTTACGCTCCAAGTAATCACTTCTTTTCCATTAAATTTCATTCTGTTAGAAATCTGTCCCTCAAGTTTTGGAAAAACAAAATAACCTTCAGCAACTGAAGCCCATTTACCCAGAGGACCCATGTTTTTTAAAAATTTTTCAAATAAATCTGCCATTATCTTATGAATTCAATTTGTGATTCTTGTTCGTCTTTAGCTTTTATAGAAAATCCTTGATTTTTCATCCACTCATCACTGTATATTTTACTCATATATCTTGACCCATGATCACAAAAAACAGTTACTACAACGCTATTATCATCAAAAAAATTTGATTTATTTAACTGTTTAATAGCTTGCATACATGCACCAGAAGTATAGCCAACAAATATACCTTCTTTTTCAGCAATTTTTCTTGAATAGATAGCACTTTCTTCATCACTAACTTTTTCGTAGTGGTCAATAACTTTAAAATCTGTTGAAGTTGGAATAAGATTTTTTCCTAATCCCTCAATTCTATAAGGATATATTTCATTTTCATCAAACTCTCCAGTTTCATGAAATTTTTTCAGAACTGATCCGTAAGCATCTACTCCTATAATTTTAATTTTAGAATTTTTTTCTTTTAAAAACCTTCCTATTCCAGAGATCGTACCACCAGTTCCACTACTAGCTATTAAATGAGTAATTTTTCCAGATGTTTGTTCCCATATTTCTGGACCAGTTGTGGAATAGTGAGCATCAATATTTAGTTCATTAAAATATTGATTAATATAGATGGAATCTTTAATTTCTTCATTTAATCTTTTAGCAACTTGATAATATGATCTTTTATCATCAGCAGCAACATTTGCTGGACAAACATAGACCTTTGCACCCATCGATTTTAACATATCAATTTTGTCTGTAGATGATTTTGAAGAAACAGCAACTATACATTTATATCCTTTGACCATAGAAACCATGGATAAACTGAAACCAGTATTTCCAGATGTAGTCTCTATAATTGTTGTTCTTTTATCAATTAAGCCTTTTTTTTCTGCTGACTCAATTATATGTAGCGCAATTCTATCTTTATTAGAGTGACCTGGATTAAATGCCTCATATTTAGCATAATATGAACCTTTAAAATCTTTAACAATTCTATTTAATCTAATTAATGGTGTATTACCAATTAATGATAGGATATTTCTGTGAGCATCTATTTTATTTTTCATGCACCATTTTGAACATCACTGCGCAAAAATACATCAAATTATTGTTTTTGATGAATTTTTTAAAAATTGTAATGAATTTTATCTATAAATTCAAGAAAATATTCATGCTGATCCTGATTATAGTCTAAGTGAGTTACTACTCTTAATTTATTATCACCCATACTTATGATTTCAATTCCATTCTCAGATAATTTATTTTGAAAAATAGATGAGGAAAATTTTTCATCTAATTCAAAAATTACAATATTGGTTTCTACAGGTTCTACATTTTTAATGTAATCTAGTTTACTTAGAGCATCACCAATTTCTTTAGCTTTAAGATGATCATCTTTAAGTCTATTAATGTTATTGTCTAAGGCATAAATTCCGCAGGCAGCTAGGAATCCTGATTGCCTCATTCCACCACCAAGAATTTTTCTAATTTTCAAGGCATTTTCAAAATATTGAGATGAAGTGAGAAGAAGTGATCCTACTGGACAACCTAATCCCTTAGAAAGACAAACAGAAATTGTATCGAAGAGTTTTCCATATTCTTTTAGATTAATTTTATTCTTTACGAAAGCATTCCAAATTCTTGCACCATCCAGATGAAAGAAGAGGTTGTTTTCATCACATATTTTCTTAATTTTTTTCAACTCGGTAATATCCCAGCATGCTCCACCACCTTTATTAGTTGTATTCTCAATACAAACTAAACTAGTTTTAGGACTATGGTAGAAATCTGGAGGATTTATAGACTTTACAACATCTTCAACACTAAATAATCCTCTATCACCATCAATCAATTTACAAGAAACACCAGAGTTAAAACTTACTCCTCCACCCTCATAATTATAAACATGAGCATATTTACTGCAAATAAGTTGATCTCCTGGATTTGTTAAAATTTTTATTGCCGTCTGATTTGTCATAGTTCCGGATGGAAAAAACAGTGCTTTTTCCATACCAAAAAGATTTGCAACCTTCTCCTCTAATTCATTCACAGTAGGGTCTTCCTTAAAAACATCATCTCCAACATGAGCTTTAAACATAGCTTCCATCATACCTTGAGTTGGTTTTGTTACTGTATCACTAATTAAATTCACATTAATCATTATTCAAGTATTTATATCTTAATTAATTAAATATAGTTTATGATTAATATTAAAACAATTAATTTATTTAATTTTGGTATGTTTTGATTACTACTGATAATATTAAAAATTTAATTCTACGTCTAGGGTCCCTAAGACGGTATCTTTGACTTAGAAAGTAAAAGAATTGAAATCTCAAATCTCGAAGAAAAAACACTTAATCCTGACTTCTGGAATGACAATTCCCAGGCCCAAATTATTTTAAAAAAAATAAAATCAATAAAAGACTGGGTGGTTGGTTTTGAACTAGCAGAATCATTATGCGATGAGCTTGAGATCACTTATGAATATTTTAAAAACAAGGAAGTTTCTGAGGATAGTTTAACAGAAATTTATGAAAAATGTAAAAAGACACTTGAAGAACTAGAGTTTAAAAACATGCTATCATCTGAGGGTGATGAATTATCATCCGTGTTGCAAATAACCGCAGGTGCTGGTGGTACTGAAAGTTGTGATTGGGCTAGTATGTTAACTAGAATGTATATGATGTGGTGTGAAAAAAGAGGATTTAAAACAAAACAACTTAATTTAGTTGATGGAGATGTCGCAGGTATAAAAACAATTACAATTGAAATTCAAGGTGATTATTCATTTGGATGGTTAAAAGGCGAAAATGGTGTTCATAGACTAGTAAGAATATCACCTTTTGACAGTAATGCAAAAAGACATACTTCATTTGCCTCAGTTTATGTATATCCACTGGTTGATGAAAGTATAGAGATAGAAATTAACAATTCTGAAATTGAATGGGACACTATGAGATCAAGTGGAGCAGGTGGACAGAGTGTAAATAAAATTGAAACAGCTGTTAGATTAAAGCATATTCCAACTGGGATTATTATTGAAAACTCAGAAACAAGATCACAACTTGATAATAAAAATAAAGCATTACTTCTACTTAAATCTCAACTTTATGAAATTGAGTTAAATAAAAAACTAGAGGCCAGAAAAAAAATTGAGGATAACAAGAAAAAAATTGAATGGGGATCACAAATAAGAAATTATGTTCTTCATCCCTATAAAATGGTTAAAGATGTAAGAACCAGTACTGAAATTGGAGATGCTTCATCTGTTTTAGATGGTAATATTGATCCCTTTCTTAAATCCTTTTTAATGTCAAATAATGAGGATTAAAATTAAATAAGTAAAAAAATTAAGAGCTATTTTTTCTTTCTTTCCTTGAGCCATTCGAAGAAAGAACCAGTTACCCAGTATGGTATGATAAAACCTAAAAGAAGAATCATTAGCCAGAAGCCCATAGTTAGGATGGTCATAAATATTAAGAAACCTAAGTACTGATCGAATTCAAACATATTACAAAGATAACCATATAATTAATATTTTAAAAGGTTAGAAAATACTTTATCAACATATTTAAATCAGTATTTTGTAAATTTGTATTATAAATTAAATTAATGAAGTATAGAACAGAATCTGATACTCTTGGAGAAGTAAAAATTCCAGAAAATTCACTTTGGGGTCCTCAAACTCAAAGATCGATTGAAAATTTCAAGATTGGTAAACCAAGTTCAATGCCAATTGAAATTATAAAAGCATACTCTATACTTAAAAAATCATGTGCACAGGCTAATCATGAATCAAAAATTCTTGATAACAAAAAAATGAAATTGATAAGTGAAGTATGTGATGAAATATTAGAAGGAGCTCATGATAATGAATTTCCTTTAGTCATATGGCAAACAGGATCTGGTACACAAACAAACATGAATGTTAATGAGGTAATTTCTAATAGGGCAAATATTATTTTAGGAAAAACTTTACTTGATGATAAATTTTTAAAAGCAAATGATGATGTTAATATGTCTCAATCTTCGAATGATTCTTTTCCAACAGCAATAAACATAGCCGTTACGAAGCTTTTACTTGAAAAAACAATAGTGTCAATTGAAAATTTTATAAAAACTCTAAATTCAAAGGTTAATGAATTCAGTAAAGATGTTAAAATTGGAAGAACTCATCTTATGGATGCCACTCCCTTAACTTTGGGGCAAGAGTTTTCAGGTTATGAATCACAAATATCTCATGGATTAAAATCTCTTAAAAACAGTCTCTCTCATATAAAAGAATTAGCAATCGGAGGAACAGCTGTTGGGACTGGCTTAAACACTCCATTAAATTTTGATAAAATAGTTGTTAAGAACATATGTAATCAAACAAACATTGACTTTAAACCTGCAAAAAATAAATTTGAATCTATCGCTTCAAATGATGCATTAGTTGAAACACATGGAGCATTAAAACAAATAGCAGTTTCTTTATTTAAAATAGCAAATGACATCAGGTTACTTGGAAGTGGTCCAAGATCAGGATTTGCAGAACTAATACTTCCATCAAATGAGCCAGGAAGTTCTATAATGCCAGGAAAGGTAAACCCAACTCAGTGTGAAGCTCTATCAATGGTATGTACTCAAATAATGGGTAATGATAGTACTGTAACTATCGCAGGAAGTCAAGGGCATCTTGAATTAAATGTTTTTAAACCTGTACTTGCTCACAAACTTATTGAATCTGCCCATTTAATTGCTGATGCTTGCGATAGTTTTAATGAAAACTGTTTGAAAGGATTGAAGGCTAATAAGAACAAAATTAAAGAGCATTTAAATAACTCATTGATGTTGGTAACCGCATTAAATAAAAAAATAGGATATTATAAAGCTGCAGAAATAGCAAATAATGCTCATAAAAACGGAACAACACTCAAAATCGAGGCATTAAAATCTGGATATCTGAGTGAAAAAGAATTTGATGAATGGGTAAATCCAGAAAAGATGATCTAAATTCTTCCTTTTAAAGCATTGAATGCCCAACCGATTGCTATAAAACCTACTCCAACTACTGAAAATCCAATAGCATATTCAGGGTATTTTAAAACACCTAAAAGAATTAATACAATTCCTAAAAGTGTTAATATAAAAGAAGCCCAAGCAAAGATTGAATTTTTATTAAGACTCATAATTAGTATTTATTTTACCAAATAGTTTTTCTGACCAATTTGTCCAATTATACTTTTTTGAAAAGTAAAAAATTAAAATTGGATAATAAATAAACATCGGAATTATCATACTAAGTAAATTTGGTTCTTCAACAGAGATAAATATAGCATTTGTTTGTACAGCATGCCAATCGGCTGTTAAAAATAAGAATACAACTAAATTGTTTGCATAATGAGCTCCAATAGCTAGTTCATTTCCATCGTCCATTAAAGTGAAAATTCCCCACGTCATACCCATCAAAATATATGCAACAAGAAATCCATAACCAAGTTTATCAATTTCAGGATTTAAAATATGTAAAAACCCGAAAATAATAGAAGGTATGATAAAAGCTGCTGCTCTACTTTTAAAAGCAATACCAAATCCTTGTAATAAATACCCTCTTACTAATAATTCCTCAAATGTTGTTTGAAATGGTAGCAAAAAAATACAAATAAGAAGTAAAATCAAAAATGGTTCTAATTGAAAATTATACTCAAATGATGAAGGTGAAATTAAATATGATATAAAAATCATCAAAGAATTAAGTGTAAATATTACTAGGAAGCAATGAATAATTCTAGAATAATCAATTTTATTTCTAGAAGTAATTAAAGACTTAAAGTTTTGATTGTGAATATTTTTTACAACAATAAATAATCCCAGAAATCCAACAACGAAGGAAATTAAAAGTAGTGTTAAAACTGTATTTTTACTTCCAATCATAGAAAACATATCATTGGGGTTTTCTAAAGTTTGTAAACTTTCTAAATCAGAGAAATCCATTTGAGAAATCATCCCGATTATTAATGGTATAGCTCCAATAAATTGCCAAAAAAGGAAAATAACAATGAAACCAATTAAATACCTCCACCAATCATTTTTAAAGTCTAATGCTTGTTCAATAAACATATGTTATTTTATAATATTGATTGAATGTAAGGTATAAAGTATAAAGCAAATAAAATAAACATTCCATAAAAAATCTGTAAATAAATTGTCTTTAAATTAGAATGTATTAATTCCCTAGATTCATAATTTTTGTTCAGGTTAATAAATGCTATAAATCCATATAAAAACAATAATCCATTTCCTATATTAAAAAATAAAGAATTGAAATTTTCTATATTACTTTCAAGAAATGGTGATAAAAGGAATGATGATGCAAACGCAGCTAACAAAATCACCAAATATCCCCATCTAGCAGCTTTCTTTCCAAAAGTTACTATTAAATGATTTTTTCCAGTTTTAGCATCACTAACAGTATCAGGGAATTGATTTATGTATAAAATATTTGTAGTTAAAAATCCAAAAGGAATACCTAAGTAGATGGCATTATAAAAATCCTTAGAAAATATTTCAACTGTAGTATTTGAAACAGCATATAATGATCCCAAAGTTAATATAGGTCCAAAAGCTAAAAAGATAGCAACCTCACCAAGACCTCTTCTTGAAACTAATCTTAATGGTCTTGCAGTATAAAAATATCCCAATAAACCACCAACTAAACCAAGAATTAATGCATTCTGAGCATTAGAAAAACTTCCAGTAATATTATAACTATTAAAGAGTAATATTGCTGTGACTAATATAGCTGTTAACATCATCTTTCTTGCTAAAGATAGCGTACCATCTAATGTAATTAAACCTAATTCAATTGATCTACTTCCACCAGAAAGTTGAGCTCCTTCTAAAACAGTAGAATTCAGTCCAGCATTAAAATATTCAGTATTTGCGCCATCAGTACCATCTTTTACATCATAATAATCATTAAATAGATTAGATGAAACATGTAAAAAACCTATACCCAAAGAACATAAAATTAATGATGTAATATTAAAAAGATCATCGCCTGAACCAGCCAAAAATGCTGCTATAGCAAATATTGGAAATAATGAAGCACTTGTGAAACCACCCCTAGTAATAGCAAAAACCCATTTTATAAAAATTGTTGAAAATTTAATAGGTATTTCAACTTCCTCCTCAATTGGTACTGTAATACCACAATATCCTGTTTGAGGATTATTTTTTCCATTTGCAAAGGTTGGGGTAATTTTAATTTGAGCATTAAATTTATTACCATTTTTATTGATAAAATATGTTTTAGTAGAATATTCGCCATATTTATTTGCTTGTGATAGCCACATTCCTACATTTTGAATAACAATTTCTCCAGCAGAGAATAAAGAAACTCTTTTTTTCCCGACAAGCTCCTCTTTTTTATATCCAAATAATTTTTCACCGTCAGGATTAATTGTTTCTATAACTCCCTCTAAATCACAAGTAATTATACTTTTCATCTTTTAATTTTAAAAAGCAAATTTAAGCTATTAAAACAAACTATTTAAGCTTGTAAATTATTTTTTATTAACCACTATAGTTGTTAACTTACAATGAGAGATTAAATTTGATTCGTCATCTGTAACTTTTATCTCCCAAAGATGTGTTTTTTTTCCAATATGTATTGGATTTGCAGTAGCATAAACATGCCCTTTTATAGCTGATTTTAAATGATTAGCAGAAATTTCTAATCCTCTTATAGTTTGATTTAATGGATTTATAAATAAAAATGAGGCAGCACTTCCAACTGACTCAGCAAGTGCTACGGTTGCTCCTCCGTGTAAAACTCCATCAGGTTGATGAACCTTTGAACTTACAGGCATTTTTGCGGTCAAATAATCATTTCCTACGTCAATAAACTCAATATTCAAATGCTCCATCAATGTATTATTTTTGACTTTGTTTATAATTTTTAGTTTTTGATTTTTACTCATAATTGACTTACCCACAAAAAAAAACGTGTCAAAAAGACACGTTTTAATTTGAAATAAAATTTTACTTAACTTCCTCAAAGTCTACATCTTGGACATCATCTTCCCCTTCTTTCTTATTAGCTTTTGCATTTCCAGTTGACGTATCATCATTCTTTGAAGATTCAGCCTGAGCCTTATACAACTCTTCAGAAGCATTTTTCCATGCTTCATTAATTTTCTCTAAGTCAGTCTTTATGGAATCAAGATTTTTTGCCTCATGAGATTTTTTTAGTGCTTCTAAAGCATCTTCAATAGGCTTTTTCTTATCATCTGAAAGCTTCTCACCAAATTCTTTAAGCTGACTTTCAGTTTGAAATATCATTGTATCAGCTGAATTCAAAGTATCAGCTTCCTCCTTAAGTTTTTTATCAGAGTCTGCATTAGCTTCAGCTTCTTTTTTCATTTTTTCAATTTCATCTTCTGTTAATCCTGACGAGGCTTCAATTCTAATATCTTGTGATTTGTTCGTAGCTTTATCTAAAGCTGTGACTTGAATTATTCCATTTGCATCTATATCAAAAGTTACTTCAATCTGTGGCACACCTCTAGGTGAAGGTGGGATACCATCTAAATGAAATCTTCCGATAGTTTTGTTATCTTTTGCCATCGACCTCTCTCCTTGAAGAACATGAATTTCAACAGACGGCTGATTGTCAGCAGCTGTTGAGAAAACTTGGGATTTTTTTGATGGAATTGTGGTATTTGACTCAATTAATTTAGTCATCACCCCTCCCATAGTTTCTATTCCGAGAGACAGAGGAGTCACGTCAAGTAATAGTACATCTTTAACGTCACCCGTTAAAACACCTCCTTGAATTGCTGCACCTACAGCAACAACCTCATCAGGATTAACTCCTTTCGATGGTTTTTTACCAAAAAATTTTTCAACTTCAGATTGAATAACAGGAATTCTTGTTGAACCACCAACTAATATCACTTCATTAATTTCACTCTTGTTAATCCCAGCATCATCAATTGCTTTCTTAACAGGCTCCATTGATCTTTTAACCAAATCTGAACATAATTGTTCAAATTTAGCCCTAGTCAAAGTCTTAACAAGGTGCTTTGGTCCAGAAGATGTAGCAGTAACATATGGTAAATTTATTTCAGTTTGAGTTGAGGAAGACAATTCAATTTTTGCCTTTTCAGCAGCTTCCTTTAATCGTTGTAAAGCCATCGGGTCATCTCTTAGATCAATATTTTCAGATGATTTAAATTCATCTGCTAGAAAATCAATAATTTTTTCATCAAAGTCATCACCCCCGAGCCTAGTATCACCATTTGTCGATAATACTTCAAAAACTCCATCACCCAATTCTAATATTGATATATCAAAAGTTCCACCACCTAAGTCGTAAACTGCAATTTTTTGATCTTTACCTGATTTATCTAAACCATAAGCGAGAGCCGCGGCTGTTGGTTCATTTATAATTCTTTGAACTTTTAAACCCGAAATCTCTCCTGCCTCTTTTGTAGCTTGTCTTTGAGCATCATTGAAATATGCAGGTACTGTAACAACAGCTTCAGTAACTGACGTGCCTAAATAATCCTCAGCAGTTTTTTTCATTTTTTGTAAAATCATGGCAGATAATTCCTGAGGGGTATATAGCCTACCATCGATATCAACTCTTGAAGTATCATTATCACCTTTAACAACTTTGTAAGCAGATCTTTTTGCATCATTTTTTGATTCTGAAAATTTACTTCCCATAAATCTTTTAATTGAGGAAATAGTTTTAGTTGGATTGGTTACAGCTTGTCTTTTGGCTGGATCTCCAACCTTAATTTCACCACCTTCTACAAAAGCGATAACAGAAGGAGTTGTTCTTTTACCTTCGGCATTAGGAATAACAACTGGCTCATTTCCTTCCATAACAGAAACACATGAGTTGGTTGTTCCTAAATCAATTCCTATAATTTTACTCATAATAAATATTTTATTTTCAGAGTTCAATGATTATGCCAGTCTTATTTACTGCCACAATGTCAGTAATATTTAATTTATTTGAATAAATTTGCTGGAAATATTTTAAGATGTATAAGAGAATCACCACCAACACACTTCACGAAATGAAATCAAAAGGTGAGAAAATTAGTATGCTAACAGCATATGATTTTACATTTGCTAGAATTTTAGATGAAGCAAATATAGATGTAATACTCGTTGGCGATTCAGCATCAAATGTATTTGCTGGAAATGAAACTACAGTGCCGATAACTCTCGATCAAATGATATATCATGCTTCATCAGTTGTAAAAGCAGTAAAAAGAGCCCTAGTTGTCGTTGATTTACCATTTGGATCATATCAATCTGACCCCAAAGAAGCACTTAGATCTGCAATTAGAATAATGAAAGAATCGGGTGCACACGCTGTTAAAATGGAGGGTGGAAATGAAATTGGAGATTCAATCGATAAAATCATAATGGCAGGTATTCCTGTAATGGGGCACTTAGGTTTAACACCTCAATCTATTTACAAGTTTGGTACTTATAATGTAAGAGCGCGAGATGAACATGAGGCTAAACAGTTAATTAATGATGCAATATTTTTAGAGGAGAAAGGCTGTTTTGCTACTGTTCTTGAAAAAATTCCATCTGATTTATCAAAAAGGTCAGTAAAAAAACAAGCCTACCATTAATTGGAATTGGAGCTGGAAATCATGTTGACGGTCAAGTTTTAGTTCTTCACGATTTATTAGGTTTAACTCACGAATTTAATCCTAGATTTTTAAGAAGGTATTTAGATTTAAATTCAACTGTTAAAACAGCTATACAAAACTATGTAGAAGATGTAAAAAAACTTAATTTTCCCAACAAAAATGAAATGTACTGAATGGAGGTTATTTTTGAAGACAATCATTTCCTTGTAATTAATAAAAAACCTGGACAACTTTCTCAATGTGATAAGACTGGCGATGAATCTGTACTAGAACTTTGCAAAAATTATATTAAAAAAAAATATAATAAAAAAGGAAATGTATTTCTTGGACTTGTAAATAGAATAGATAGGCCAACTAGTGGTTTATTGATTCTTTCAAAAACCAGTAAATGTTTAGAAAGAATGAATAAAATATTTAGAAATAGAGAAATAAAAAAAACTTACATAGCCATTACGGAAAAACATCAAATAAAAAAATCAGGAAGACTAATAAATTTCCTGAAAAAAAATGGAAAAAAGAACAAATCGTTTGTTGTTAGTAAAGAAATTAAAGGATCTAAAAAAAGTATTCTAAATTATAAATTAGTTAAAGAATTAGACAACTATAACGTGCTAAAAATTTACTTGGAAACTGGAAGACATCATCAAATCAGAACTCAACTTTCAAATATAAATTGTCCAGTCAAGGGTGATGTTAAATATGGAGCAAAGAGACTAAATAAGGATTTAAGCATTTGTTTACACTCCTACAGTGTAAATTTTATTCATCCCGTAACGAAAAAACAATTAATTATTAAAGCAGGTTTTCCTGAATTAAAAATATGGAATAGTTTGTAAAAAAACATATACAATTTATCATCATATTTATTAATTTAGTCGATTCATAAAAATTAATGCAAAAAGATTTAGTTAATATTTTTGATACTACTCTTAGAGATGGTGAGCAGGTTCCTGGGTGTAAACTTGAAACAAAGCAAAAACTTGTAATTGCTGAGAGGTTAGATAATCTAGGTGTAGATATAATTGAAGCTGGTTTTCCAATATCAAGCCCTGGAGATTTTAATTCTGTTGTTGAAATTTCGAAAATTGTGAAAAATGCTAGTGTTTGTGGCTTAACAAGGGCTGTAAAAAAAGATATTGAAGTTGCGGCTGATTCATTAAAAAACGCTTATAAACCAAGAATTCATACTGGTATTGGAACATCAGACTCACATATTAAATACAAATTCAAATCTAATAGAAAAGATATTTTAAAAAGAGCTGTGGCTGCTGTAAAATATGCTAAAAATTATGTTGAAGATATCGAATTTTATGCTGAAGATGCTGGCAGAACAGATAATGATTTTTTAGCATTAGTTTGTGAGAAAGTAATTAATGCTGGAGCAACAGTCTTAAATATTCCAGATACTACAGGCTATTGTCTCCCTTTTGAATATGGTCAAAAAATTAAATATTTAATAAATAATGTTCCAAATATTGATAAAGCTATTATTTCTTGCCATTGTCATAATGACTTAGGTTTAGCTACAGCAAACTCAATTGAGGGTGTTATAAATGGCGCTAGACAGATTGAATGTACTATAAATGGAATTGGTGAAAGAGCTGGTAATACATCTCTTGAGGAAGTAGTTATGGTTTTAAGACAACACAATGAATTAAATCTTGATACAAATATAAATTCTAAGCTCTTATATGATACTAGTCAAATGGTTTCTGAACTTATGGGAATGATTGTTCAACCAAACAAGGCTATTGTTGGATCAAATGCATTTGCACACAGTTCAGGAATTCACCAAGATGGCGTAATTAAGAACAGAGAAACTTATGAAAT